>CAZIPH010000001.1:0-234461 GCA_964541115.1 uncultured Salaquimonas sp.
CGATCCGTGAAGGTGGCCGCACCGTCGGTGCAGGCATCGTCGCATCCATCATCGATTGATGGGTTTCGGGGCGCTGGTTCGCTGGCGCTCCCTTTGAAAGATTGTCTTTTGCCGAAACCCCGTCCGAGGGGTGGGGTAGTGCAGAAAGAGAAAGTTGAAACATGACTGGGCAAAATATTCGCATTCGTCTGAAAGCGTTTGACCATCGCATCCTCGACTCTTCGACCAAGGAAATAGTTTCCACGGCGAAGCGCACCGGTGCTCAGGTTCGCGGTCCCGTGCCGCTGCCGACCCGTATCGAGAAGTTCACGGTCAACCGTTCGCCGCACATCGACAAGAAAAGCCGCGAGCAGTTCGAAATGCGCACCCACAAGCGGATGCTCGACATCGTGGATCCAACTCCACAAACTGTCGATGCGCTGATGAAACTGGACCTTTCAGCCGGGGTTGATGTCGAAATCAAACTCTGACGTGAAATGTTGAAACAACGGAGACAGGACCCGTCCGGGAATTCCCTGGAACTGCCGATAGGATGGCGTCCTGCAACTCTATGAAGGATTGAACCGATGCGTTCTGGTGTAATTGCACAGAAACTGGGAATGACCCGCATCTATACGGAAGCGGGAGAGCAGGTGCCTGTCACCGTTCTCAAACTGGACAATGTCCAGGTTGTTGCCCAGCGGACCGAGGAAAAACACGGCTATAGCGCCGTGCAGCTTGGCGCAGGCATGGCCAAGGTGAAAAACACGACCAAGCCGATGCGCGGCCACTTCGCAGTTGCGAAGGTCGAGCCAAAGCGCAAGGTAGCCGAGTTTCGTGTTTCTCCCGAGAACATGCTCGATGTGGGCGCTGAAATCATTGCCGGACATTACCTGCCGGGCCAGAAGGTCGATGTGACCGGAACGACGATCGGTAAAGGTTTTGCCGGTTCGATGAAACGCCACAATTTTGGCGGCGGCCGCGCCTCCCATGGTAACTCCGTGTCACACCGTTCACATGGTTCGACCGGTATGTGCCAGGATCCCGGCAAGGTTTTCAAGGGCAAGAAAATGGCTGGTCAGATGGGCAATACGTCCGTGACCACCCAGAACCTTGAAGTAGTCCGTGTGGACAACGATCGTGGCCTGGTTCTGATCAAGGGTGCGGTTCCCGGCTCTAAGGGTGCATGGGTGATGGTCAAGGATGCGGTCAAGAAGGCAGCTCCGGAAGGACTGATTTTCCCTGCCGCAACCCGTGAACAGATCAAGGCCGTTGAGGCAGCCATCGAGGAAGCCCAGGAGGCTTTGGTTGCCGAAGAGCAGGCAGCAATCGAAGCTGCACAGCAGGCTGAAGCACAAGCGGCTGAAGCTGCCCGCGAAGACAATGAGGGCAAGGAATAATGGATATCAATGTAACCACCCTTGATGGCAAGGCATCCGGCAAGATTTCCCTTGCTGATGATGTGTTCGGCCTCGAGCCTCGCGCCGATCTGATCCAGCGCATGGTGCGCTACCAGCTCGCCAAGCGTCGCGCCGGTACACATGATGTGAAGAACCGCAGTGAAGTCTCCCGCACGGGCAAGAAGATGTACAAGCAGAAGAGTACCGGCAACGCTCGCCACTCAACTGCAAAGGCGCCACAGTTCCGTGGTGGTGGCCGTGCATTCGGCCCAACACCGCGTGACCATACCTTCGACCTTCCCAAAAAGGTGCGCGCGCTGGCTCTCAGGCATGCCTTGTCGGCAAAACAGGCTTCCGGCGAGATCGTCATCGTGGACGAGTTGTCCATGAAAGAAGCTAAAACCTCGGCGCTGCGCAGTACGCTGGCCAAACTTGGTCTTGAGAATGCGTTGTTTATCGGCGGCGCCGAACTGGACCAGAATTTTGCTCTGGCAACCCGCAACGTCCCGAATGTGGATCTGCTGCCTGTCCAGGGTATCAACGTTTACGACATATTGCGCCGGCACAAGCTCGTGCTTTCGAAGGCAGCTGTCGAGGCACTGGAGGCTCGCTTCAAATGAGTAAAATTCGTCATTATGATGTGATCGTTTCTCCGGTCATCACTGAAAAATCCACCATGGCTTCCGAAGCCAACCAGGTGATTTTCAATGTTGCCCCCAACGCGACCAAGCCTGAAATCAAGGCAGCCGTTGAAGGCCTGTTCTCCGTCAAGGTGACTGCCGTCAATACACTGGTGCGCAAGGGCAAGGTAAAGCGTTTTCGCGGCATCAAGGGTCGCCAGAGCGATGTGAAGAAGGCAGTTGTCACCCTGGCCGAAGGCCAGTCCATTGATGTGACGACAGGTCTTTAAGGAACAAGGGAACAAGGGTCAGAACCATGGCACTTAAGAAGTTCAATCCAAGAACGCCCGGCACGCGCCAACTGGTGATCGTCGATCGTTCCGAGCTGTGGAAGGGCAAGCCGGTCAAGTCGTTGACCGAAGGCCTGACCTCTAGCGGTGGCCGCAACAACGCAGGCCGCGTAACCGCCCGTCACCGTGGCGGCGGTCACAAGCGCGCCTATCGCATGATCGATTTCAAGCGCCGCAAGTGGGACATTGAAGCAACCATCGAGCGTATCGAATACGATCCGAACCGGACTGCGTTCATTGCATTGCTGAAATATGACGATGGTGAACTGTCCTACATCCTCGCACCACAGCGTGTAGCTGCCGGTGACAAGGTAATTGCATCGGCTTCTGCCGATGTGAAGCCGGGCAATGCCATGCCATTGCGCGCCATTCCGGTCGGCTCGATCATCCATGCGATTGAAATGAAGCCTGAGAAGGGCGCCCAGATTGCACGCTCAGCCGGCGCTTATGCACAGCTGGTCGGCCGCGATGGTGCCAACTCCATTCTTCGCCTGAATTCGGGCGAACAGCGCCTGGTTCATGGTAACTGCATGGCCACCATCGGCGCGGTTTCCAACCCGGACAACTCGAACACCAACAAGGGCAAGGCCGGCCGCAATCGCTGGCTCGGTCGCCGCCCCCATGTTCGCGGCGTTGCCATGAACCCGGTCGATCACCCCCATGGTGGTGGTGAAGGCCGAACATCAGGTGGTCGTCACCCGGTTACCCCTTGGGGCAAGCCAACCAAGGGCAAGAAAACCCGGACCAACAAGACGTCCGACAAGTTTATCATGCGCTCACGTCATCAGCGCAAGAAGTAAGAGGTCAACAAAGTGACTCGTTCAGTCTGGAAAGGCCCGTTCGTCGACGGATATCTGCTCAAGAAGGCAGACAAAGTTCGTGAAGGCGGCCGCAATGAAGTGATCAAGACCTGGAGCCGTCGTTCGACGATCCTGCCACAGTTCGTGGGCCTGACTTTTGGCGTCTATAACGGCCAGAAACACATCCCTGTCTCCGTTTCCGAGGACATGGTTGGCCACAAGCTGGGCGAATTCTCTCCCTCCCGCACCTATTACGGACATGGTGCGGACAAGAAAGCGAAGAGGAAGTAACAATGGGCAAGCCGAAGCGCGAACGGGCGCTGAAAGACAACGAGGCACGGGCAGTTACCCGTACCATCCGCGTCAGCCCGCAGAAACTTAACCTGGTAGCCGCACTGATCCGCGGCAAGAAGGTCAACACGGCCCTGGCTGACCTGACCTTCTCCCGCAAGCGGATCGCTGAAACCGTCAAGAAGACACTTCAATCCGCGATCGCCAATGCTGAAAACAACCACGATCTCGACGTGGACAGCCTGATTGTGGCCGAGGCCTATGTCGGCAAGTCCATTGTCATGAAGCGCTTTCACGTGCGTGGGCGCGGCCGCGCCAGCCGGATCCTGCGTCCGTTTTCGCATCTGACAATCGTTGTTCGTGAAGTTGAAGAAGAGGAGGCCGCATAATGGGTCAGAAATCCAACCCAATCGGCCTGCGCCTTGGCATCAACCGCACCTGGGATTCTCGCTGGTTCGCCGAAGCCGGTGAGTATGGCAAGCTGCTGCATGAAGACCTGCAGATCCGAAAGTATCTCCAGAAGGAACTTGCAGCTGCTTCCGTCTCCAAGATCGTGATTGAGCGCCCGCACAAGAAATGCCGCGTGACCATTCATGCTGCACGTCCGGGCATCATCATCGGCAAGAAGGGCGCTGATATCGAGAAACTGCGCAAGAAGGTTGGCGAGTTCACCGACTCCGAGGTTCACATCAACATTGTTGAAGTGCGCAAGCCCGAGATCGACGCCACGATCGTTGCACAGTCCATCGCACAGCAGCTCGAGCGCCGTATCGCGTTCCGCCGTGCCATGAAGCGTGCTGTTCAGTCAGCCATGCGCCTTGGTGCCGAAGGCATCCGCATCAACTGCGGCGGTCGTCTCGGCGGCGCTGAAATCGCCCGCATGGAATGGTACCGCGAAGGCCGCGTGCCGCTTCATACGCTGCGTGCAGATATTGATTACGGCACAGCCGAAGCTTCGACCGCATATGGCATTTGCGGTGTGAAGGTCTGGATCTTCAAGGGAGAAATCCTTGAGCATGATCCTATGGCTTCAGAGCGCCGTGCAACAGAGGGAAGTGACCAGGGCAACCGTCGCCAGAACGCCTGAGGTTTTTGACCCCAGGCAAACGGCGAGACACCTGATTATCGTAGGAAAAGACAATGCTTCAGCCAAAGCGCACAAAATTCCGCAAGCAGCACAAGGGCCGCATCAAGGGCAATGCCAAGGGCGGAACCGATCTGAATTTCGGTGCATTCGGCCTCAAGGCTCAGGAGCCAGAGCGCGTGACTGCCCGCCAGATTGAGGCAGCCCGTCGTGCTATCACCCGTCACATGAAACGTGCCGGCCGCGTGTGGATCCGCATCTTCCCTGATGTGCCTGTAACATCCAAGCCTACCGAAGTCCGTATGGGCAAGGGCAAGGGCTCTGTTGATTACTGGGCATGCAAGGTCAAACCGGGCCGCATCATGTTCGAGATCGATGGTGTTCCCGAGGATATAGCACGTGAAGCGCTGCGCCTTGGCGCAATGAAGCTGCCCGTGAAAACCCGTTTCATCCAGCGCATCGCCGACTAAGCATCGCGTTGTAGAAAGAAGGAAGTCTAGCCATGAAGGCCAGTGACGTTCGAGCAATGACCGAAGACCAGCTCAAGGATGAGCTGCTGAAGCTGAAGAAAGAGCAGTTCAACCTGCGCTTCCAGAAAGCTACCGGTCAGTTGGAAAACACCGTGAGGATGCGCCAGGTTCGCCGCGACATCGCACGCATTCAGACCATTGCCCGCCAGAAATTGGCGGAAGCAGCCAAAGCGTAAGGAACCGGGATATGCCAAAGCGCGTATTGCAGGGCACTGTAGTCAGTGACAAGAACGACAAAACCGTAGTGGTTCGTGTAGAGCGTCGCTTTACCCATCCGCTGTTCAAGAAAACGGTTCGCCGCTCCAAGAACTACAAGGCTCATGACGAGACCAACAAGCACAAGGTCGGCGATCAGATCTTCATTGAAGAATGCGCACCGATTTCCAGGGATAAGCGCTGGAGGGTCATTGAAGCCCAGGCCTCAGCCTGATCTTCAAGTCCCAGGCGACATAGAAGCAGCGGGAAGGGCAGGGCCCTTTTCTCGCGATCAAGACAGAAGGTAGCCAGTCATGATTCAGATGCAAACAAACCTCGACGTTGCCGATAATTCCGGTGCCCGTCGTGTTATGTGCATCAAGGTGCTGGGCGGTTCCAAGCGGAAATATGCCAGCGTTGGTGACATTATTGTGGTTTCCATCAAGGAAGCCATTCCGCGCGGCCGCGTGAAAAAAGGCGACGTGATGAAAGCCGTTGTGGTTCGCACCGCAAAGGACATCCGTCGCGCCGACGGCAGCGTGATCCGCTTCGACGGTAACGCTGCCGTTCTCGTAAACAACAACAAAGAGCCAGTAGGTACCCGTATCTTCGGACCGGTTCCGCGCGAACTTCGCGCCAAGAACCACATGAAGATCATCTCCCTGGCCCCAGAAGTTCTCTAAGGAGCGGCGAGATGCAGAAAATCCGCAAAGGCGACAAGGTTGTCGTTCTTACCGGCAAGGACAAGGGCCGCACCGGTGAAATCATCCAGATGATGCCCAAGGAAGGCCGTGCTCTTGTGCGCGGTGTGAACCTGGTCAAGCGCCACACACGCCAGACCCAGAATTCCGAAGGCGGCATCGTTACCAAGGAAGCCCCAATCCAGGTTTCCAACCTCGCGCTGGCTGACCCAAAGGATGGCAAGCCAACCCGCGTTGGTTTCAAGATCAACGATGACGGCAGCAAGGTTCGCGTTGCCAAGCGTTCCGGAGAAGTGATCGATGGCTGACACGACTTACACCCCGCGTATGCGCAAGCTTTATGACGAAGTCATTCGTCAGAAGGTGCGCGAAGAATTCGGTTACAGCAACCCGATGGAAGTTCCGCGCATCGACAAGGTCGTGCTGAACATGGGCGTTGGTGAATCCACCGCTGATTCCAAGAAGGCCCAGCGCGCCGCTGATGACCTGAGCCTCATCGCCGGTCAGAAGGCTGTTGTAACTCGCGCCCGCAACTCGATTGCCGGCTTCAAGGTGCGTGAAGACATGCCCCTTGGCGCAAAGGTAACACTGCGTCGCGCGCACATGTATGAGTTCCTGGACCGCCTTATCAACATCGCGCTTCCGCGCGTTCGGGATTTCCGCGGCCTGAACCCGAAAAGCTTTGACGGCCGTGGCAACTTTGCCATGGGCATCAAGGAACACATTGTGTTCCCGGAGATCGAATACGACAAGGTCGATCAGATCTGGGGCATGGACGTCATCGTTTGTACGACGGCAAAGACGGATGATGAAGCGCGCGCTCTGCTGCGTCACTTCAACTTCCCGTTCCGCCAGTAACGGCAAGCGAAAGGAAGGACCCGATATGGCTAAGGTAAGTGCCGTTGAGAAGAATGCACGCCGCAGGAAGCAGGTAGCTAACGCTGCCGAAAAGCGCGCTGCACTGAAAAAGATCATCATGGACAAGTCCACGCCGATGGGCGAGCGCTTCAAAGCGCAGCTCAAGCTGGCCGCGATGCCCCGCGATGGTTCCAAGACCCGTCTGCGCAACCGCTGTGAGGTTTCCGGGCGTCCGCGCGGTTATTATCGCAAGCTGAAAATGTCTCGTATCGCGCTGCGCGATCTCGGCAATACCGGCAAGGTGCCGGGCATTGTCAAGTCAAGCTGGTAAGGAGCGTTACACATGTCTATGACAGATCCTCTCGGCGATATGCTGACCCGCATCCGCAACGGTCTGATGCGCGGAAAAGGCAAGATCACCACGCCGAACTCCAAGCTGCGCGCACGCGTGCTTGATGTTCTGCAGTCGGAAGGCTACATCCGTGGCTACAGCCAGGTTGATTTCGGAAACGGCAAGTCCGAACTCGAAATCGAACTGAAATACTATGAAGGCGCTCCGGTCATCCGCGAGATTGCCCGTGTTTCAAAACCTGGCCGTCGCGTATACGCCTCAGTCAAGAACATCCCGAATGTCGCGAACGGCCTGGGTATCTCGATCCTGTCCACCCCTATGGGTGTGATGGCTGATCATGAAGCCCGTGAAAAGAATGTTGGCGGCGAAGTGCTTTGCCAGATCTTCTGATCTGGCAAGCCTGAACTGAATTTGAACTTTCAACCGGACGGTTAAGCATTATGTCTCGGATAGGAAAAAAACCGGTAGCTGTTCCCCAGGGCGTTTCTGCCTCTGTTGACGGCCAGACCGTGACCGCAAAGGGCCCCAAAGGGGAGCTCCAGTTTGTGGTGAATGACAATGTTCTGGTGACGATGGAAGAGGGCGGCATCAAGGTTGATCCCAAGGATCAGACCAAGGTGGCGCGCTCCCAGTGGGGCATGTCCCGCACCCAGATCGAGAACATCATGACCGGTGTTTCCGTGGGTTTCACCAGGTCACTGGAAATCAACGGTGTTGGTTACCGCGCTGCCATGCAGGGCAAGAACCTTCAGCTTTCGCTTGGTTTTTCTCATGAGGTTGTCTACGACGTGCCGGAAGGCATCACCGTTGCAACCCCCAAGCCAACGGAAATCACCGTTACCGGTATCGATAAACAGCAAGTTGGACAGGTTGCTGCGGAAATCCGCAAATACCGTTCACCTGAACCCTATAAGGGCAAGGGCGTGAAATACTCCAACGAGACCATCTTCCGCAAGGAAGGCAAGAAGAAGTAAGGCGAGAACGTTATGGCCAGCAAACACGAAGGTACCAAGCGTCGCGCAAACCGCGTTCGCCGTCAGCTCCGCAAGGTCGCAAATGGCCGTCCGCGGCTGAGCATTCATCGTTCTTCCAAGAACATCTATGCCCAGATCATCGACGACGCGAATGGCGTGACAGTTGCTGCTGCTTCCACCCTGGAAAAGGATCTTCGCAACGATCTGAAATCAGGCGCGGATACAGCTGCTGCCGCGGCTGTCGGAAAGCTCGTTGCAGAACGCGCTTCCAAGGCGGGCGTGAAGGAAGTCGTATTCGACCGTGGTGCATTCCTGTATCACGGCAGGGTCAAGGCCCTTGCCGATGCAGCGCGCGAAGGCGGTCTGGACTTCTGATAATTTCATCGCCGTTTGCCAGGTCCCCTGAGTGGGAAACCGGCAGGCGGTAAATTCACTGCTGCTTCCGGAAAAAAACAAGGACAGGATAATGGCACAGGAAAGAAAAGGTCGCGGAAACCGCGAAGAGCGCGAAGAGCGCGATAGCGAGTTTGTTGACAAGCTGGTTGGCATCAACCGCGTTGCCAAGGTTGTGAAGGGTGGCCGCCGCTTCGGTTTTGCTGCTCTCGTCGTCGTTGGCGACCAGAAAGGCCGGGTTGGCTTTGGTCATGGCAAGGCCCGCGAAGTGCCTGAGGCAATCCGCAAGGCTACTGAATCTGCAAAGCGCGACATGATTTTCGTGCCGCTGCGTTCCGGCCGAACGCTTCACCACGATGTGGATGGCCGTCACGGCGCTGGCAAGGTGCACCTTCGTGCTGCCGAGCCAGGTACAGGAATCATCGCAGGTGGTCCAATGCGCGCGGTTTTTGAAACCCTTGGCGTGCAGGACGTCGTTGCAAAGTCCATTGGTTCATCCAACCCGTACAACATGGTCCGTGCGACCTTCGATGCGCTGAAGCGTCAGATGCATCCAAAGGATATCGCAGCCCAGCGTGGTCTGAAATATTCGACCCTGCAAGCCCGCCGCCGTGACCTGATCGGTACCGAAGAATAATCGACCGGTAGTTCCGGGGCAGGGAAGCCTGCCAGTTGCCAGGAAGTTGAAAAATGGCTGACAAGAAGAAAACCATTACCGTTGAGCAGATCGGCAGCCCGCTGCGCCGCCCCGATGTACAGCGTCGTACGCTGATCGGACTTGGCCTCAACAAGATGCACCGTCGCCGCACGCTGGAAGATACTCCGGCAGTACGCGGCATGATCAACAAGATCCCGCACCTCGTGCGCATCGTCGAAGAAGCCTGAGACGGGGAGATATAATCATGAAACTCAATGATATCAGAGACAATGAAGGTGCCAATCCTTCCCGTCGCCGCGTGGGCCGGGGCATTGGCTCTTCCAAGGGCAAGACCGGCGGCCGTGGCGTCAAGGGTCAGAAGTCCCGTTCAGGTGTTGCCCTCAATGGTTTCGAGGGTGGCCAGATGCCGATTTACCGCCGCTTGCCAAAGCGCGGTTTCTCGAATGCCATGTTTACCAAGGATTACAATGTGGTTTCGCTTGGCCGCCTGCAGGTTGCAGTCGATGCCGGCAAGCTCGATCCAAAAGCAACTGTCGATGCAGAAGCACTGGTAAAGGCTGGCGTCATCCGCCGCGTCCGTGATGGTGTTCGTATCATGGCTGACGGCGAAGTGACCTCGAAGTTGAACGTGGCCGTCGCTGGCGCATCTGCAAACGCGATTGCCAAACTCCAAAAGGCTGGTGGCTCCTTCCTGATTGCCGGCGAATCTGCTGATGCAGTGCCCTTTGTTGACGACATCGTCCTGATCGACGGTATCGGCACCAAGACCGCCAAGGGCCTGCGTGCTGCTGGTGTTGGCACGCTGACCGCACTCGTCGGAATGGACGACGTCCAACTGGCGAAAATCTGCAAGGATACCGGACTTGGTTCCTCCTGGAAATCACAGGAGTGGAAAGTCCAGGCCCAGGAAATGATTGATGGCAAGCCGCCACGTGCCCAGGTCGACAGGGACCTGGCTCGCAAGATGGCCGCAGCCGGAAAGTAGTTCCGGGTATAGTTTGAAAGGCCCGGTGAAGACCGGGCCTTTCCAGTTTCAGGCCGGATTACCGGTGGTTTGCACACAATCGTGCGACATCTGGCTCGTTCTGCCTATTGAAATGTGCCCCATCCAAGGTCCATATAGGGCGTTCGCTTATTGAGGCTGCCACATGGAAAGGCAGCCGGAACTTCCGGAGAATTCCATGGCATCTGCTGCCGAACAACTCGCCGCCAATCTAAGCTGGTCCAACTTCTCTAAAGCTTCCGAGCTCAAGCAGCGCCTCTGGTTTACCCTGGGTGCCCTGATCATTTACCGCCTTGGTACCTATATTCCATTGCCGGGTATCAACCCGGTCGCTTATGCACAGGCCTTCGACAGCCAGAGCCAGGGCGTCTTGGGCCTGTTCAACATGTTTGCAGGCGGCGCGGTTGAGCGTCTTGCGATACTGGCCCTCGGCATCATGCCGTATATTTCCGCCGCCATTATCATGCAGCTGATGACATCCATCGTGCCATCGCTCGAAGCGCTCAAGAAAGAGGGCGAGCAGGGCCGCAAGGTCATCAACCAGTATACCCGCTACGGAACGGTGATCCTGGCAACGCTTCAGGCTTACGGCATCGCAGTGGGCCTTGAGGGCGGGGCAGGTATCGTCACTGATCCGGGCTGGTTCTTCCGCATTACGGCCGTACTATCCCTGGTTGGCGGCACAATGTTCCTGATGTGGCTGGGTGAGCAGATGACCGCCCGCGGCGTGGGCAACGGTATCTCACTGATCATTTTCGCCGGTATCGTGGCTGCCATGCCAGGCGCAGTGGCACAGCTCCTCGAGCAGGGCCGCCAGGGTATCATCGCCACGCCGGTTATCCTTGCCATCCTGATCGGCATGGTTGTCATCATCTATGCAATCGTCTTCGTCGAGCGCGCCCAGCGCCGTCTGCTGATTCAGTATCCCAAGCGCCAGGTTGGCATGAAGATGTTCCAGGGCGATACTTCGCACCTGCCGCTCAAGCTGAACACCGCCGGTGTCATTCCACCGATCTTCGCTTCTTCGCTGCTGTTGCTGCCGCTGACAGTCGCCGGATTTGCCAACTCCGAGAACATGCCGGAATGGCTCTCCGTGATTGCCGCCAATCTGGGCCGTGGCCAGCCCGTATACCTGTTGCTTTATGCGGCGCTGATCGTCTTCTTCGCCTTCTTCTACACGGCGATTGTATTCAACCCGAAAGACACCGCCGACAACCTGAAAAAGCAGGGCGGCTTCATTCCTGGCATCCGTCCGGGTGAGCGCACTGCAGACTACATCGAGTATGTTCTGACCCGCATTACAGTGGTCGGTGCGATCTACCTCGTCATTGTCTGTCTCATTCCTGAAGTTTTCCTCAGTAATATCGGCATTTCCGCCTTTCTTGGAGGAACGTCTATGTTGATTATGGTCTCCGTTCCGATGGATACTATCCAGCAAATTCAGGGACACCTTTTGGCGCACCAGTATGAAGGCTTGATCAAGAAGTCCCAGCTGCGCGGCGGCAAAGCCAGAGCCGGATCACGTGGCGGGAGTAGCAAGAGAAAATGAAGCTGATACTGTTGGGCCCGCCAGGTGCGGGAAAGGGGACGCAGGCCAAGCGACTGGTCGATGTCTATAGGATTCCACAGCTTTCAACCGGCGACATGCTGCGTGAGGCAGTGGCTAAAGGTTCCGACATCGGCAAGAAGGCCAAGGCAGTCATGGATGCCGGCAAACTCGTTTCCGATGATATAATGATTGGCATCATTTCAGAACGTATCAGCCAGCCCGATTGCAAGGATGGTTTCATCCTTGACGGTTTCCCGCGCACCCTCGACCAGGCCGATGCTCTTTATTCCCTGCTGGAAGAGAAGGGAATGAAGATCGATCATGTCATTACCCTTCAGGTGGATGATGACGCATTGGTCGAGCGCATCTCAGGCCGTTACACTTGCGGAAACTGCGGGGAGGGATACCACGACACTTTCAAGAAGCCCCAGAAGGAAGGTGTCTGTGACCGTTGCGGCGGAACCGAAATGAAACGCCGCCCTGACGACAACCCCGAGACCCTCAAGACGCGGCTGTTTGCATATTACAAGGACACCGCACCGCTTATCGGATATTACCACGCATACCGCCTGCTGGAGCGGGTGAACGGCATGGGCGAAATCGATGAAATTACCCAGTCCATCAGGACAATACTGGAGGATTGATGCAACAGATTGGTGGCTCTGGCAAATTTCGGGCCAGATCTCCCACAAGTGCTTGACTCCACCCTTGTTTGGGCGCTAAAGCACACCCATATCGGGATGAAGTTCAGATCGGTACCGGATTCGTTTGGAATATCGGCGCCGGTCTTTTGTTTTGAAATCACTTCCTCGAAGAAATAATCAGAGCCCGCAGGGGCCGGCCTCCACCGGACGCGGGGAAATGCAACTTGGGCGAACAATTCGCCAACACATGGAGAACAAGATGGCCCGTATAGCAGGCGTCAACATCCCTACGGGGAAGCGAGTAATAATTGCCCTTCAGTACATTCATGGTATTGGCCCGAAAGGGGCTGCCGAGATCGTTGAAAAGGCCGGTATCGATGTCACCCGCCGGGTCAACGCGCTTAGCGACGCTGAAGTATTGAAGATCCGCGAAATTATTGACCAGGACTTCACGGTTGAGGGTGACCTCCGCCGCGAAACCTCAATGAACATCAAGCGCCTGATGGACCTTGGCTGCTACCGTGGCCTTCGTCACCGTCGCGGCCTTCCTGTTCGCGGTCAGCGTACCCACACCAATGCGCGTACGCGCAAGGGTCCTGCCAAGGCAATCGCCGGCAAGAAGAAGTAGGTTGCGCGGCCGGTCACACCCGTGGCCGGCGCGTTTTTCAATTGGGTCCGGTCCGAATGAATAGGGCCGGTCCCGGTCTAGCCGCTGGAAGTACGGCGGCGCCCAGATCAAAACAAAGGAAGAGAAATGGCCAAGGAAGCAGGTCGCGTCAAACGGCGTGAACGCAAGAATATCACGTCAGGCGTAGCCCACGTGAACTCCACATTCAACAATACAATGATCACCATCACCGACGCCCAGGGAAATGCGATTTCCTGGTCTTCAGCAGGCATGCAGGGCTTCAAGGGCTCGCGCAAGTCCACGCCCTATGCAGCACAGGTTGCCGCCGAGGATGCCGCGAAGAAGGCGATGGAACATGGCATGAAGACCCTCGAGGTCGAGGTACGTGGCCCTGGTTCCGGCCGCGAATCTGCTCTGCGCGCCTTGCAGGCCGCAGGTTTCTACATCACCTCCATTCGCGATGTGACGTCGATCCCCCACAATGGTGTGCGCCCGCGCAAGAAGCGCCGCGTCTGATACCAGGAATCCATACCTGCGACTTCATCCGACTTGCAGGTCTGCCTTGGGAAAATGCCACGAACGGATGGTGGCAGACTAACCGTAGGAAAATGTTAATATGATCCAGAAAAACTGGTCAGAGCTTATCAAGCCAAACAAGCTCGAAATCGTTTCATCCAGCCCGACCAAGGCGGTGATTGTTGCAGAGCCGCTAGAGCGCGGCTACGGCCTGACACTCGGCAACGCACTGCGTCGCGTCCTGCTTTCCTCTCTTCAGGGCGCATCAGTTGTTGCCGTGCAGATTGATGGCGTTTTGCATGAGTTCTCATCAATCGCCGGCGTTCGTGAAGATGTCACCGACATGGTGCTGAACATCAAGGAAATTGCGATTCGCATGGAAGGCGACGGCCCCAAGCGCATGGTCGTGCGCAAGGAAGGCCCGGGCGTTGTTACTGCCGGCGATATCCAGACTGTTGGCGATGTCGAAATCCTCAACCCGCACCACGTAATCTGCACCCTCGATGAAGGTGCGGAAATCCGCATGGAACTGACGGTCAATACAGGCAAGGGATACGTTCCTGCCGACCGCAACCGTTCCGAAGATGCACCGATCGGCCTTATCCCGGTCGACAGCCTTTATTCGCCGGTCCGCAAGGTTTCCTACAAGGTTGAAGCGACTCGTGAGGGCCAGGTTCTCGACTATGACAAGTTGACCCTAACCGTTGAAACCAATGGGGCGGCAACACCTGAAGACGCGGTTGCCTACGCCGCCCGTATCGTTCAGGATCAGCTGTCGATTTTCGTGAATTTCGACGAACCAGTTAAGGAAGAGCCACAGGAAGAAGTCCAGGAACTGGCTTTCAACCCTGCGCTGCTGAAAAAGGTCGACGAACTCGAGCTTTCCGTACGGTCTGCAAACTGCCTGAAGAACGACAACATCGTTTACATCGGCGATCTGATCCAGAAGACCGAAAGCGAAATGCTGCGTACGCCGAACTTCGGCCGCAAGTCGCTTAACGAGATCAAGGAAGTTCTCGCCGGCATGGGCCTGCATTTGGGCATGGAAGTGCCTGCATGGCCACCGGAGAACATTGAAGATCTCGCCAAGCGTTACGAAGACGCTTATTGATCCAAGCCGTGTGGCGGTTCCGATCCGCCGCACTTTTTCAAACCAGGGCGATCTTAAGTGCCAGGTCGCCCGCATAACAAAAGGGGAGCGCCATGCGCCACCGCAATCAAGGCCGTAAGCTCAACAGAACGGCAAGCCACCGCAAGGCAATGTTCGCCAATATGGCGACCAGCGTCATTGAACACGAACAGATCGTGACGACCCTGCCAAAGGCAAAGGAAATCCGTTCAATCGTTGACAAGCTTATCACGCTCGGAAAGCGCGGCGACCTGCACGCCCGCCGTCTTGCGATCAGCCAGATCAAGGACGTCGAACAGGTCAGGAAGCTTTTCGAGGTCCTCGGACCACGCTATGCCGAACGCAATGGCGGCTACACCCGCGTTCTCAAGGCCGGCTTCCGCTATGGCGATGGTGCACCAATGGCCGTGGTCGAACTCGTCGACCGCGACACTGATGCCAAGGGCGCCAAGGACCGCGCCCGCCTGGAAGCAATGGAGCAGGACGAAGCAGCGGATGCGGCTGAAACCAACTCATAATTACTACATTTGCCAATGCAAATGAGAGCCGGGGTCCAGCCCCGGCTTTTTTGTTTCATCACTCGTTTCAGGCAATCACTTGCGGCAGGTCGATATCAGCCCAGACTGCATGGTGATCTGAAGCGGTATGCAACTTATTTTCGATATTCTCATAGGCATCCCATTTGCGGGGTCGCACGCCCGGCCATGCACCCTTGCGGAAATAGCCGCCACCGCTCATCGCTGCAAACAGGGATGGCGAGAGCAGCAGGTAATCAATTTTGTCCCGCTTGTTGGCGCCGCCAAAAGTGCCCGGATACCCGCCATCATCAAAAGCGGGATGCTCCGAAGCATCTTTCAGGTCCGTATCATCAAGCAAGGGAGAAAGCGGATCGCGACCGGGATAGTCATTGAGATCGCCGGCAATGCAAACATGTTCAACACCTTTGTCCGATAGTTTCCGGTATATTTCGGCGGTGCGCAGCGCCTGGCGCTTGCGCCTGCGGTCATTCTCGCGCTGACTGCCATAACCCTTGCTTTTGAAGTGGTTTACCAGCACCCAGATTTCGGTGCCATCCGGGGCAATGATCTGAAACTCGGGGCAGTCCCGGCTGAAAATGGTGTAGCCGTTTTCATCAAGATCATGCACATGGCTGCGCATCAGGCCGATTTCCCATCCGGCCTTGGTAACAAGGCCAACATCGATACCGCGTGTGTCGTTTCCATCGATCAGCATGATGTTGGGGTAGGGGGTGCCATCAGTCATTGGCAGAATGTCGTTGCTGAATTCCTTGAGTGCGATCCGGTTCTCTGCTTCGACTACAGCCAGAATATCCGCATCCACATCTTTTATGACTCGGGCCGTATTGAGGATTGCGCGTTCGTTGACGGGTTCCTCGCGCAACTCGATCCAGCCGATCCAGTCCTCTCGACCATTGGCGATGATTTCCATTGTTCCATCGCGTTTGCGCTTGACCAATTGGCCACGGTTCCGCCGCATGATTACATTGGGACCGGTGTCATCGCGTGTCATGCCGAACAGTTGGAGGTATTCCTTGATCTTTTCCTTGTCGGACGCGCTATACTGCTGTTTTTCCAAAAGGGTCGCAAAAGCCGAGAAAGCGTTAAGTTGCGCGCGGGTATCGTCCCAATCCTCGCCATTGAGCAGTTTGGCCCTGTCGAACAGATTTTCGACATTGAAGGATGCAATTCTCATGTTTAAATCTCCCACACCAGTCGATTAGCCCCACACTATTTAAACTCAGGATTGTGACATTGGCCATACACAAGATTTCGCTGCTTTCATCCGTATTTGTCGTCTTGGCAAGCATCTTCCTTGCAACAGCGCCAGCCAGCGCCCAGAGCACTCTGGAAGACGTTTTCAAGAAAACAATCGATGAATTGCTGGGAGGCGAAAAAAGCGGTCAAAGCAATAGGCTGGAGCGGGTTCCCGATTCAGATCTTGAAGTCAAATTAACGTTCTCTCCACTGGTTAAAAAGGCCGCGCCATCGGTCGTGAACGTTTACACGTCCAAAACCGTCCAGGTTCGCCGCTCACCTTTTGAAGGCGATCCGTTTTTCGAGCGGTTCTTTGGCGGAGCAACCCCGTTTGACTCACCGCGCCGCGAACGTCGCAAGATGCAGAATTCCTTGGGCTCGGGCGTGATCGTGGATGCCGACGGTATTATTCTAACCAACAATCACGTCATTTCCGATGCGGATGAAGTGAAGATTGTCTTGTTTGACGGGACTGAATACGAAGCTGATATCATCCTGAAGGACGAAAAGTCCGACCTCGCGGTGCTGAAGACAAAGGAAAAGGGGGGCTTTACTCAAATAGATATAGCCGACTCCGAAGAAGTGCAGGTTGGCGACCTGGTGCTCGCCATTGGCAACCCTTTCGGCGTGGGGCAGACGGTCACCAGCGGTATCGTCTCGGCCGTTGCCCGTTCACGTGTCGGCATCAATGACTTCGATTTCTTCATCCAGACAGATGCAGCCATCAATCCGGGCAATTCCGGCGGCGCGCTGATCGACATGAAGGGACGGCTGGTCGGCATAAATACCGCGATCTATTCGCGTTCAGGTGGTTCGATCGGCATTGGCTTCGCGATCCCTTCCAACATGGCCCAGGTTGTCCTGCGGTCGGTTGCTGCGGGCGATACCTCTGTGACGCGGCCATGGATCGGTGCTGATACCCAGGATGTTACTGCCGATATTGCGGAATCCCTTGGCATGACAAGACCGGGCGGCGTGCTCGTTGCCTCGGTAATTCCGGGCAGCCCCGCTGACAGGGCTGGTCTCAAGCCCGGCGATGTCGTGATCGGCATCAACCAGCGCGTTCTCCAGAGCAATGATGCGCTAGCCTATCGCCTCGATACAATCGGCGTGGGTGGGGACGCTGAACTAGTGGTGATTTCAGGTCGCGAACGCAAAGTGGCCATGTTGAGGCTGGAAGAGGCGCCTGAAACTACCCCTCGCCAGGAAACCGCGGTGGATCCGGAAGCGGTACTGGGAGGTGCGACAATCGCCAATCTCTCTCCGGCAGTGGCAATCGAGGTCGGCGTCTTGCAGACCAGGCAAGGCGTGGTTGTTATGGACGTCCTTCCGCGCACCCGCGCTGCGGCCAACGGTGTGCGCAAAGGCGACATCATTGTTGCGATCAATGGCATCGAGATCGCGGATGTGTCGGATGCGCTTGCAATCATGGAGCGCGGTTCAAGAGGCGGCTGGCAGGTGCTGCTCGAGCGAAATGGCCGCCAGCTGGTTTTCGAACGCGATGGCAGGTATTTCCGCCAGTTCCGGCCGTAGGAAGTCGTGTTGGCTGATCTGTTCAACAAGGACGAGGGCGCGAAGGAACCGACAGCGGGATATCGTCCGCTGGCAGAGCGGCTTCGACCGCGCGCGCTGGGTGAGGTGGTCGGCCAGGAACACCTCACCGGACCGGACGGCGCCTTGACACGGATGATCCGCTCCGGAACGCTGGGCAGCCTTGTATTCTGGGGACCTCCCGGCACCGGCAAGACCACGGTTGCTCGCCTGCTCGCCGGTGAAACAGGTATGGCTTTTGAACAGATCTCGGCGATCTTTTCAGGGGTGGCCGACCTCAAGAAGGTATTCGAGGCCGCGCGCTTGCGCCGTTCCAACGGCAAGGTGACGCTGCTTTTCGTTGATGAGATCCACCGCTTCAACAAGGCACAACAGGATAGTTTCCTGCCAGTGATGGAAGACGGCACGATCATACTGGTAGGCGCTACCACGGAAAATCCGAGTTTCGAACTCAATGCCGCGCTTCTTTCAAGGGCAAGCGTCCTGACTTTCAAGCCACACACGCCGGAAAGCCTTGAACAATTACTCCAGCGTGCCGAGGCTGAGAGCGACAAGGAACTCCCCCTCGACGAGGCAGCCAGGGCATCAATTGTCAGGATGGGCGACGGCGATGGCCGGGCAGTACTATCGCTCGCCGAGGAAGTCTGGCGAACGGTCGGGGAGGGCGAAACCTATACGGCAGAAGCGCTGCAAAAAGTCCTTCAGCGCCGTGCCCCCATTTACGACAAGGGCGCCGATGGCCACTACAATCTGATTTCTGCGCTGCACAAGGCAGTTCGCGGATCGGACCCGGATGCAGCCCTCTACTATCTCTGCCGGATGCTGGATGCGGGTGAGGACCCAGGATTTCTCGGTCGCAGGCTGGTGCGGATGGCATCAGAGGATATCGGCAATGCCGATCCGCAAGCCCTGATTGTGTGCAATGCGGCAAGGCAAACCTATGATTTTCTGGGTTCGCCCGAAGGCGAATTGGCCCTGGCACAGGCCTGCATCTATCTGGCGACAGCGCCCAAATCCAATGCGGTTTATACTGCCTACAAGCAGGCAATGGCGGCGGCCAAGACAAACGGCTCGCTCCTGCCGCCCCGGCATATTCTCAACGCCCCGACAAAGCTGATGAAGAATGAAGGTTATGGTGAAGGGTATCGCTATGACCATGACGAGCCGGACGCGTTTTCCGGTCAGGACTATTTTCCCGAGGAGATGGGACGTCAGACCTGGTACAAGCCGCCTGATCGTGGCTTTGAGCGCGAGATCAACAAGCGCCTTGAATACTGGGGCAAGCTCCGGCGCGAACGAAATCAGCGCTAAATATCAAAAAACTGCCTGTTCATTGACCGGTGTCAAAGCGGATCATATCCGCTCGTGAGACGTTGAGCCTGACAACTCGGGAGCATCAATATGACCTTCATGCGATTGATATCGATTTTGACAACCTTCATGGCCGTGAACAGCTTTGCGCTGGCCCAGTCGCAGAATCCTGCATGGCTGGAAGAGCTTGGCTTCGCCATGGAACAGCAAAAGGAGTGCGAGGTCGCCTATTATCTCAACATTCAGGAGAATGAATTGGGCGGCGAGCCGGTTTACTCGGCACGAGTCCAATGTGTCGATGGACGCCAATACGATGCTGAACGTATCGGCGAATTCTCCGATTTCGAAATACGCGAGTGCGAAATCCAGACCTGTTAGGAGGGTGCGATGAAAATAGCAGTTTTCTATGGATCAGTTGAGGGCCATACCCGCAAACTGGCAGGAAAAATAGCTGAACAGTTGGAATCTGAAGGCATCAAGGCGGAATTGATCGATGTGGGACAGCCCGGACTGTCCGCATTCAGCGATTTTGACGCGGCAATCCTGGCGGCACCAATCCATATCGGAAGATACCCCGAAGCGTTCGAGACCTTTATCAGAAGCTGGAAATCAGAGCTCTCCAATCTTCCAACGGCATTCGTTTCCGTTTCGCTTTCAATCGCCAGTCCCTACGAAACCGAGCGTGCCGAGTCTGCCCTTTATCCTGACGGGCTGGAAAAACGCACGGGCTGGAAAGCCGATCGTATTCATCATGCGGCAGGCGCGCTGAAGTATGTCGAGTATGATTTCTTCAAGCGCTTCATGATGCGGCGGATATCGCACCATGAAGGCGGCCCAATTGACACCAGCCAGGATCACGAATTGACGGATTGGAATGCGCTGGAGGCATTTGTCAGGGATTTTGCAACCGAGGTCGATGTTATTACCTGAGCGCTGGCGTCGGCCAGGTCGCTGCGATAAACAGGGCGGATGACACATTTCCTTCTTGTAGCCCTTGGCGGCGCGATAGGCGCTTCGCTCAGGCATCTCGCCGGCCTTTTCTGGCTGCGGATGCTCGGCCCTGCCTTTCCCTGGGGCACCCTTTTCGTCAACGTCATCGGATCGCTGGCGATGGGCCTGCTGATAGGATGGCTTGTAAAACGTGGCGGTGCAGGCGTGCTATCCCCAGATAATATAAGGATGTTCCTGGCTACCGGAATCCTCGGCGGCTTTACCACCTTTTCAGCATTTTCGCTGGATGTGGCCAATCTCTGGCAGCGCGGCGAGGCGGGCCTTGCTGCAGGTTATGTTTTTGCCAGTGTTCTTGCGTCCATCCTTGCGGTTTTCGCCGGATTGTGGCTTGTCCGCACGATAGCGTGACCCCTTGAAAACAGCGGACTGGGAAAATGGCCGGAGTTGAACAGAAAACCGTAGATGCCGATGAAAACGGCATGCGCCTTGACCGGTGGTTCAAATCGCATTTTCCCGGCCTCGGTTTCGGCCAGCTACAGAAACTGCTGCGTTCCGGGCAGATCCGCATCGATGGCAAACGGGTCAAGTCCGATACAAGGATTGAGACAGGGCAGGGCATCCGCATACCGCCCATGCTGGCCGATGGCGGCGGCACCTCCCATGACCCACTGACAATGAATACCATTCGTGACCGCCATGATGTTGATGTCCTCAAGGCAATGACGCTTTACGAGGACCAGAAGGTGATCGTTTTCAACAAGCCTGCCGGGCTCGCCGTCCAGGGTGGATCCGGCCTCAACCGGCATATCGACAAGATGCTCGAGTCTCTGCGCAACAAAAAGGGTGAGAAGCCCCGCCTGGTGCATCGCCTTGACCGTGATACGTCCGGTGTCCTAGTGGTTGCCAAGACACGCGGAGCGGCTTCCGCGCTTGCCAAGTCCTTCCGCGGTCGCAACACCGAAAAGACCTATTGGGCCATCGTCAAGGGCGTGCCCAAGCCCAAGGAAGGCAAGATCTCCAACTGGTTGGCAAGGATCAGCGATGAGTACGGCGATGATTACATGGCTGTGGTCAAGCACGGAACGCCAGAGGCAGACCATGCTGTATCGACCTACAGGGTCATCGAGACGTCCGGTCCCAATCTTGCCTGGGTCGAACTCCAGCCTGTCACGGGGCGGACACATCAGTTGCGGGTCCATACCCAGTATATTGGCCACCCGATCATCGGCGATTCGAAATACTTCAATATCGAGAATTGGCAATTGCCCGGCGGCATCCAGAACAAGCTGCATCTTCATGCCCGCCGCATCCGTATCCCCCATCCTGATGGCGGTACGCTGGATGTGACGGCACCCTTGCCTCCGCACATGCTTCAAACATGGAACCTGCTGGCCTTTGACGAGGATCATGTCAGTGAAGACGACAATTGATGCTCAAAGAGAAAACTCGCAATTTCGCTGTCCGAATTTCTGCAATCGGGCCAATTGACTCTTCGAGAGCGATTTTTTTGAAAAAGTGATTCGCTGCGGATTGCCGCTGATTCGCGAAGCAGATATACAAAACGAATCATGAGGCTAATTCTTTTCGACGCAGACGGAACACTCATAGACAGCCAGTCGATCATTTACGAATCGATGCGGTTGACCTTCCTGCGTTTTGGCTATGAAGAGCCGACCCTAAATGCCACCCGCTCCATCATAGGCCTCACGCTTGACCGTGCCATTGCCACCATCATGCAGCGCGAGATAGACGATGAAGTTCTGGCGATGACCACTGAATACAAGCATATATACCTCGAACTCGCTCAGTATGAGGAAATGCAAAGCCTGCCATTCAACGGGATCCCCGCACTTGTTCGCAGGCTTGCTGCACAGCCCGGCACGCTTCTTGGTATCGTGACCGGAAAGTCCCGACGGGGCGTGCGCAAGCTGTTGGAGACGGCGCATTTCGAGAATGTTTTCGTGACCAGCCGTTGCGCAGATGACTGCCCGTCTAAGCCACACCCGGCCATGGTGCTGGAATGCTGTGACGAAGTCGGCGTTCATCCAAGGAATGCGGTAGTGGTAGGGGATACCGGCTTTGACATGGAAATGGCTGTCAGTGCCGGCGCAACCGCTATCGGTGTTTCATGGGGTTACCATTCGGTTGAGCGGATCGTGGCGGCGGGTGCCTGCCATGTTGCCCATTCTTCGCTGGATCTTGATGCTGCTCTCGCAAAATGGCAGCAGGGCGAAATGCGCCAGTTCCGCACCGGTCAATCCTATCAGGCCTTGGAACACCCGGCCCTGCAATATGCGTAATCTAATTTTCGATGCTGAAGGTGTTGCCGCCCGCACACCCGAAACCGCCGCGCAGGAAAACATGCGCCCGGTACTGCCCAAACGCTTCTACAAGGAAGTTTCCATCGGCGATCAGACCGCTGCTGGCTATTCGATCCTGCTGGATGGACGCGCGGTAAAGACCCCAGCCAAAACTCTTATGACAGTTCCGACCATTCAGGCTGCCGAACTCGTAGCAGAGGAATGGCGCGCCCAGGGCGAACGTATCGACCCTGCTTCCATGCCCCGGACACGCCTTGCAAATACCGCGCTGGATGGCGTGGCAGCCGAAAGCCAGGCCGTACTTGAAGACATTGTGCGCTTTGCCTCCAACGATCTTCTTTTCTACCGTGCAACCCATCCCGAAACGCTTGTCGAGGCCCAGCAGGAACACTGGGACCCTTTGCTGGACTGGTATGGCGAAGAGCTTGGCGCGCGCTTTGAGGTGGTCGACGGTGTGATGCATGTTGTTCAGCCCAGAGAGGCGGTGGCGCTTTTTTCGCGGGCTATTGCAAAACATGACTCTCCGCTGAAGCTGGCATGCCTTCATACCATGACGTCACTGACCGGTTCAGCACTGATTGCATATGCGCTTGCTGAAGGGCGGCTCAGTCTGGATGAAGCCTGGACAGCTGCCCATGTGGACGAGGATTTCAACATCTCTCAATGGGGCGAGGACTATGAAGCCCGCAAGCGCCGTCAGTCGCGCCTTGCCGAAATGACGGCCGCGCACGACCTGTTCAGGGTCCTTTGACAATGTCAGAAGATAAAAGGGATCGTGTCCAGGACACGGTAGCGCCAGTGTCAGGAACCCTTGCTGCCGGTCCGACGCTGCCCAAAAAGCAGATGTCAGCGGTCAATCTGGCCATGTTCCTGATGATAACGGCAATGATGCTCGCGCCGTTAATGGACGTAATCTCGAAGCTTTTGTCGACGCGCCACGATGTAAGCCCAGTTACAATCACCTGGGTAAGGTTCGTCGGGCAGGCGGTTCTGCTGTTCTTTGTCATTGGCTGGCGCCTTGGCTATGCCAAGGTCAACGGCGTCAACAATATGGCCAATCTGCTGCGGGGCCTGTTGGTCGGAGCGGCGGTCAGTATCTTTTTCATCGCAATCAAGTACCTTCCGCTGGCCGATGCCATTGCGATCTTCTTTGTCGAACCGCTCATTGTGTTGTTGTTATCGGCGATCTTCCTGCGGGAAAAGGTCGGCTGGCGGCGCACGCTGGCGGCAATCATCGGTTTTGGCGGCGCATTGCTTATTATCCAGCCAACCTATGAGGTCTTCGGCGCCAAGGCCTTCCTGCCCCTTGGAACTGCGTTACTGTTTTCAATCTATTTGATCATTTCACGAAAGTTGGGTGGAGCCGATCACCCCTATGTGATGCAATTCTGGTCGGGCGTTGGCGGCACAATTGCCTGTACTGTTTTCCTGTTGATCGGCTGGATTGCCTCAGTTGAGGATATGGCATTCCGTCTGCCTGTCACTGATACCGTTGTTGTATATTTGGCAGCCATTATCCTGCTGGCAACGCTTTCCCACCTTCTGATCGTAATTGCCTTTACCCGCGCCGAGGCATCCATCCTGGCTCCGTTCCAGTATCTCGAGATCGTTACAATGACCATTGCAGGCTATCTCATCTGGGGCGAACTGCCGACGCCGATGAAATGGCTCGGTATAATCATTATCATCGGCTCGGGACTTTATATCTTCCTGCGCGAACGCAAGGCCATCTGAGCACATATGTGGTTATTAACCGCGCATTAACCATGCCTTAAGTCATCGCTAACCCTGTTTGTTCGCACTACAGAAACCATGGCTTGATAGAATCCCCGACATGTCATTGCGCAAGCGCACGCATCAAGAGGGGAAGTTCCCATGCATCACCAGAATTTTGGGCCTTATGCCGAATTGTTGAAAACTCCCGGCGTAATCGGTCCGCAGGACGTTCGCCACTTTCGCCGCGAGGTCTTTCAGGATGGCATTGTCAGCCAGTTGGAAGCAGATGCGATTTTTGCGCTCAATGACGCGATCACCAACAAGTGCCCCGAGTGGAACGAGTTCTTCATTGAGGCCATGACCGACTTCACGGTTAACCAGGCAGAGCCGCGCGGCTATGTAAGTCACCAGAACGCCAAGTGGCTGGTAAACCGGATCTCCCATGATGGGGTGGTTGATACGTCGTGCGAACTGGAGTTGCTCGTGCGGGTCATGGCCCGGGCCAATGAATGCCCACCGGCGCTGGCTGGTTTCGCACTGGCCCAGGTTGCATTTGCAGTCGTGCAGGGCCAAGGGCCGCTTGCGCGTGACATGCATTTGACCAAAGGCGTTATTGGAGCCGCCGAGGTCGAGCTCCTGCGCACCATCCTCTACGCCGCGGGCGGTTCCAACGGTCTGTCGATTTCACGACAGGAAGCAGAAATCCTCTTCGACCTGAATGAATACACCGACCAGGCCAGAAACGATCCTTCCTGGCAGGACCTGTTCGTTCGCGCCAACGCGAACTATCTGATGGCCGCATCCATCGGTAGTGCGCCTCCGCGCTCCGAGGCAATTGCCCGCAATGAATGGCTTGAAGACGCAGAACAGGACGTACCTGGTTTCCTCGGTGATGTATTCACAGGACTAGGAAGCGTCTTCACAAAGGAATTTTACGAGGACATCTTCACGTCTTCGCATGTCCAGATGGAAAAGGCCTGGAATCGCAAGAATCGGGCATTTGTTGAGGCCGGCAACGCAGCCGAAGCCATTGATCCAAATGAAGCGGATTGGCTGATCGAACGGATCAATCGCGATAGCAAGATCAACGAGAACGAGCGCGCGCTGCTTGATTTCATACGCAGGGAAAGCCATTCGGTTGACCCCCGGCTTAGGCAAATGATCGAAAAGGTCGCCTGAGCCGTCAGGACAAGTGGCGAGGGATACGACCGACCCCCGCCAAACAGTCAGGATTATTCAGCGGGACCGAAAATCACCTCGAAATTTCGCTTCAGTGCAACATCGAGATCAGCCATGGTGACGGGCAGACCGAGATCCACGAGGCTTGTCACGCCGTGCCCCTGCACGCCGCAGGGAACGATCCCTTCGAAATGCTCCAGCTCCGGCTCCACATTGATGGCTATGCCGTGGAAACTGACCCATTTGCGCAGACGGATACCGATCGCTGCGATCTTGTCTTCGCGCATTGTGCCATCGGGCAGGGGGGCTTTCCCGGGACGCGAAACCCAAACTCCAACCCGGTCCTCCCGCCGTTCGCCCCTGATATTGAAATCGGCCAGTGTGCTAATGATCCAGTTTTCCAGCGCTGCAACGAAGGCGCGTACATCCTGCTTGCGTCTGTTCAGGTCCAGCATCGCATAGGCCACACGCTGGCCGGGGCCATGATAGGTGTACTCCCCGCCGCGTCCGGTCTTGTGTACTTCAAACCGGTCGGCCGCCAGGAGATCAGATGCCCTGGCACTCGTGCCGGCAGTATAGAGCGGGGGATGCTCAAGGAGCCAAACCGTTTCTGGAGCCTTGCCTAGTCGGATGTCAGTGGCGAGCGCCTCCATCCGCTCCACAGCCCCCTTGTAGGGAACAAGTCCGTCGGCAATCTCCCACCGCACAGCAGCTGAACCGGCTTGAGGCAGCATTGATAGGTCCAGCGCGCCGCGCTTGGTTCCTGTGGGCCTGCAGGTGATCTGTGCGGTGCTCAATACGAATTCCCTTTCCTGGCCCTGTCATTGCAGGCAATGGCTGGGCAACGGCCGCAGATTTTGGCCTTTGAGGGGCATACAAAAAAACTGTCGGCTTGCCAATCAACCCTTGTATGCAACAGGCGGTTTTGCTACATCGCGTCACGAAGTTCGCGGGGAAGTGCCCCGCTTTTTTCTCATGCGGTCGTGGCGGAATTGGTAGACGCGCAGCGTTGAGGTCGCTGTCCTTTAACCGGGGTGGAAGTTCGAGTCTTCTCGACCGCACCATCATATAAAGAGCTCTCGGGAAACCGGGAGCTTTTTTGCTTTGAGCCTGCTCCATTTCTGTTAGCTTCGCCTGCCGCAGCGATCCTGTGACCGATTCAAACCAGAGCGCATTTCAATGACCCAGTTCATGAAGGCACAAAATGCCAGCCTGCCAATTCTGTGCGCTTTGGCCGGCGGACTTGCCTTTTCCGTAAACGACATGGGAATCAAGTTCCTGTCTGGTGACTATCCACTGCACCAGATCATACTGATCCGCGCTTCGGTCGGCATTCTGTTCACGCTGGCCATTTTCCTGCCGTTTGAAGGGGGCTATGGAAACCTCAAGACAAGGCGCCTGGGGCTGCACTTTGTGCGCGGTCTGTTCGTGGTATTCTCTAACATGTGCTTCTTTCTCGGTCTGGCAGCTATCCCGCTGTCAGAAGCGACGGCAATCTTTTTCGTGTCACCGCTGGTGATCACGCTATTTTCAGTTGTCTTCCTGTCCGAAAAGGTCGGCATGTGGCGCTGGATTGCGGTCGCCGCCGGCCTGTTAGGGGCAATCATCATGTTGCGCCCCGGAACGGCATCCTTTCAATATGCTGCCTTGTTTCCGCTGGCTGCCGCCGTTGGCTATGCCAGCCTCCATATCCTGACACGCAGGATGGGTGTCACCGAGTCGGCGTCCACAATGGCGCTTTATATCCAGCTTACTTTCGTGATCGTCAGTGCGGCGATCGGCCTTGCTGTTGGCGATGGCCGGTTTGCGGGCAGCGGCGACCCCTCACTCGAATTTCTGCTGCGAGAATGGATTTGGCCGCAATCGGCAGATCTGGCGATCATGGCCGGAATAGGAATCGCGAGCGCGATTGGAGGCTACATGGTTTCCCAGGCCTACCGTCTTGGGGAGGCAGCCATGATTGCCCCATTCGAGTACATTTCTCTGGTGATGGCGATAATCTGGGGAATGACGATTTTCGGTGAGATCCCTGACCTGGTGGCATGGTTGGGCATAGCTCTCATCTTCGCGTCCGGCCTCATGGTATTCTGGCGTGAAGCGGTACTCAACAAGCGCATCGCCGCTGCGAGACCTACCCCCCTGAAGCGATAGGTATGTTGAATCGCTCCATCATAACAATCAGGTACTGCATTGAAACGACTCATGAAAACGGCGGTGGATCGCTCCACCGCCGAAATTCTTTTCAATGGACAGGTTGGCCCTGATCCTGTGCCGATCAGGCGAACCACCAACGCTCGGAAGCGCGTCCGCCATCGAGATCCCAGTTCGATGCAACATCTTCGCCATGCTGCACCTTGTTGGAAAGGCCGTTGATGTAGTTGTTGAACAACGGCACGATAGCGCCGCCATCATCCTGGAGAAGCACCTGTGTTTCGCGATACATTTCCGCGCGCTTGGCCGCATCGAGCTCGCCTTTTGCAGCCCTGGTGAGTTCGTTGAACCTGTTGGCTGCGTCTGTACCTTTCCACGCCGTGTCATTCCACTCGGTGTTATCGACATAGGCGGATGCATACATCCAGTCGATGGTTGGACGTCCGGACCAGTAGCAGGCACACCATCCCTTCTTGTTCCAGACATTTGACCAGTAGCCGTCTGAGGGTTCCCGCACGACTTCAATGTCGATCCCGGCTTCTTTGGCGGAAGCTGCTATCAACTGGGCCGCATCCACCGCACCGGTAAAGGCGGCATCCGAAGCGGACAGCTGGATAGTCCCGCTATGGCCCGACTTTTTGTAATGCTCGGCAGCCTTTTCAGGGTCGAATTCGCGCTGCGGCAATTCGGCATAGAACGGCATGGACGGCGATACCGGTATATCATTGCCCAGCGCGCCATGGCCCAGCAGGATCTTGTCGACCAGTTCCTGGCGTTTGATGGAGAGTTTGAGCGCCATACGCAGGTCGTAATTGCCAAAAGGCTCTACATCCAGCCGCATCGGGAAGGTATAATGCGCGGTGCCGGATTTTTCCTGGATACGGATGTTGGGATTGCGTGCCAACAATGCAACCGTTTTTGGATCCACACGGCTGATGACATCCACATCGCCATTCATCAGTGCATTCTGTCTGGCAGTCACATCGATGATTGACAGATACTCGATCTCATCGAAATGCGCCCTTCCTTCCTTGAAGTAGTTCGGATTGCGCTTGAGCAACGCGCGAACACCGGCGTCATAGCTTTCGACTATGTAGGCACCGCTTCCAATGCCTGCATTAGGGTCGATCTTGCCATCAACCGCGGGCAGGATCGTCAGATGGTAGTCGCTGATCAGATAAGGGAAGTCGGCATTTGGTGCATCCAGTTCAAAGATGACATCGCTGCCATCCTTGCGGATGTCGACAACACCGGCAAGTATGCCCTTGGCAGCGGATTTTGAATCATCCCCGCGATGGTAGTTGATTGATGCGATGACATCATCGGCTTCCATTGTCTTGCCATTGTGGAATTCAACGCCGGAACGGAGCTTGAAGACCCAGGTCTTTGCGTCGGAAGAATCATAGCTACTTGCCAGTTCGGGAACCAGTTCTCCCTTTTCATTTACTTCGGTCAGATAATTGCTGATCGAGAATCCGATTCCGGAAGCCCAGTCGTTTTCGTAGGTTGCAGGATCTAGTGAATCGGTTGTTGAACCATGGGCAGAGCCGATGCGGAAGCGGCCGCCTTTTTTGGGCGTCATTGCCATTGCCTTGTCGGCCATGCCCAGTGCAGTCGGCAGTACGACGCCGGCTGCAAGCGCTGCCATTACAAACTGACGGCGATCAATGTAACCAGCGGTCAGCTTGGCAGCCTGGTTTATCAGGTAGGTTTCCTTGTTCATTATGGGTATTTCCTCCATTTCCCGTTTTTCGCAGTTGCAATCTGCCGTTCAAGTTTCTTGCTTTTGTGACATTACAGCCCTGCATTAAACCCTTGGCTCCCTGTCGGCAGCGCAATCGCCGTTATCCGACGAAATAATTCGACTTTAGTCAAGGTGTGGAGACTGCTTAATCGCGCAACCGTGAAGCATTCTTTCAGGATTCATTGCTGTCCACAGGGGTTTTGCAGGGCTTTACACCCGCCGAACATCTGACTAGGCTTCCGGCCAGAGTAACCGGGGGCTACTTACGGTTGATCGCATTAATGCCCGCAACAGGCACTTGGGGAGGGACAGGTGTGCATCCTGTATTGAAAACAATCGTTGAGCGGTTGGTTCTCGGCGTAATGACGCTGTTCTTCGTCTCTGTCATCATTTTCAGTTCAATTGAATTGCTTCCAGGTGATTTCGGTGAGGCGGTACTCGGCCAGGCAGCGACTGAGGATACGAAGGCAGCCTTCAGACGTGAACTCGGTCTCGATCAACCCGCCTATCTTCGCTATGTGCAGTGGGTGGGGGCGGTCCTGCAAGGGGACCTCGGAACCTCCTTTTCCGGTCGTTCAGCCTCTGGCGTCGACAGGTCCCGCGCTGTAGTGGATCTGATTGCTCCCAGACTTTCAAACACGCTTTTCCTGGCAGGCATGGCCGCCCTTATCGCCGTTCCCCTTGCGCTTTTCCTGGGTATTACGGCAGCTCTTTACCGCAATTCAGTCTACGACCGCAGCGTGAATGCAGTCACGCTCACCACGATTTCATTTCCGGAATTCTTCGTCGCCTACATCCTTATCCTTCTGCTCGCGACGCTTTTCCCGGTCTTTCCCTCTCTTGCGAATGTGACCGCTGAAACGCCGTTCTGGGAACGTGTATATAGATGTTCGCTTCCGGCGATGACGCTCACCCTCGTTATTGTCGCGCACATGATGCGTATGACCCGCGCTGCGATCATCAACCTGCTCGCCTCGCCCTATATTGAAATGGCGCAGCTAAAAGGCGTGTCGCGCTCTCGCGTTATTCTGCGGCACGCGCTGCCCAATGCCTGGGCGCCAATCGCTACCGTCATCGCCTTCAACCTGGCCTATCTGGTTGTGGGCGTCGTCGTGGTTGAGGTGGTGTTTGTCTATCCGGGCATCGGCCAGTTGATGGTTGATGCAGTTACCAGCCGAGACATTCCCGTGGTGCAGGCTTGTGCCCTGATCTTTGCTGGAACCTATATCATCCTGAACCTGATTGCCGACATCATTGGCATTGTCACCAATCCGAGGCTGTTGCACCCAAGATGAGCGATACAAAAAACACGCCCAAGGACGAATTCGCTCCCAGCGACGCCATACAGGAAACACTCACATTGGCAGCCGGTAGCGGCTATTCAGCCTCAGCCGAGGTTGGCATGGTTCGCAAGCGCCGCACAATGGGCGAACGTATGTGGATTGCGCTGAAAAAGGCCCCGCTGTCAGCATGGTTCGGCATGATCGTGATTGGTCTGTATCTGTTTGTTGCGTTATTCGCGCACTGGCTTGCTCCCTATGGCGAGGCACAGGTATTCCCGGCACCTTATGCGCCCTGGAGCGCTGAACATGTATTTGGCACGGACCAGATTGGCAGGGACGTGTTGTCACGGCTGATCTATGGCGCGCGGAACACAATAGGCATTGCTTTGGCCACGACCATCCTATCCTTCATGATTGGTGGCGGATTGGGCCTGATCGCTGCGATCAACCGCTCCTGGCTGGATCAGATTCTCAGCCGGGGCGTGGATATCCTGATGGCTATTCCCTCGCTCATCTTTGCCCTGATGCTGCTGTCGATCTTTGGATCAACCATTTTGAGCCTGATCGTGATCATTGCGATACTCGACTCAACCCGCGTTTTCCGCTTGACCCGCGCGGTTTCCATGAATGTGGTCGTGATGGACTATGTCGAGGCTGCAAAATTGCGCGGCGAGGGGCTCGGCTGGATCATGCGCCGGGAGATTTTGCCCAATATCGCACCGCCCATGGTTGCCGAGTTCGGCCTCCGCTTTTCATTCGTCTTTTTGACGATCGCCGCTCTCTCCTTCCTTGGTCTCGGTATCCAGCCTCCCACGGCTGACTGGGGCTCCATGGTGCGCGACAATGCTTCACTCATCCAGTTCGCCCAGTACGACATCTATGCGGGACTGACGCCGTTACTGCCGGCCGGCGCCATTGCGCTGCTGACAGTCGCGGTAAACTTTGTCGTCGACTGGTTCCTTCACAAGACCAGCGGACTGAAAGACTGATTTGGAATACGCACGTGGCATGAACACCGGAGACGAATATTGACCATGGCTGCAACAAGCAAAAACAAGGCTGAGTTCGTCGGCACCAAGGGCGATATCCTGGTGGAAATGCGCGATATCCGGATCAATGGCTTTTCCGATGAACGCTGGCACGAAATCATCAAGGGTGTGGACCTTACTTTGCGTCGGGGCGAGGTACTTGGGCTGATTGGCGAGTCCGGTGCCGGCAAATCCACTCTCGGCAAGGCGGCAATGGGCTATACCCAGCCAGGCTGTAAGCTTGTGGGCGGCTCGATCAGGTTCGACGGCATGGACCTGGTTGCCGCGACCGAAAACCAGAAGCGTCAGCTTTGGGGCTCGCGTATCGCCTATGTGGCGCAGTCAGCGGCTGCATCATTCAATCCGGCACACAAATTGATCGATCAGACTGTTGAAGCGACGGTGGGTCATCAGGTGCAACCCGAAGCAAAGGCAAGGGAGGATGCGGTCGAACTCTATCGCGCTCTGCAATTGCCAAATCCCGATGAAATCGGGTTTCGTTATCCGCACCAGGTTTCCGGTGGCCAGTTGCAGCGCGTGATGACCGCAATGGCGATGTCGGCCAGACCCGATCTGATCATATTCGATGAACCGACAACCGCGCTCGACGTGACCACCCAGGTCGAGGTGTTGATGGCGATGCGCGATATTGTCGAACGCTTCAATACGGCTGCAATTTACATCACGCATGATCTGGCCGTCGTCGCGCAGATGGCTGACTTCATCAAGGTTCTGCGTTATGGCGAGGAAGTGGAGGAAGCCGATACCCGCACCATGCTGCACAGTCCGAAGATGGACTACACCAAGTCTCTTTGGGCTGTCCGCTCCATCGAAAAGCCGGAAGACATCAGCGACGATATCGTCATCGCCATCAAAAATGTCGATGCTGCCTATGGCGGCAAGGTCAGGGTGCTCCATGATGTCAACATTAATGTGCCGCGCGGGCGCACAGTGGCAGTGGTGGGCGAATCGGGATCGGGGAAATCAACGACAGCGCGGGTGATTACCGGTCTGCTCCCGCCAGTTAAAGGAGCGGTCCTGTTCAATGGCGTGCCGCTACCCACTGCGTTGAAGGATCGCAGCAAGGACCATTTGCGGCGCATCCAGATGATTTACCAGATGGCTGATACCGCCATGAACCCTAAGCAGACCGTGGCAGAGATCATCGGTCGGCCGCTGGAATTCTACCTTGGCCTGAGGGGCAGCAAACGGGACCAGCGCGTTGTGGAACTGCTGGAAATGATCGAACTTGACGAAAGCTTCATGGATCGCCTGCCAAGCGAAATGTCCGGCGGCCAAAAACAACGCATCTGCATCGCCCGCGCGCTGGCTGCGAATCCTGAAGTCATCATTTGCGATGAGGTGACTTCAGCACTCGACCAAATCGTTCAGGAAGGCATTTTGAAACTCTTGTTGCGGCTGCAGAAGGAGTTCGGCATCACCTATCTTTTCATTACCCATGACATCGCCACAGTGCAGGCGATATCCGACGAGATTGTCGTCATGTATCAGGGTAGGGTTGTCGAGCAGGGCCCCAAGAGCCAGATTCTTTCGCCGCCGCATCCCGAATATACCCAGTTACTCCTGTCTTCGGTCCCTGAAATGGACCCTGACTGGCTGAACAAGTTGGCAGCCTCACGCGCATCGGCTTGAACAACGCAAGACTTACCTACTCAATTCCAACAAAAAGGCCGGCAGAAATGCCGGCCATTTTGCTCGTTGAGCGACCTTTAGATCAGGCCGGCTGGGTCTGGAACTGGAAGCCACAGTTTTTTTGAATGGAGACTTGTTCAATCGTCTCCATTTCACCTTTCAGGCGTGCAAGCTCTGCCTCGTTCGTTCCCTTGCCCTTGATAAAAAAGGCAGCTGGCCAGAAAAGAATGAGCGCGACACCTGTGGCCACCGCGTCATTACTGGCTTTCTGCTGCTGAACACCAGCAGCTTCAGAAGCCCTTGCAGAAACACGCTGCGCTTCGGCAGCCAGTTGTTCGCATGTAAAGGGTTCATAGGTCAGTGGTGAGACATAAGCAGCCTTTACCGCTTCCGGTCTTGTTGCGCAGCCAGAAAAAATTGCCAGCGCGGTAAAACACACAATATAAGTAGATTTTTTCATCGTCAGCCCTTGTACCTGAGTATTCTAGAGATCCCCCGGCGTCGGATTTAACCAATGTTCAAGAAGTGGTAAATCCGGAATTCGACATCGGTGGAATGCAACACAAGGTAGAATTATTTTGTGATACTATAGCAACAAAAAGGCCGACAGAAATGTCGGCCTGCTTGTTTGATTATTTGTTGCCCGGTGCTTACCTGGGCACCTTGATTACCTGGCCGATCTGCAGACGCCTGACGTTTTCAACGCCGTTGGCCTCCTCAAGTTTCTTCCACATCAAAGCATCGCCGTACTGTTCCTTGGCAATTACCCACAGATTGTCACCAGCCTTGATGACATAGTCGCCTTCGCTCATGGTTGGAGTTGGCGCCGTGGTGGTCTCCTCGGTTGTTGAAGCCGGCTCTTCAGCTTTTGGCATGGCTGCCATTTCAAAACCGGTACCTTTTACGATGCGGCCATCGGTGTAGGGCTGGTAGGGTGAGTTTTCCTTGATGTAGTCTGCAACCACCTGTTCCAGTCCAGGGCCAAAGTCATAGGCATTCATGCCGTTACTCTTGAACAGGGCGTAACCGTCGCCTCCCGCACGCATGAAGTCATTGGATACTACACCATAGGTCTTGTCGGGATCGATATCGACCCAGTTGCCGTCTTCCATGACCTGTACCTGCTTGACCCTGCCCTTAAGCGGCTCAACGCTTTCATCCCATGCGTAACGCAGGCCGGCAACCTGCGGGAAGCGTCCCTTTACTTCGGCAGTCTCACTCACGCCACTCTCGAGAGAGGCGACGATATCTGAACCCTTCAATTCAAATGTCGCAAGCGCGTTCTGGAATGGAAGGACAGAAAGAACATCACCCATGGTGATGTTGCCCTGCTCAATGGAGGCACGAAGACCGCCACCATTCTGGATGGCAATGGAAACGCCCTGGCCCTTGGTGCGTGCCAGCATTGCATCAGCAACCAGGTTGCCCATGCTGCACTCTTCCAGACGGCAGGAATTGCGGTCGCCATTGATGACATCCGAAGTGGTTCCAACCTGCTGCTGTTTCAACTCCTCGATGGGCTTGGCCAGATCTTCAATCGTGATCAGGAAGTCCGCATCAGGGAACACGCTGGCATCAAGCAGGTGCGGTTCGCCATAGGCGGCAGTTACCACGCCTTCGTCGTTGAAGTTTACGCTTAGTTCACCGACATATTTCGAATAGGCATAGGCCTGCACGATCGGCACGTTGACGCCGTCAGGATTGGCCACCATGACCGGGTAGGGGCCTTCAGCGCTGTCGTCGGTATTGGACAGCAGCGTGTGGCTGTGGCCGCCTACAATTACGTCAACACCTGAAATGGCGGCAGCGATTTCCTTGTCCCGGGCCAGGCCCACATGGGAAACAAGGATGATCTTGTTGACTCCCTTGCTTTCAATTTCAGGGATCACGCTCTGCAGGTACTTGACTTCGTCGACAAACTTGACGTTGTCACCAGGGGAGGATGTTTCGCCGGTATCGGTTGCAAGAACGGAAACGATGCCGATTTTCTCGCCACCCTTTTCGACGATCACATAGCCGTTCAGCTTGTCTTTCAGCAGTGGCTCGTAATAGACCGAGGTGTTTCCTGAAATGACAGGAAACTCCGCCTTGTCCATGAATTTGACAAGAGTTTCGGGGCCGTCGTCGAATTCGTGGTTGCCCACTGCCATGGCATCCGGCTTGATCACATTGAGGAACTGGACGGCTGCATCGCCCTTATAGGTGGAGTAGAACAATGATCCCTGGAACTGGTCGCCGGCATCAAGAACAAGCACATTCGCGCCCTGTTCGCCAAGCGCCGCGCGGCGTTGGTCTATCTTTGTCTTTACCCTGGCGATCCCGCCGAAGCACTTGCGCTCCATCTCGTCTTCGCGCGAGCAGGTCGAATTGAAACGGTTGATCGATTCGATGCGGCTGTGAAGGTCATTGATATGCAGAATATCGAGAACATAATCTGCCTGCGCTGCATTCGCGCTAAGCGCGATGAAGGAGGCCGAAGTCAAGGCAAGCCATTTTTTCATGTTGTATCTCCCTGTGAGTACCGCATCCGTTTGCGGCGCCAGCTTTTCAGGCCATCGGGTGCAATCGTTCCTGAAAGTCTCGGGCTAGGGTAGTTACATGAAGCTTTTGTGACAAGTGTGTTTCGATGGGTAAATCGGCTTGTCAACCGTTGAGCGCAACCGGCAACTGCTCCGGATCACTTGTTATTTGCGCTTCCTGAAGGGTGTGTGTTCCATGAGGATTTCCTTTTCCATGTCTACATGCCTGCGCTCGTTTTCGAGGTAAGCCTCGACTGCATTTCTGAAGCCGGGATTGGCAATGTGATGAACGGAATAGGTGGTCACAGGCACATAGCCGCGCGCCAGCTTGTGTTCGCCCTGTGCGCCCGCTTCCACGCGCAACAGCTTGTGCTCGATTGCGTAGTCTATGGCCTGATAATAGCACAGTTCGAAATGCAGGCAGGGAAGGTCTTCCGTACAACCCCAATGACGACCGTAAAGGCAGTCATCTCCGGCAAAGTTGATCGCACCAGCGACATATTGGCCGTTGCGCCGCGCCATTACAAGCACGATCCGTTTGCCCATCCGCTCGCCAACCAACGAGAAGAATTTGCGCGCAAGATAGGGTCGACCCCATTTGCGCGAACCTGTATCCATGTAGAATCTGAAGAAGGCATCCCAATGGGCTTCGGTAATCTGGTCGCCGGTCAGGATGTCAATTTCAAGGCCCCCATGGGAAAGCGCAGTGGCGCGTTCCTTGCGGATGTTCTTGCGCTTGCGTGAGGATAGGCTGGCCAGAAAATCGTCGAAACAGCCATAGCCCTCATTGATCCAGTGAAACTGGCGGTCGGTGCGCTGCAGCAGGCCCAGTTCGCCCGCAGCATGCCATTCCTCCTGGGGCAGGAATGTAACATGTGCCGAGGAGGCACCCAGCCTGTCCGTAAGCTGGACAAGGCCGGAAAGCAGGGCGGCCTGGATGGCCTGCGGTTTTTGTGCTGCACCACTAAGAAGCCGTGGTCCGGTTGCCGGTGTAAAGGGAACCGACGACTGCAACTTCGGATAGTATTCCCCGCCCGCCCGATAGAATGCGTCTGCCCAGCCATGGTCAAAGACATATTCACCTTGGCTGTGGCTCTTCAGATAGCACGGAAGGGCACCAATCGGCTTGCCTGCCTCGTCTTCCAGCAGAAGGTGCTGTCCCAGCCATCCCGTCTCGGCAGTAGCAGAACCACTGTCCTCAAGCGAAGACAGGAAGGCATGAGTGAGGAACGGATTGTCAATCCGGGTGCCATCGGCGCGCCGCACCCGGGCAAGGTCATCCCATGCTTCGGCAGAAACATCGCCAAGGCTGGACAGGACACGAATGCGGTAGGTGGGAGTATCGTTCATTACCAGCTATCTAGGTGAACAATCACGCTTGTCCAAGCCTGCAATGATGTTCAGGGCAAAAACCCCTCGAACGTGATCTGGTCCGCATGCAGCGCACTGAATTCGGCCTGTTCGCGCGTACGGATGGTCCAAGTGATGACCGGTCGGCCGGTTTCCCGATAACCTGCGACAAAGGCGTTTGGCAGGTCCGAAATGCCGTAGGAAATGAAATCCGGCGCGAAGTCAGCAATGGCCTGTTCATGGACCGCGAAGAGTTTCTCGCCGCCTTCCGCAGTCAGTCCGACCGGCAGGCTTGTGCCCAGCGCGCGAGCATCGCCAAGGAGCCAGTGATTGAACGACATAATGGCAACCGGTCCAGCATAGCTGTCCAGTTTGTTGAGAACTGCAGCGACAAATCCGTGATCCTCGCCGGCAATGCCCTTGAGTTCCAGAACGAGCCCGACCCGCCCATCCACCAGACGTAGCAAAGCTTCCAGCGTCGGGATGGTGTCATTGCTCCCGCCCAGCGCAATGCCCGTAAGTTCACTGGCACCTCGTTGGCGAAACGGGCCCTTTTCCCGGGTCATCCGGTCAAGCGTGTTGTCGTGGAAGATCATTGGCACCCCGTCGCGGGAGGGGTGAAGATCAACCTCGATGGCGTATCCGTGTTCGATGGCAGCCTTTGCAGCTGACAGTGAGTTCTCTTGCCTGCCTTTGGCAAGGTCATGCAATCCGCGATGGGCGACAGGGCGCTGCTTGATCCACTCATTCATGACTTTTCAAATTCCCCATTTACCAGATTTTGCAGGTCTGACCCGGCATTGCCGACCATGCTTGCCTCTTTCAATCTTAACTCTCAATATAAGGATTGTGACAATCGGAATTTTGCCACATCCTTGTAGGAATCTGCGCGCGTTCAATGGAGTGACCGAAGTGAACAACAATCAGGCAGGACTGAACTCGCGCAAGGCTATCTGCGCAGTGGTAACTGGCGTAATCGCCGCAGGTTTTCAGCCAGGTATGGCACAGGCTACCGGCTTCGAGATTCTGCGCCCGCATCGCGCGGTCTACGAGATCGACCTCAGGGAGGCGACAGAGCGCTCCGGTATCGAAACGATGACCGGGCGGATCGTTTATGAATTGAGCGGCAATGAATGCGATGGCATGTCGGTCCGCTACCGCTTCGTCTCCCGCGTCAACGCGAATGGCGAAATCTTCACCACCGACCAGCAGACAGCTTCCTTTGAGGCACCCGACGGGGGTGAATACACCTTCCTGACCAAGTCTTTCGTCAATGACACGCTGGACCGTACCGTAAAGGGCGTCGCAACCCTGGAAAGCGATGTGACCCAGGTCAAACTGGATTCACCTGAAGAACGCGAGATCGAACTGCCAAAAGCCAATTTCATTTCCACTCATCTGGTGGAAGTGATCGAACATGCCCGCAGGGGTGAAACTTTCTTCAAGATGGATGTCTTTGATGGCGGCGATGGTGCCGACGAGATCCTGAAGACCACCAACGTGATCGGTCAGCCAAAGGTGATGAATGATCCACTTCAAGGTGAGAGCGAAAAGGCGGTCGAACCGCTCAAGGACAAGCAGGCCTGGCCGGTCACAATCGGTTATTTTAACAATATCCTGACCGATTCCACGGAGGGTCTTCCGGTCTACCAGGTGTCGTTTCTGTTGTATGAGGGCGGAATTTCCCGCAAACTCGTCATGAGTTATCCTGATTACTCGATAAATGGCACACTTATTTCCCTTGAGATGCTGGATGACGAGGCGTGCAAGTTGAAAAACTGAAGAGGGGCTGGCTCAGTTTCCTTTCTTGCCAGGATTTTTATCAGCATATCCACCTTGCTTTTCAAATGTAAGCCCCAGTTCGACGGCCCGGTTGCCAAACTTGCGCCGGAGGTCGTCAATGGCGATTTCTGCCCTGGCGCGCTTGCCCGCATCCTTATCGACAAGATCTTGCGGGTCAGCGGTTTCATCGCTCATCAATGTTGAAACGCTCACGCCAATCAGCCTGAATTTTGTTCCATCGGTTTCATGTTGCAGCATTTCGCTGGCCGCCCGGAATATTCGGTCGGCAAGACGCGTCGGGTCGGGCAGGGTCCGGTTGCGCGTCCGCAACTTGAAGTCCACGGTCTTTAATTTGAGTACGACTGTCTGGCCGGCAATGTGCTTTTCCTTGAGCCGTGCGGAGACCTTTTCCGAAAGCTGCCGGACAATACGCAGCAACTCCTTATTGTCTGAAATATCGGAATTAAAGGTCGTTTCCGAGCTGATGCTTTTGGCAGCGCTGTCAATGGAGATGGTACGGGAATCCTCACCGCGTGAGAGTTTGGCCATGCGCAAACCTATCGAGCCATATCGGCGTGCAAGTTCGGTTTCCGTCATGTCCTGAACCGTCGCGATATCGGTTATGCCATCCTTTGCGAGCATTTCCTGCGTGGCCTTGCCGACACCCCAAAAGAGGGAGACCGGCTGCGAGCGGAGGAATTCATGTGCCTCTTCACGCCCGATCACCGAAAATCCGCGTGGCTTTTCGGAATCGGATGCGACCTTGGCGAGAAATTTGCAATAGGACAGGCCTATGCTGACTGTCAGGTTCAAGTCGCGCTGTATTTCCAGCGCGAACCGCGCCAGAACTTCAGCCGGTGTTGCCTTGTGCAATCTTGCAGTGCCTGACAGGTCGAGAAAGGCTTCGTCGATCGAAAGGGGTTCCACCATCGGGGTGAGGGCACGCATTCTTTCCCGGATTTCCCGGCCAACCCTGCTGTATTTTTCCATGTTCGGCTTGATGACAACCGCATCAGGGCACGCATCCAGCGCCTTGAACATCGGCATGGCCGAGCGGACACCGCGTATACGGGCAATATAACAACAGGTCGACACGACACCGCGCGTCCCTCCACCCACAATGACAGGCTTGGCGGCGAGTTCCGGGTTATCCCGTTTTTCCACCGACGCATAAAAGGCATCACAATCGATATGCGCAAGGTGAAGCTGGTGGAGTTCCCTGTGGCGCAGCAGGCGAGGGCTGCCGCAAATATGGCAACGGTTTTCACCGCCTTTGACCGGAACGATACAGTCCCTGCAAAAACCCGGTCCATAGCGTGCCACATCTGCCATCGGATGCCCTACCAAGCCCCTTCGGGACCTGCCAGCACATGGCGCGCATCCACAATTTCCTGCGGATTGAGGCCGGCACTCTCTGCAAATTTCAGGAGGGAAGGCTCAAAACCCATGAAAAAGTCCAGTACACCAACCAGAAAACCCGGTTCAGCGGCCGCTGAGCGCAATTCGCTGGCTGTTAGTCCGGTCAGCGCCAAAAAGCGCCCCATTTCCTCCTCGTCGCTGGCAATATGAGCAAGACCGGCAATTGCGATTTCGCTGGCCCGCTCTGTAGAAACCGATTTTCCGGGCATGGTCATATCCCTGATTTTTCCGTCGCTTGGCGGTTTGTTTCCATTTCGCTAACGATATTGCTCTAGCTTGTCTCCTGGATAAACACATTTCGCATGAGACCGCCGCATTTTCGCATTGGCGGAATGACAAGGGTGGGCATGACAAAAACCGTGATGATTGTTGAGGATAATGAACTCAACATGAAGCTGTTCAACGATCTCCTTGAGGCCAAGGGGTATTCGACAATCCAGACCCGAAACGGGATGGAAGCGCTCGATCTTGCCCGCCAGCACCGGCCCGATCTGATACTGATGGACATTCAATTGCCCGAAGTGTCCGGACTGGAAGTGACCAAATGGCTGAAGGAAGACGATGACCTGCATCATATCCCTGTGATTGCGGTGACAGCCTTTGCCATGAAGGGTGATGAGGAACGCATCCGCCAGGGCGGATGCGAAGCCTATATTTCGAAGCCGATATCGGTGGCAAGGTTTCTGGAGACCATCCGGACCTATGTCGGCGAGGCATGATTTTCCCGGTCCCTCGTGGCCATGCGTAAACTGATGAAAGACCCTGGCAATGACTGCGCGTATCCTGGTTGTTGATGATATCGAAGCGAATGTCCGCTTGCTTGAAGCCAGGTTGATGGCCGAGTATTTCCAAGTACTGACCGCATTCAATGGCCGTGATGCCCTGGATATCTGCCAGAACGGTCACTGCGACCTTGTTCTGCTCGATGTGATGATGCCGGAAATGGACGGTTTCGAGGTCTGCCGCCGTCTCAAGTCCAATCCGCGCACCATGCACATTCCTGTGGTGATGGTGACCGCGCTTGATCAGAACGAGGATCGTGTTCTTGGGCTGGACGCCGGTGCTGACGACTTCCTTACCAAGCCGGTCAATGATCTCGCCCTGATTACCCGGGTAAAGAGCCTTGTGCGACTGAAGATGCTGACCGATGAATTGCGGTTGCGCGCAACCACCGGACAGGAAATCACCGTTCAGGAACTGGCCTCCAATGCCGCGTTGGGCGAGGGAACTCCCCGGCCGAAGGTCATGGTGGTCGATGACCGCCCCTCGTCATACGAACGCGTTGTGAAATTTCTCTCTGTCGAAAATAATGTGCGTTTGGTATCCGACCCCAATGAAGCCTTGCTGGTTGCCGTTGACGATGATTTTGACTGCGTGGTGATTTCGATGTCCCTGGAAAACATGGATGCACTACGTCTTTGCTCACAACTCAAGTCCCTTGAGAGGACGCGCATGTTGCCGATCCTGATGATCAGCGAACTGGAACATGAATCAAGGGTGCTTACCGCGCTCGACATGGGCGTCAACGACTATGTCCGCCGCCCGATTGACCGTAATGAACTTCTGGCCCGGACCCGCACACAGGTTCAGCGCAAGCGCTATAATGTACTCCTGCGCGACAGCGTACAGCAGACCATCGAAATGGCCGTCACTGACGGCCTGACCGGCCTGAACAACCGGCGCTACCTCGACAGCCACCTTCCCGAATTGTTTGCCAAGGCAAAGAGCACGCAAAAGGCCCTTTCGCTGGTGATTTGTGACATCGACCACTTCAAGGCAGTCAATGACACTCATGGACATGATGTCGGGGACCAGGTTATACGCGAATTTGCCCGCCGCATCAGGAAAAACATCCGAAACATCGATTTGGCATGCCGATTTGGTGGCGAGGAATTTGTCATTGCGATGCCTGGCACGGACATGGCGTTGGCCCGCGTTGTTGCCGAACGTATTCGCAACGAAGTCGCCATCCACCCCTTCATCGTCGATGAGGGCGCCGGACAGTTGCCCATAACTGTCAGCCTCGGCGTTTCATGCATGGAGGGCGAGGATGACACGCCCGAGAAACTGCTCAAGCGTGCCGACGTCGCACTTTACCAGGCAAAACGCTCCGGTCGCAACAAGGTCATGTTCGAACTTGCTGCCTGAATGTGGCACTGTTTATGGCCAGACTCTGGCAGGCTTGGCGGAATATAGACCAGCAATTGATCCAGCCTGTTAAGGTTGATTCCTAACCATCGAACATGATTCGTTTTTGCCATGGTTACTAAACCGTTGATTTTCTGGCTGATCTGTACCAATAATCTCCACACGGAAGTGTAGTTTTGGGTTGGAACGTCTATTGGGCCTGTAGCCCATTCCGTTTTCCAAATATTATTTCCAAACAGTTCCCCTACGGAGTGCTCAGGTCCGCCGCATCTCCTGGGTCCGTGGGGTTGTCGGTCGGTCGCCGGACTATTGGCCTCCTCGTACCATATCCGGATTGACCGGCCGACCCTTTTCCTTTCGCGAAAACCAGTCTTCAGCCGTACCACAGCGTGGTGTCAAAGCGCGGATCGCAAACAAAAAAGGCTACCGAAAATCCTGGTAGCCTTTTGAATTTGAACAAGAAAACAGAACTTACTTGATCTTCGTTTCCTTGAAATCAACATGCTTCTTTGCAACCGGATCGTATTTGCGCTTGACCATTTTCTCGGTCATCGTGCGGCTGTTTTTCTTGGTAACGTAGAAGAAACCCGTGTTGGCGGTGCTCTCGAGTTTGATCTTGATGGTCGTCGCTTTAGCCATTGCTTTTATCCAGCCTGGAATATGTTGTCAGTTTTTAAGGAGGGGGCCGCGCGCCAATCGGCTTGCACAGGCTTCCAACAAAATGAGGGGCAAAAAGCCCCTTCGTCGGCGGGCAAATTACGCATTCAAGACCGAAAGTCAAGCGCTAACGGTTCCGGCTAGGCAACGGCTTTCGCCCTTGCTCTCGCACGCCATGCGCATAGCAGCAGGAATGCCACGAAATGGGCAAATAGCGCCCAGATGAAACCTTGCGGATCCATCCAGTCCATGGCGATTCCAGATAGTTGCGGCCCCACCATCATGCCAAGGCAATAACAGAAAACGAAAGCCGAATTGGCGAGCGCCAGCTCGCGCCCTTTCAGCCGCGATCCCAGATGAGCAAGGCCTACCGTGTAGAGGCCGGAAATCATGCCACCCCACACGAAGAGGGTCATCATTAGGAGAGGCGTGTTGTGGGCCACGAAAGGAATGAGTGCGGTTCCCGCAGCCCCGACAATGCCGCACAGATATAGCGCATAGCGCCGGTCTTTCAGGCGGTCGGAAAGTATGCCGAGTGGTATCTGCAGGGTCACATTGCCGGCAGCCACAGCTATCAAGAGGTAAGGCACTGCCTCCTCCGTAAATCCGATGCGCTGGCCATAGATTGGCATGAGAGGCAGGACGGACTGTTCCACAGCGCCGAACACAAAAACCGCCGCAGTTGCCAATGGCACTACCCAGACATAGCGCAGGAAGGCATTGCTGCCGCCTGCGTGTTCCTCAAGGGCAGGCTGCCGCGCAGAAGCGGCAAGGATGGGAAGAACGGCTACCGCAAGGATGATACTGCCGATCAGGAAGGGAGCCATTCCCGCAAACCCGGTATAGGCCAGGATCCCCGGCCCGATCCCGAAGCCGACACTTAGCACGGTGGCGTAGATACCAAGCATGAGACCGCGCCTTTTTTCCGAGGTTGCCGAGTTTATCCAGAACTCCGAAAGGGCAAAGGAGAGAGTTAGGGCACCATGGAATGTGGTGCGCAATACGAACCAGATCCACAATTCATCGAAATAGTAGAATCCCATCAGGCTGATCGATGCGATCAGCGCCGCCAGGACCAGGGTTCCGGTTACGCCGAACCGGTTGACGAATGGCGTTACCAGCCAGACGGCAGCAGCCGATGCAACACCAGCCATGGCTGCATTGGCTCCGATCACCGCGCCCGAATAACCGCGGTTGTCGAGAATGATGCTCAGAAGCGGAAAGGCAAGCCCGAGCGCAATACCGATCGAGGAGATGCTGGCAATCGCGGCGAACGCACCACGAAGATCCGTCTCGTCATTTTCAAACAACCGGGCAAACATAAAGAACCGCACCAATCCTCTTGCAAGCCTTGGCTCTATCGACAGGATGTCCCGGCTGCAACGGGTTTCTTCGGCGCTTGCATGATGTGGGTCACCTTACATCATGTGACGGTGGAACCGGTCATAGCGCGTTGTGTAGCACGGGGCAGGGTAGGCAGAGTCAAGATCGGGATCCCGCGCGAGCCGGTTCATCAGTTCAACCAGAATGACCCTCGTGATTTCTCGCGTATCGGAACGGAAGGCATCTTGCGGTGCAACCCAGTGGAGATCTTCCAGTTCACCCGAGGAAACGAAACCTTCTTCGGGCACATGATGGTTGTCTTCCAGTCGCATGGCAAAAAACCAGGTATCGAAGCGACGGGGAACGCCAGGTGGGGTAATCGCGCGCGCGACCAGCCGCAATTGCGAGATACACGGGGCTACTCCCTTGTCCGCAAAAGGCTGCCAGTCCGCATGTCTGGGGGTTTGGTCACATTGCTTTCCGACAATGAGGCCGGTTTCCTCGCTCAGTTCGCGAACGGCGGCAACTGCCAGTGCCTGCGCCCGGCGCTCATTGCTCCGGCCGCGAAGATTGGAAACCAGCTTTTGCCTTGTACATACATCCAGTTCGTCAGCCGGCTTGACGTAGTGGTCCGCCCGGTCCACCCGTCCGCCCGGAAATACCAGCGCGCCGGGCATGAATTTCAGCGCCTTGTTGCGCTTGCCCATGACGACCTCCTCCTCGCCCCGCTTGCCGCGCAGCAGGATGATCGAGGCTGCATTTTTCGGGCGTACCATCAGCCCGCTCTGGCGCGAGGACTGGCGCATGCGCAGCATCGGCCCTGAATTGATCATTTCCTCGATACGGGCGATCTCGACGCCAACGTCGATTTCCTGTTCACTCATCATGCCCGCCAAAGCCGTGCATCCTGAGCGCCCACTGGGTGCCGACAACCATACCCTTGAGTGGCCGCATCAGCACGAACGCAGCAGCAACGCATACCGCAATCGTCGCGAACATGGTGGCCCACATACCCAACAGTTCAAATGTCATCAAAAGCATCATCGCACCAATAACAACGTGGCCGACAACAAAAATATTGAGATAGGCAGGCAAATCGTCGGCCCTGTGATGATAGAGGTCTTCGCCGCAAACCTCGCAAGCCGACACGACTGTGAGGAAGCCGTCAAACAGCGCACCTTCTCCGCAGGAGGGGCAGGTGCATCGAACGCCGCGCAGGGCTGAGGAAATGAAGGACCTGGGCGTCTCCATATCGAACAATTCGTCGCGTGATCCTGTCATTGGTTCGATTGGCATGCTTTCCTCTTCTCACCGCCCGCGGCGGCTCTTGCCTGATCCACGAAAATTCCGGCTGCCTGTCTTGCCGGGGGCACGTTTATTGGTCCTGCGTGAGCGCGGCAGGCCTTCGGCCTTCTTGCCCTCGCTGATCATGTCAAAACGCAGCGCGCCTGCAACCGGCGCAGCCTCTGCCAGTTGCACCTCGACAACCATGCCCATTTGATAGGCAAGTCCGCTCGCCTCGCCAATGAGCGAATGGGTCGCAGCATCAAAATGGTAATATTCGTCCGAGATCTTGGAAATTGGAACGAATCCGTCTGCGCCGGTGTCTGACAAGGTGACAAAAAGGCCGGATTTTGTCACACCATTGATACGGCCCATGAAACGATCGCCGATTTTTTCTGAAAGGAAGCTGGCAATCAACCGGTCCTTGGTTTCGCGTTCGGCCACCATAGCCCGTCTTTCGGTCAAAGATATGTCGGCGGCGATCACATCCAGGAGTTTTTCCTCTTCCGGGGTGATGCCGCCGGGTCCAAGGCCTAGTGCGCCCACTAGCGCCCGATGGACGATGAGATCGGCATAGCGGCGTATTGGCGAGGTGAAGTGAGCATATTTGCGCAAGTTGAGGCCAAAATGGCCAATATTCTCGGGCGAATACTCTGCCTGCGATTGCGAGCGCAGGACAACCTGGTTGACCAGCTCTTCATGCTCGGTGCCCTCAACCGCCTTCAGGATGCCGTTGAAGTGATGCGCCCTCAAATTGCCCGAACGCACCAGCGACAGGTTGAGGCTCTTCAGGAACTCCGAAAGCGATTCCAGCTTGTCGAGCGAAGGTGTGTCATGCGTCCTGAATATCAGGGCCTGGCGCTTGTTCTCCAGCGTTTCAGCAGCAGCGACATTGGCCTGGATCATGAATTCTTCGACGAGTTTGTGGGCGTCAAGCCTGTCGGGAACGATGACCCGGTCCACTGTCCCGTCCTTTTTCAGCAGGATTTTGCGTTCCGGCAGATCCAGTTCCAGCGGGCCGCGGTCCTGCCTCCCGCGCTTGAGGCACGCATAAGCCTCCCATAGCGGTTTGAGGATGGTCTCGATATGTTCTGCTGATTTCTCGTCTGGTGAACCCTCAATCGCCACCTGGGCCTGCTCATAAGCCAGCTTGGCATGGCTGCGCATCAGGATGCGGTGAAAACTGTGACGCACCTTCTTCCCGTCGCCATTGAACCACATCTTGACGGCAAGTGCAGGGCGGTCCTCGTTTTCGCGAAGGGAGCAAAGATCATTCGAAATCCGCTCGGGCAGCATGGGAACAACCCGGTCAGGGAAGTATACGGAATTGCCGCGCTTGAGCGCTTCGCGGTCCATCTGCGAGCCCGGACGGACATAATAGCTGACATCTGCGATTGCGACCGTCGCGATAAAGCCGCCCGGATTTTCGGGATCGGGCATACCGTGAATGGCGTCATCGTGATCCTTGGCATCGGCGGGATCGATCGTGACAAGGGGAAGATCGCGCCAGTCCTCATGGGTTTTTGCAGCGCTGTCTTTTCCCTTGAGCGCAATTGGCCTGGCAGCCCTGGCTTCCTCCATCACGCCATCGGGGAAGATGTGCGGAATGCCATTGGCATGGATGGCAATCATTGAAGCAGCCTGTTCGGTGATCTGCGAACCAATTACCGAGCGAACCTTGCCTCGCTTAAGACCATGGCGCGTCTGCGCGCGAAGCGGCTCGATCTCGACCAGATCTCCGTCCTTCGCCCCGTTCAGCGCATCGAGCGGGATGATCCGCTCGTCCTGCCGCTTGGTGATCGGTATCAGCCTCGCCTCGTTTTCGCCTATCCTGACAACGCCTAGTTCGGCGGTCTGATGGCGTTCGAGCACCTTCATGACGCGGGCATTGTAGTCGGGACCTTCACCGGTATTGCGTTCCAGCCTTGCAAGCACTCGCATTCCAATTCCAACGACAGCGTCGCCCTTCCTGGGGGCGCGAATGGCGATGGTGGGCGGCTTTGCATGTTCATCGTCAAAACCGGAAGGACGCGCCAACAGGCCACCGTCGCGGTCACGTGCGATGATTTCCAGCGTTGTCACAGTTGGCAGATCGCCAGGACCGGCAAGGCGCTTGCCGCGCTTCTCGATCATGCCGTCTTCGGCCATCTCCTTGAGCATGGCCTTGAGATCGATCTTGGCCGCGCCCCTTACCTGGAAGGCACGGGCGATTTCCTTCTTGTCAACCTTGCCGGGGTTTGACTTGATATAATCAAGGATCGCTTCGCGACTGGGCAGGCCCCTTGCCTCACGCTTTTGCGTCTTGGACTTGTCTGTGCTGGAGAGGCGGCGTGCCACGGTCAGGCTTCTTTTTTCGCTGTGGTCTTCTTTGCTGCAGGTTTTTTCTTGGCACCAGCCTTCTTTGCAGGCGCTTTCTTTGCCGCGGCCTTCTTGCCGGCGGGCTTGGATCCGCCCTTGGCTTCGATCAGGGCCACTGCCTCTTCCATGGTCACCGACTGAGGATCCTTGTCTTTGGGCAGGGTGGCATTGACCTTTCCATGGTTCACATACGGGCCGTAACGGCCGTCCCTGATCGCAACCATTCCGCCATGGGTCGGATGTTCCCCCAACTCTTTCAAGGCAGTCGCCGAGCCACGCCGTCCGCCACCCTTGGCAGCCTTTTCCGCGAGCAGGTCCACGGCCCGGTTAATGCCAACCGTAAAGACGTCGTCAGGGGAATCAAGGCCTGCATAGACACCCTCATGCAACACGAACGGCCCGTAGCGCCCCAAACCGGTAGTGATCATCTTGCCTGTTTCAGGATGCGGTCCCACATCGCGTGGTAGAGAAAGCAGTTGCATCGCGCGCTCGAAATCGATATCGGCCGGGTCCCAACCCTTTGGAATGCTGCCGCGCCTGGCATCCTTGCCATCCCCGAGCTGTACATAAGGTCCGAACCTGCCGCTGCGCAGGCTGACCTCTTCTTCGGTGTCCGGATCGACACCCAGGACCTTCGGGCCGTCACTGGCCGCTTCATCTGCCTCGGTGGCGCCCAATTGCCGCGTGAAATTGCATTCGGGATAATTGGAACAACCGACAAAGGCACCGTAGCGGCCGACCTTGAGCGAAAGCTGGCCCTCGCTGCATTTGGGACACAGCCGTGGCTCTCCGCCGTCCTCGCGCGGCGGGAAGGCAAGGGGCGCCAGTTCCTCGTTCAGCATGTCGAGAACCTGTGATACCCTGAGGTCCTTGATCTCGTCAATACTGGCGGAAAACTGCTTCCAGAAATCGTTCAGCAAATCCTTCCATTGCAGTTCGCCTGCAGAGACCTTGTCGAGTCGTTCCTCGAGGTCGGCGGTAAAATCATACTCGACATATTGTTTGAAGAAACTCTCCAGAAAGCTTGTAACGACTCGACCTTTTGAGGCTGGCGTAAAGCGACGCTTGTCCAGCGTCACATATTCACGGGCCTGCAGGGTAGACAGGATTGAGGCATAGGTCGAGGGTCGGCCAATGCCCAGCTCCTCCATCTTCTTGATCAGCGAGGCTTCCGAATAGCGTGGTGGCGGTTCGGTAAAGTGCTGCCTGGCCTCGATCTTCTCGCGCTTGACCCTTTCACCTTCGGAGAGTGCAGGAAGCCGCTTGCCGTCGTCGTCCTCATCGCTTGTCTGGGTCTCATAGGCCGCAAGGAAACCGTCAAACTTGATGACCGATCCTGTCGCGCGCAGCATCGCCTTTTGGCCATTGGCAGTGGCGGTGATGTCGACGCTGGTGCGCTCGATCTGTGCCGATTCCATCTGACTGGCTATGGTGCGCTTCCATATCAGGTCATAGAGCTTGCGCTGTTCATCATCCAGGTAGGTAGACATCTGCCTGGGTGTCCGGCTGAAATCTGTCGGACGAATGGCCTCATGTGCTTCCTGGGCATTCTTGGCCTTGGAAGTGTAGAGGCGCGGTGTTTCAGGCACATAGGTGCTGCCGAAATCGGAGGAAATCTGCTCGCGTATGGAAGGGATAGCCTCAGTCGCAATCTGCACGCCGTCGGTACGCATATAAGTGATCAGGCCGACGGTCTCCCCGCCGATATCGATACCCTCGTAAAGCCGTTGCGCGATCTGCATGATCCTGTTTGCGGAAAAGCCAAGCCGGCGGCTGGCGTCCTGCTGCAGCGTTGATGTGGTAAAGGGCGGGTACGGATTGCGCCGGGTAGGTTTGGCTTCGACCCGCGCGACCTGTAGATCGGCAGCTTCCAGCATCGACTTGATGCGGTTGGCCAGTTCGCCATTGGATATGTCGAGGCGTTGCAGCTTTTCACTTTCAAATTCAGCAATTCGCGCTTCGAAAACCTCGCCCGCTGTGTTTTTCAACTCGGCCAGAATGGACCAGTATTCCTGGGGTTTGAAGGCTTCAATCTCGGTTTCGCGGTCGCAGATCAGACGCAGCGCCACTGATTGAACCCTGCCCGCCGAGCGCGCACCCGGCAATTTGCGCCACAGGACCGGCGACAGGGAAAAGCCGACGAGATAATCAAGTGCGCGCCTCGCAAGGTAGGCATCCACCAATGCGCTGTCGATTTCGCGCGGATGTTCCATGGCTTCCAGAACTGACTGCTTGGTGATTGCGTTGAAAACCACGCGCTGAACCGGCTGGTCCTTGAGAGCCTTCTTTTCGCGCAATACCTGCAGCACGTGCCATGAAATTGCCTCGCCCTCACGATCAGGGTCGGTTGCAAGGATTAGTCGGTCGGCGTTCTTGACTGCATTCGAGATGTCGGTGAGGCGGGATTTGGATTTCGCGTCTACTGCCCACGACATCGCAAAATCCTCTTCAGGCAGCACGGAACCATCCTTTGGTGGCAGGTCGCGTACGTGTCCATAGGAGGCCAGGACGGTGTAATCCTTGCCCAGATACTTGTTGATCGTCTTCGCCTTCGCAGGCGATTCCACGATAACGACGTTATGTCCCATGGGAGTTCCCGAATTTTTTCAGTCCGCCAAATTGCAAGGCAGACATTGTGATTGGTCGCCTGAATTGGCGATGGAATGGCTTTGCGTCAAGGGACTTGTATGGTTCACGGCACCATTAGTGGAATAAAACCCTTATTATGCCATTATAAGTTGTGTATTAAGAAATATACACTATACTGTAGAGATGGTTGGTTTTGACGCATGTCTTGGCAGGGGATGCGGCCTACCAAGGGCGGTGTTTTGTCAATGGAGAACCGTCCCGTGAAGTCAGGCGCCGCCAAGATCAACGCTCATTCGCAACAGCCTGAAGACCAGGCAATGGCCGATTCCTGCGAGGAATCAAAGATCGGCGATGTCGTTCGAAATGCCCGTGTCAGCCTCGATCTGAAAAGCGAAAAGCTGAACTATATACTCGAAATGCTGAGCGAACTGCGTAAGCTCTCGGCGACCATTGACGAACCAATGGTTGCCTATCTCATTGAAATGGCAATCCTTGAGACGAATACCGCAGTGAGCGTGATCAATTTCGGTATCGAGGCGGGCGAACGTGATAGGCGTGGTTTTTAGCTTTGATCCGCATCCATCTGTATAGCCTCCACTGCGGCAATCGCACTGATGTTGAATACACCGCGCGATGTTACGGCGGGGGTAAGAACATGCGCCGGTCTCGCTGCACCCAACAGGATCGGACCGACTTGCAGCCCGTCCGTCATCTGTTTGGCAACACTTAATGTGATGTTGGCAGCATCGAGATTTGGAAACACCAGAAGGTTTGCATGGCCCTTCAGGCGGGACAACGGCATTACTTTGTCGCGGATAACCTGGGATAGCGCCGTGTCGCCATGCATCTCACCGTCTACTTCAAGTTCGGGGTTCTGGGCATGCAGCACATCGGCCGCTTCACGCATTTTCAGCGTGGAAGGCGTGTCGCGCGAGCCGAAATCCGACAGTGAAAGGAGCGCAACCTTCGGCTTGATACCAAAGCGCGTCATCGCCCTAGCCGCCAGTTGCGTGGTCAGGACAATTTCCTCCATTGTAGGGTTTTCACGAACATGGGTATCGGCAAGGAACAGTTCCTCATTCTGAGTCAGGAGGAGTGAAAGACCGGCAAGCTCGCTGACCCCGTCCTCGAAGCCAATGATCTGCCGCACATATTCAAGGTGCCGTGAAAACCGGCCCTCAAGGCCACAGATCATGGCATCTGCATCGCCTCGGGCAAGCGCCAACGAAGCTATAACGGTGGTATTGGTGCGCACAAGAAGGCGGGCGGTTTCAGGAGTTGTGCCGCGCCGACCGGTCAATTGCATGTAGTGATCGACGTACTCATTGTATCGCGGATCGCTGAGCGGATTGATGATCTCGAAATCCCGATCGGCTTCGATCTGTATGCCATAATCCTTGAGCCGCTTGTCGATGATTTCCGGCCTTCCGACAAGGATGGGATAAAAGGCTTTCTCCTCGATACCAACCTGTGCCGAGCGCAACACACGTTCGTCCTCGCCATCGGCGTAAACTATCCGTTTCAGCCTCGACTTTGCAGTCTCGATGATCGGCTTCATGATGAGGCCCGAACGGTAAACAAAGCGCGTCAGCTGGTCGGCATAGGCCTCCCAGTCGGTGATTGGCCGCGTTGCCACGCCGCTTTCCATCGCCGCCCTGGCAACTGCGGGAGCGATGCGCAGGATCAGACGCTGGTCAAAGGGTGAGGGGATCAGGTAGTGGGGGCCGAAAACCTGGGTTTGCCTGCTGCTGCCCTCATCCTGCAGCGGTGCGCCTTCGATGCGTGCAAGGTCGGCAATGGCGTGGACTGCCGCCAGCTTCATTTCCTCGTTGATTGTGGTTGCGCCGCAATCAAGCGCGCCACGGAAGATGAATGGGAAACACAGGACATTGTTGACCTGATTGGGATAATCGGATCGGCCGGTGCAAATCATCGCATCGGGCCGGGCTTCACGCGCCAGTTCCGGCATGATTTCGGGTGTGGGATTGGCGAGCGCAAGGATCATCGGCCCTTCGGCCATTTCGCGCAACATATCGGGTTTCAGTGCGCCGGCCTGTGACAGGCCGAGAAAGACATCCGCGCCCTCCATGATATCGGTGAGATTGCGCGCATTCGTCTCCTTTGCATAGGCCTCCTTGTAGGGATCCATGCGTTCCTTGCGGCCCTTGTAGATGACGCCTATGGAGTCGGCGACCCAGATATTGTCCTGGTTGGCGCCCAGCCCAACCAGGATATTCAGACAGGCAATCGAGGCTGCACCTGCACCGGAGGCGACGATTTTTGTCTCGGAAAGTTTTTTTCCCTTTAGATGCAGCCCGTTGAGAATGGCGGCCGCCGCGATGATTGCCGTTCCGTGCTGATCATCATGAAAAACCGGAATGTTCATGCGCTGACGCAACTTGTTCTCGATCTCGAAACACTGCGGTGCCTTGATATCTTCAAGATTGATCCCGCCAAAGGTAGGCTCCAGCGCAGCTACGACATCACAAAACCGGTCCGGATCGGTCTCATCGACCTCGATATCGAAGACATCGACACCGGCGAATTTCTTGAACAGGACTGCCTTGCCCTCCATGACGGGCTTTGATGCGAGCGCACCGATATTGCCAAGACCGAGTACCGCCGTTCCATTGGAGACGACGGCCACCAGGTTTCCGCGTGCCGTGTAGTCACGAACAGTCGAAGGGTCATCGGCAATGTGGAGGCAGGGGGCAGCCACACCCGGCGAGTAGGCAAGCGCCAGGTCACGCTGGTTTCCAAGCGGCTTGGACGGGACCACTGACAGCTTGCCGGGGTGCGGGTATTTGTGAAAATGGAGTGCTGCTTCTTCAAGTTCATTGGCAGGCTTGTAGCCTGGCTTTTTTCCGTCGCTGGTCATGAATAGGGATGGTCCTTAAAGGGCGTTGGGGTTGAGGCCCCCGTCAATCAGGAAATTCTGTCCGGTCATATAGCCTGCATGGACCGAACAAAGGAAGGCGCAAAGCGCGCCGAACTCGCTCCGATCGCCGAATCTGCCGGCCGGGATTGCAGCCATTGATTTATCCGCTTCTGTCTGAGCATCGGTCCCATTCTTCTTTGCCAGGAACTCCAGATTGGTCCGTATCCGGTCGGTATCGAATTTGCCGGGGAGGATCTGGTTGATGGTCACATTCCGGCCGGCAACTCCGCGCGCCACCCCGCCCAAAAATGAGGTCAGACCGGCCCTTGCGCCGGAAGAAAGGTCAAGCCCGGGGATCGAGGCATAGACGGACGACGATGTAATGTTGACGATCCGGCCAAAACCGCGATCGGCCATGCCGTCCACAGTCTTCTGGATGAGTTCGATCGGTGTAACCATGTTTTGGGTAACACCCTCGAGTATCTTCTGGCGGTCCAGTTCCCGGAAATCGCGGGAGGGCGGCCCGCCATTGTTGTTGACCAGTATGTCCGGCTCCGGGCATGCCTCCAAGAGCGCGGCCTGAACGTCGGGATCGGAAATATTACCCAGGACTACATGAACGTTTACGCCGTATGCTTTGGCTATAGCCTCGGCTGTCTCATGACTTACCCTTTCGTTACGGCCGTTGAGGAATATCTGGCAGCCTGCTTCTGCCAGCTTTTCGGCGCAGCCGCGTCCCAGTCCCCGGCTGCCTGCGCAAACAATTGCCGTCTTTCCGGAAATTCCCAAATCCATGCCATTTCCCTCCGCGATGTGCTTGCTGAAACTGATACGGCAAGGCGCGCAAATTTCCAACCACCTGCAGCAGGGCTGACGCATTTCTGTCGTCAAACCATCGTCAAACCGTAACAAAGCGGGCGCATCCCACCCCCAAGGGGAAAGAAGGGGATTCGAATGCATTCTGACAAGCCGCTCGCCGATTTTGAGGATCGTCACTCAAGGGCACTTTTCATTTCTGACGTCCACCTCGGGAGTACCGGTTGCCAGGCTGAAAAGCTGCTCACCTTCCTCAAGCACCATGACGCCGATACCATCTACCTGATCGGTGACATTGTGGATGGATGGCGGTTGAAAAAGGTCTGGTTCTGGCCACAGTTTCACAACGACGTGGTACAAAAACTGCTGCGCAAGGCACGCAAGGGAACCCGAATTATCTATGTCCCGGGCAATCACGACGAGTTTCTTCGCGACTATGTTGGTCACCAGTTTGGCGGCATTGAGATCATGGATCGCTGTATCCATGAGAGCGTCGATGGCTCGCGCTTCCTGGTAATACATGGCGACCAGTTCGATCTGGTCGTACGCCACGCAAAATGGCTCGCTTTGCTGGGCGACTGGGCCTACGAGGCAGCGCTCTGGTCCAACACATGGATCAACAGGATCCGCCGCCGCCTGGGCTTTCGCTACTGGTCACTCTCGAACTGGGCAAAGTTCAAGGTCAAGAACGCCGTCAACTTCATCGGAAATTACGAAGAGGCACTTGCGCAGGCCGCTGCCGAGCACGAACTGGATGGCGTGATCTGCGGGCACATACACCACGCGACCATCAGCAAAAAGGGCGGTATCCGCTATATCAACACAGGTGACTGGGTCGAAAGCTGCACGGCGATCGTCGAAAATGAAAAAGGCGAATTCGAACTGATCTCATGGGCTGACGAAGAGGAAAAGCTGGCGCGCCGCATCCGTGCTGTCGCTGCGCTTCGCATGCCTGATCACAAAGCGGCCCGGGCGGCCTGAGGAACAATCATGAAAATCCTGATAGTGACAGATGCCTGGCACCCCCAGGTCAATGGAGTCGTTCGCACGCTCGATAATGTCATTCGCGAACTGAAGACACGCGGATATGAGGTACACATCATCTCGCCCGACCAGTTCTGCAGTGTTCCGATGCCGTCCTATTCGGAGATTCGACTGGCCGTCACCGTTTCCTACAGGCTGCGGAGCCGCATCAGGGAAATCCGGCCCGATTATATTCACATAGCCACTGAAGGCCCGCTCGGCCTGGCAGCTTCCAAGGCGTGCGTAAGCATGGGGCGGGACTTTACCACCAGCTACCACACGCGCTTTCCCGAATACCTCAATGCCCGCATTCCCGTGCCGCTCGACTGGACCTATGCCTGGCTTCGCCGTTTTCACAACAAGGGCAGCGCCTGTCTTGTTGCCACACAGACCGTGCGCGATGACCTATCTGCAAGAGGTTTCAAGAACCTGATGCACTGGACGCGTGGTGTCGACCGTGCACAGTTCCATCCCGGCTGCCGAAACGAGGATTTCCTTCCCGGTCTGCCGCGCCCGTTCTTTCTCAATGTCGGTCGCCTGTCCGTTGAGAAAAACGTCGATGCCTTTCTGGAACTTGATCTGCCAGGAACAAAGGTGGTGGTGGGGGACGGGCCGGACAGCACCAGACTGGAACGTTCAACGCCCGAGGCCGTTTTTCTTGGTGAAAAACATGGCCAGGAACTCGCCGAAGCCTATGCTTCCTGCGATGTATTCGTATTTCCCAGCCTCACCGACACTTTTGGAAACGTGATCACCGAGGCCATGGCTTGTGGAACACCCGTAGCAGCCTTTCCGGTTGCGGGGCCGAAAGACATACTTTTCTGCAAGGATCCTGACCAGCGCGCAGGTATTATTGACAGTGACCTGAAGAGAGCCTGCCTTTCCGCGCTGGAGGTTCCGCGCAAAAGGGCTTTTGAAGCCTCCTTGGAATACACCTGGGAAAAATGCACTGACCAGTTCATGGAAGCGCTGATGCGCCAGGACAGCAGGCCCGGTGAACTGGACCTCAATGACAGGGTGACTGCCTAGGCAATTTTGTCCACCAGCATCGATTTGTTACCGGCAATTGCCTTTCTCGATGAATCGGATCAACACTGGCCTGAAATAGTCAGGATTCCGATGACAGACACCACACCCACTGTGAGCGACGTTCGCCAGGCGGCGGAACGAATAAGGGGCAGGGCGCTTCGCACGCCCTTGCTGCGCTCGAATTTTCTCGATGAACTGACCGGCGCAGAGGTTTTCATCAAGCCTGAAACCCTCCAGCGTACTGGTTCATTCAAATTTCGGGGCGCCTGCAATGCGATCAGCGCCCTCACTCAGCCAGAGAGCGAACGGGGCATCGTGGCAGTGTCCTCCGGCAACCATGCCCAGGGAATCGCCGAGGCAGCGCGCCTGTTTGGTTGCAGGGCAACCATCATTATGCCTTCAGACGCGCCAGCCTCCAAGACAGCACGCACGCAGCGATCAGGGGCAACTGTCATCGCCTATGACCGGATGAACGAGGATCGCGATCAGTTGGCACAGACCCATGTCGAAGAGGGACGTGTTTTCATCCATCCCTACAACAACGCAAATGTTATTGCAGGGCAGGGTACTGTCGGTCTTGAAATCGCTGAGGACGCCATGGCTGCTGGCATCGGGCTGGATGACATGCTGGTCTGCACCGGCGGCGGCGGGCTGACTGCTGGCGTGGCGCTGGCCATCAAGGACGCCTTTCCCGACTGCCGGGTGTATTCCTGTGAACCGGAGGGGTTTGATGATTACAAGCGCTCTTTGGAGAGCGGCCGGATCGAAACCAATGCGAAACAGGGTGGTTCGGTATGCGATGCCATCGTTACACCGTCGCCCGGCAGGATCGGATTTGCCGTCAATAGCAAGATGCTGCATGGCGGGCTCGCTGCAAGCGACGAGGCAGCTTTGAAGGCTGTTGCATTGGCCTATCATGAGCTCAAGCTGGTGGTGGAACCGGGCGGGGCTATCGCGCTGGCCTGCCTTGTGGCTCACAGGGATAGGTTTGAAGGCCGCAAGGTGGCCATCACCCTTTCGGGTGGCAACATGGACGGAGTGATCCTGCAGCACGCGCTTGCCCTGCAGAAGCAAGCTGGAAGCTATGCCTGATTCAGCTGCCACCAATGCAGCGGGACCGGCAGGCCTTGAACCCATGCCAGGACATTTCGGAGCTCGCATGGCACTGGGCTATTCGGCCCAGTTCCTGTTCATCGGTTTGTATCTGCCCTATTTTCCGCTGTGGCTTGAATCACGGGAATTGTCACCGCTCCAGATCAGTACCGTCCTTTCAATGACGCTCGTCATTCGCGTCCTGGCGTCGGGGCAGGTCATGGTCTATGCCGACAGCCAGAAAGATCGGTCGATTGTGCTGACGCGCCTCTATTTTGCTGCAGCCATTGCCGCCTCCCTGTACTTGTGGACACAGAGCTTCTGGCCGATTCTCCTGGTTACACTCATATACAATCTTTTCTACAACCCGGTCCTGCCACTGATCGATGCCATAACGCTTGCGGGTGTGCGTCGGTTTGGTGCTGATTACGGGCGGATCAGGGTGTGGGGTTCGCTTGTATTCATTCTTGCCAATCTGGGTGGTGGAGCGGTCCTCGCCGGCTTTTCTGCCGATGCGATACTGCTTTGCCTGATTGTGGCACTCTGGCTGGGGGCGATCATCTCGCTTGCGGTCCCAAGGATCGGCCGGGTGAAACCGCCGGAAGACAAGACAATCGAGAAGGTTACCCGCCGCAAACTATTGACAAACCGGACTTTCCTGCTGGTTCTGTCAGCTTCCGGTCTGGCGCAGGCCAGCCACGCCCTTTTGTACGGCTTTGGCTCGATCCACTGGCAGGCACTGGGTTATGGGGGAATGGCAATAGGGCTTTTCTGGGCTATTGGCGTGGCGGGGGAAATAGCGTTGTTCCAATATGCCACCGGCCTGTTGCGGCGGCGAGGATCGCTTTTGGTTATCGGCATTGGGTGTGCGGGCGGAGTGCTGCGCTGGATGCTGTTTCCAGCACTTGAAAGCGAGTGGGCCTTTGCCTTGTTACAAGTCCTGCATGGCCTGAGCTTCGGTGCTGTACATATCGGCACCATGCATTTCATCATGGAAGCGGTTCCTGAAGAAAACATTGGAGCTGCGCAGGGTGCCGGTTATGTCCTTGGCGGTATTACGATGGGTGTCGCAGTTTTCGCTTCCGGACCGATCTACGGGACAATGGGCGCCGACGGTTTCTGGTACATGGCTGCCATGTGTGCCGTTGCTCTCATTCTTTTGTTATTCACCCCCAAAGGGCAGGCAGCGGCGGATTGACGAGGGAGCCGGGATATTCGAGGGAAGGTTGGAAATCCTCGGCAAGCAGCAGCGGCCCATCGAGGTCCACGAATTCGGCATCCTGGGCGAGCAGAAGTGCAGGTGCCATGGCAAGCGATGAAGCCGCCATGCAGCCTACCATTATCTGAAAACCCGAGATTCGGGCGGCCTTGTGCAATTCGAGAGCTTCGGTAAGCCCGCCGGTCTTGTCGAGCTTGATGTTGATACAGTCATAGCGATTACGCAGTTGTGCCAGATGTGCCCGCGTATGCAGGCTTTCATCTGCGCAAACCGGCACCATGCGCTCAATATTGGCCAAAATGGCATCTTCGCCTGCCGGAAGCGGCTGCTCGATCAGCGAAGCACCGTTTTCAGCCGCGATCGACATCATCACTTCCATCTGGTCTGCTGACCAGCCCTCATTCGCATCAAGGATCAATTTGGCATGGGGTGCCGCTTCGCGCACCGCAGGAATGCGTTCCTGGTCGCCGTCTGCGCCCAGTTTGATCTTGAGGAGTTCGCGATGGGCACTACTCGCTGTGTCCTTTGCCATCTTTTCCGGCGCACCGAGGCTGATCGTATAGGCGGTAACAACAGGCTTTATTTGGCCGATTCCGGCTGCATAGGCGGCGGGAGAACCGGAAATCTTGGCTTCAAGGTCCCAAAGGGAGCAATCCAGCCCGTTGCGGGCAGCCCCGGCACTCATCCGCTCCTGCAGGGCGGTGCGGTCGATGCCTGCCTCGATTGCATCGCGCATGTCTTCGATCTGCGACATAACGCTGGCGACGCTTTCGTCATACCGCGGATAGGGGGTGCATTCGGCCCTGCCGGTCGCGCCATCCTGTACAAGCGTGACGATGATCGTATCAACATGGGTGCGGCTGCCCCGTGCAATTGTGAAACTGCCGTCAAAAGGCCATCTGGCAGTTTCAACCAGCATTTTTCGTTTTGTGTTCAATTTGCAAGTTCCCGATGCAAAACTGCCAACGTCAATCGCTGTTGGATGACAAGCCCTCGACAGGCGTGCCATACTGGCGCCAGCGACCATGCTGGGTTTCCTGTTTCATGGCAAGGCGGCGCCATTGTGGATGGCTCGCTGGAAATGGAGGTATGGCCATTAAGGTTGCCATCGCGGACCCGAACGGTTCGAATGGAAAGATGCGGAAGAACGACTTGCTTTCATGACAGCGGTGAGCAGACATACCGGTCAGGCACAGGCGGCAACACTCACGCTCGAGGCTGAGGGGGATACCCGCTCGAGCGGGCCTTTGCTGGCATTCCCGAATGGTAACTGGATAATCTCCGACATTGCCGGGCCGAATGAGCAAGTGCTCCAACTGGAAGCTCAGGCAGCCAGTGGTCGTAAACTGGTCATCGATCTGACAAACCTCAATAGCCTCGATACATCAGGTGCCTGGCTTTTGACGCGCCTCAGAGAAAACTGGCGATCTGCAGGCGGCGATGTGGAGATCACCAACCCATCCGATTATGCCAGGCAATTGCTCGCTGCCGTTACAATTGACCGGTCCGATACGCCACCAGTTCAAAACCGGGGAAACTGGCTGGTCCGCCTCGCAGAAACCACCGGCAAGCTGATGTACTCGCTTGCCTCCGACTCGAAGATGGGACTGAACATCATCGGCGCCGCCATTCGCGGCCCGCAGATGAAACTTGGTCGCAGGGGCGGGGTGCGCCCGATCTCGATCATTCATCACATTGACCGGATGGGCATCCGCGCGGTACCGATCATCATGCTGATGAGTTTTCTCATTGGTGCGATCGTCGCCCAGCAGGCCGCATTTCAGCTTCGTGCCTTCGGCCTTGAGGTCTGGTCGGTTGACCTGGTTGGCGTGTTGCTGCTTCGCGAAATCGGCGTGCTGCTTACAGCGATCATGGTAGCGGGCCGCTCTGGCAGCGCGATGACTGCCGAAATCGGCTCCATGAAAATGCGCGAAGAGGTCGATGCGCTCACCGTGATTGGCCTTAACCCAATAGGGGTTCTCGTGTTTCCGCGCCTGGTGGCGCTGACAATCGCGCTGCCGTTGCTCACATTTCTAGCCAACATGGCCGCGCTCGCCGGTGCGTGCCTGGTACTGCGGTTCTATTCGGACGTATCGATCGAGGAATACATTGTGCGCCTGCGGAACGGGATCGACCTTTCCACGGTCTTTTCAGGGCTGATCAAGGCCCCCTTCATGGCCATGATTATCGGTGTGATGGCCGCTGTCGAGGGATTGAAAGTGGAAGGCAGCGCCGAAAGCCTTGGCCGCAGAACCACCTCTGCCGTCGTAAAAGCCATATTCTTTGTCATCGTGGTCGACGGCCTGTTCGCCGTCTTCTACGCAGCAATCGACTATTGAGCCCAAAATGTCAGAAACGATGGAAACCGAAAATCCGGCCCGTACCGATCATTCAACGAATGAGAACATTGTTCTGTCCGTACGCGGGGTGGACGTTTCCTTTGGCGACAAGCAGATCCTCAAGGACCTCGACCTTGATGTCTATAGAGGAGAGATCCTGGGCTTTGTCGGGGCGTCCGGGTCCGGCAAATCTGTGCTGATGCGCACGGTTCTGGGGCTGAACAAGGCCCAGGCCGGAGAAATACGCCTGTTTGGAGTTGATTATCATCATGCAGGTGAGGAAGAGCGCTTTCTGCTCGATCAGCGCATTGGAGTTATGTTCCAGCACGGCGCACTGTTTTCTTCGCTAAGCGTGATGGACAACATTCGCGTCCCGATGCGCGAGTATCTCGACTTGCCGGAAAAACTGATGGAAGAGCTTGCACGAGTGAAGATCGACCTTGTCGGTCTGCCACAGGATGCGGCTACCAAGTTGCCCTCGCAACTTTCTGGCGGCATGGTCAAACGCGCCGCTCTCGCAAGGGCGCTGGCTCTGGACCCGGAACTGGTCTTTCTTGATGAGCCAACATCGGGCCTTGATCCTATCGGTGCCGCTGACTTTGACGAACTAATAGCCACCCTGCGCGATACGCTGGGGTTGACGGTTTACATGGTAACCCACGATCTCGACAGCCTCTTTGCTGTATGTGACCGGATTGCCGTTCTGGCTGAAAAAAAGGTACTGATAGAAGGCGATATTGCGGCCATGCTTGCATCCAGCCACGAATGGGTGCAGTCCTATTTCCGGGGCAAGCGGGCTCGGCAGATCGCAAAATAGGATGATGCGCTGCTGATTGCAGCTGATTGAAGGACGTATGGAAACACGAGCCAATTACGTAGCCGTAGGCTTCTTTACCCTGCTCGTCATATTGGCGAGCTTTGGTTTCATCTACTGGGTTGCCACGCTCGACGGGGTCGCTGCCCAGCGTACTGTAAACGTGCGCATTGAAGGTGTGGTAAGCGGCCTCACGCCCAATTCGGAAGTCCACTTCAACGGTATCAGGGTCGGCAAGGTGGACCGTGTCATCTTCGATCCTGAAGACCCCAGGGTGGTTAACGCACTTGCATCAATCAATGAGGATACTCCGATCCGTGTTGATACGACCGCAACGATTTCATCCGCCGGCTTGACGGGAATTGCGGTTATCTCGCTCAAGGGTGGAACGCCGTCGGCTCAATCGCTATTTGAAGCAACCGAACCTGGCCAGTTGCCTCAAATCGATGCTCGGCCATCTGCTGTGGCCGACATAATCGAAACCGTCCGCGATGTTTCCGCAACAGCCAAGACGACACTGGAAAGCATTTCGCAGTTTGTGGAAGAAAACAGGCAGCCGATTTCCAACACAGTTGCCAATGCGGAAGCCTTTTCCAAGGCATTGGGTGACAATGCCGAAGGCATTGACGAGTTTCTGAAATCGGCTTCCGGGATTGGAACCTCTCTCTCTTCACTTGGTGATAAGCTGGATGGAACCGTTCAGGGGCTCGAACAGCTGGTCGCAGCTGTTGAACCGGAAAAGGTCAAGAATACCCTTGCAAATGTTGAGGCGTTTTCCGCTGACTTGCGTAAGGGCGGCGAGCGCATAGGCGGCATAGCAGACGCCGCAGACAAGATTGCCGTCGATCTTGAAGCCTTTTCGGGAAAGCTCAATACCAGCCTCGACAAACTGGATTCCGTCCTTGGCGCGGTAGACAGCGAGGATGTGAAGATCGCAATTGCCGACATCAAGGAAACCGCGGCTGGCGCAAGGAAGGTTGTTACCGATGTGCGCGGCGTCTCCAAGACATTTGCCGACCGTCAGGAAGACATCGACAGAATCGTCACGAACGCCAGGGAAATGACAGACCGGCTGAATGCCTCTTCGAAAAGGGTTGACGGCGTGCTTGCCAAGCTTGACGGTTTCCTGGGCGATGAAGGGTCCCAGAGCGTGATGGCTGAAGTCAGTACCACTTTGGAGGAATTCCGCAAGGCGGCTACCACGCTTCAAAGCGCCATCAATGGTGTATCGGGCGGCCTGACCCGTTTTTCAAACCGCGGACTTCGTGATATTGAGGCACTGATCGGGGACGCAAGACGTTCGGTCTCCCGCATTGACAGGATCGTCAGTACGATAGAAAGAAATCCCCAAGAGTTCATTTTTGGTGGCTCGGACGTAAAGACCAATACCGGCCGTCCCCGTCGATAGGGCTGGTCAGGTTTGTCCTGATCAAACACGGACAGGATGGGGCAACAAGGAATAGCGCGTTCAGGTAACCGGCCTTTGGTCCGGAAATGAAAACGAAAGACAGAGTATCGGGTAGAGATTAGATGAGACGCGCGAGGCAAGGGGCAGGCAATTCAGTCATATTGGCGGCTGCGGCATTCATGCTGGCGTCCTGCACTGCGCTTATTCCGTCGCCCCCGCCAGACACCTATGACATTTCTGCTCCGCAGGATTTTCCCGGACTCAAGGGCAGTTCCAGGGCGCAACTGCTCATACTTGAACCGTCCGCTCTTAAAATTCTCGATAGCCAGCAAATAGTTATCAAGCCTTCGGAGGCCGAGGTCGAATATCTTGCAAGGGCGCAATGGGCGGACCGGCTGCCGAAGCTGGTACAGTTGAAACTGCTCGAGACATTCGAAAATACCGGACGCGTAAAGGCAGTTGCCAAGCCTGGTGATGGCCTGTTGATCGACTATCAGATCGTCAGCGAGATCCGCGCTTTCGAGGCAAATATTGGCGGCGGCATTTCCCAGGCGCGTGTGGCGTTCTCAGTCAAGCTGGTAAGTGACCGAACAGGCCAGGTTGTTCGTACACGTGTATTCGAAGAGACTGTGCAGATACCGGGCGGTGGCAGCCTCGAAATTGTCCTTGGCCTCGATGCAGCCTTTGACGCGGTTGCGCGAGACATGGTAGCATGGACCTTCTCCGGGGTTTGAGCAGGCGCTCACTCGGCAGGGATTGACACTTCCAGATCTGAACTGAATTTTCCAGGTGGTCGGAAAGCGGCCAGCGTAAACACGCCGACCCATTGTCAGGAGTTGCCAAGCCTACCGGCAGCATGCGCAAGCATGGTGTAAACCTTGCCGGTGTCTGATGTGAGATAGGTTTGCGTTACCAGATTATCGCGATCATTGCGTGCGACATCAGCAAGCAGCCGCTCGAAATCGTCCATGTAACGGTCAACAGCGCGGCGGAACTCCGGTTCGATTGAATATTTGCGGCGGATTTCATCGAATGTCTGCTGGCCCTGGGCGGTGTAGAGACGGCGCGTAAAGACGTTGCGCTCGCCGCGCTGATAGCGCTCCCACAGGTCGATCGACGCGCTGTCATCCATCAGGCGTGCTATATCCATGGACAGGGCGTTGAGGCTCTCTATGCGGTGCTGTTCACCGCGTCTGTCGCGCCAGGCGTCATTGCGATCATCGTCAACCGAGGCACGTTTCAATAAATCGCTGACCCATCCGCTCGCGCCCTCATTGGCACGGCCAGCGGAAGGCTGGAATTGTGCTGACCGAGGCCGGTAGGACTGTTCTTCTGTAGTCGGCCGTGGAGCCGCATGCGGCGTCTGTCGCAACAACTGTTCGATCGATGAAGGGGCCCGTGCCGAAGCTGTTGCCTGAGCTGTTGCCTGAGCTGGTGGCTGAGCTGGTGGCTGGGCTGGTGGCTGGGCTGGTGCGGGTGCCTGTTCTGCGTGACGCTGGAAATAGGCAGGCGGCTGGGGTTGCGGGCGCGGTGCTGCTGCAGGACGTGAAATACTTGCTGTCGCGAACTGCCGTGCGGGTGCCTCACGAGCCGGCGCCGTATCCAGTGCCTTGCCCGACTTGGTCACGATCTCCGAAAGATCGCGCAAGGCGGCAATCTGGTCTGCGACTACCTTGCGCATGGCGTCAGCACTTTGGCGGGTTTCTTCAGGGAGCTCGATCACGCCGCGGCGCATCTGGGAGCGTGTCTCTTCCAGTTCACGCTGGATATCCTGTGCGGCCTGACGCATCGCCTCGGTCGCTGCCGAAAACCGGGCCGTCGTTTCCTCGATGGCCGTCCCAACTTCGGAGGAAACCGTTGTTCCTACCATCCGCGAGCGCTGGGTCATCTCGTTCATGGTTCTCGTCAGCATCTCACCAAACGAGGCCATGGACTGCTCTATTTCGCTCGTCCTCTGCGACAGACCGCTGGCCAGTTGCTCAAGATCGCCCTCTCGGTCGCCAAGCGTCTTCGAGAAGTTGCGCTGTGCATTGTCGATGAGCGCAGTCGCCTGCTCCAGCATCGCGCCCTGAATTTCGAAACGCTCTGCTATGCTGCCGATATTCGATAAAAGATTGCGGGAAGTCTCATCCATCCTGACTTGGGTTGACTGGGCGATTTCGGTAGAGGCCATGACATCCTCGCGGGCCTTTTCGACCGCTTCGCTCATATGGCCAGCCTGATTTGTAATCGTGTCCTGCATTTGTCCAAGGTCCTCGGCAGCCTTGGTAATCAAATCCTTCATCGCTTCACTGACACCGCCGAGTTTGCCCAGAAGGCTGGTAACGTCGGTATCCACAGTCCGGTGAACCGCGCCTAGCTTGCTGGCGACTTCCTCGCCCTGTACACGGATCTGGTCAACGAGCGGCAGTGCGGTTTCATCGAGAATGGCGGATAGTTCACTTGAACGGCTCGCCAACAATTCGTTGAACTCGCGCGTTTTCTCTTCCAGTATGCGCTGGTTCTGGGTAAGGCCACTGCCAAGCGTTGAATTGATGAGGGCCGCCCTCTCGGTGAGGATCTCGGAAATGGCGGCGGCCTTTTCGTCGATCTTGCCGGCGGTTTCTTCTATTTTCTGGTCCAGTTCGAATGAAATTGCGCTCTGCTTTTCTGCAAGCATTTTCGAGAACAGGCCGTATTTGTTTTCAACGGCAAGGGTTATGGCTTCCTCGCCCTTCACCATGATGCCGCCAAGATCGGAGGCCTTGGCGTCAAGTGTGTTCTCAAGGGAAGACTGGCTTGCATTGAGCGAGGTCAGCAGGGAGCGGCCTTTCTCATCCAGCGTCGAAGCGATGATGCCCACACGTTCTTCAAGTCCCTGGGCGAAATTGGTCGAGCGAGAATCGATGCTGTTCTCAAGTTTGCCTGTTCGCTCGTCAAGGCCGCGTTCGATTTCACTTCGCCTTGCATCAATGCCTTCGAAGAGTGCGTCGGCGCGCTCTTCCATGGAGGCGGCGATACGCCCGACCTGACCGTCCAGCTTTCCTTCAATGTCGGCTGACCGCTCGTCGAAGCCCTGTTCAAGCTGGAAGCGCCTTGCATCGATACCTTCGAATAGCGCACCTGTACGTTCATCGATTGAAGCACTGATGCGCCTTGAATGGCCATCAAGTGCGCTTTCCATATCTGTTGAACGTTGTTCAAGTGTATTGGCAATGAGATTGGTTTTCTCATCGACGCCGGTAAGCAGTGACACACCTTTCTGTTCAATGGTTTCGGCAATTAGCCTGACTCGGTCCTCCAGATTGCCGGCAAAGCTGGAAGCCTGGTTCGTCAGGCCCCCAATCAGCGTTGCGGTGCGCTTGTCCAGCGCTGACTTCAGGTTGGAGGACTGGGTATCAAGTCCGGCAAAGAGTGCCTCGGAACCGGTGGCAAATACAGTATTGATGCCGGTCGTCTTTTCGTCCATCAGCGCTTTCAGGCTCTGCGCATTGTTCTCAACGCCCTGGGCCAGGGCGGCAAGCCTCTGGTCAAGCGCGGCAAGCATGTCCCGTGTGCGCGAATCAAGCCCGGAAACCAGTTCATCGCTCTGAAACGACAACCCCTTGCGAATCTCATCTGCCTTGAGCGAGACGGCAGCAAGACCGTTATGCAGCGATGCCGCGATATCAGCGTGCTGTTTGTAGATACTCTCCTCGAACTGGGCAGAGCGGGACAGGACCGTATCGCCAATCTCCTTCGTCGTTTCCTCGATCGAGGCCTGGCGCGAATCCAGTTCCCCCGCTACCGCATCAAGATGGTCGTTCATCGATTTTCCGAACGCGCCGAGACGCTCTTTCAACGTATCGGAAATGACCGCAGTGCGATCACTGAGAACCTTGTCCAGCGCATCCGTCCGCTGGCCGAGCGCCTGGACAAATGCCTCGCCCTTGGTCGAGATTGTATCGTCCAGCGTATCAAGGCGATTGTCGAGAAGGCTCTGTAGTGACGATCCGGCATCTTCGATTCGGGTGGAAAATTCGGCGACCCGCAACCCTATGGCATCCTCGAAACGTTGGGTTGCTGTAAGGCTTTCCTGTTGGATCCGCACGGATTGCGTTTCCATGAGGTTCGCCATAGTCGAGCCGGCCATGCTGATCTGTTCGCTAAGTTCACCGGTTCTTGCGGACAAGGTGCGGCTGATCTGCTCTGTACCGGTATTGATCCGGTTCTCGATGTCACTGCCGCTGCTGGTAAGCAGGGAAACCAGGTTTTTGCCGGCTTCATCCAGCGTTGCGGTGATCGCCTGTTCGCGATTGACCAGCTTTTGCGATAGCGCCTCGGATGCCTGGTCGATCAGGTTCTGGATGCGTGTTGAGGCGGAATCCATTTCCTGGCTAAGGCCAACATGTGAACCGGCGATCGACGAACGAAGCCTTTCTGCATGCGAGACGACATTTTCGCGTTCCTTGCCAAGGTCGACGAGAAGGGTCCGCAGACGGATTTCCGAATCCGAATAGGAGCGTTGCAGGTTAAGCACTTCGCCCTGGACCATTTTTTCGAGTTCGCCAGCGCGGGCGAGGGCACGTTCAACGCCGTCGCCCATCGCGGCAACTTCCCGTCTGATCGCCCGGCCAACTGTATTGATTGATTCTGTTGCAATCGATTCAGGCTGCATCAACCTGATGGCCGCTTCCGTCATGGAGCGGGCGGCGTGTCGCATCTCCTGTGCGCGGCGCAACAACACGGCAAATGCAAAAAGCAGAAGGACCGGAATGATTGCGATGCCCAGATAAATATAGGTCTTTACTGAGCTGAGTTTCGACCCAAGCGACAGTGTACTGTCGAAAAACTGCGGATCAGTATAATAAATGTAGTAGCCAACCAGCCCGGTCCAAAGTACGGAAAGGATCAGGGCGATCGCCAGTGGCAGGCGCGATGCCTTGCGCTGCAAACCCCAAACGAGTTCGGCAACCGTGTCGCGCCTGTCGTCATTGGCGGGTAACATGGTGGTTCTTGGGTCACGCCTCTCACTATTGGCGGCTGCAGCCTTTGCTACGGGACTGGCCGGTTTTTTCACGGGCGAGGCTGCTGCTTCCGCTTCCCTCAGATCGTTTGCAGCTGCCGAGAGCTTGCGCTCCAACTCTGTGAAAACCTCGTCATCACTCATTGTTTCCAGGGAAGGCGCTTCCAACCTGCGGCTGCGCACGGACGCAAATTCCTGATCCAGATTGGCATCAATATCTGCTTCAAGACCATCAAGGCCAAGTTCAACGTCGAGCGCCTGTTCAACGGCCCGCGCCGCTGCATCAGCTGCAGCGTCGGTTCCTGATGCAGATTTCGGCTTGCTCGCCATATTGACAACCCTTGCAAATCACTCAGTTACGCAGCAACGCGCCCCGGAGCCTGTCACTGCGTAAAAGGCAAGTGTATCAAGCTCTGGCAGCGCCAATGCACCCCGGAACGGGCGCCATTACGGTAAGATTGCTTGGACCGTTCAATAAGGTTCTGAATTTCCCTCGTGTTCCGGTCTTTACCATCTTTCAAATGGTATCGCCGGCAATCTTGCCGCAGGCGTACCGTAATGGCACACTGCATTTTATCCTACAACAATTCCGCGCGCGTTCACAAAATTTGTTAAAAGAAGGTTAAGATCTCGCCGTGCGGACAAGTAATGGCAAATGCCTGCCTGTGGAAAAGGGTTTGCACTCGCCCATTACGCTTATTTGCCAAGGGTATAGTGTCAACAAGGCAGGAGACTGGACATGGCCGCAAGGGAGGTGACCAAAGATGGCAAGGGTGGAAATGGAACCGATGGCGTGGACGTCGACGCCTTAGCCTCGAACGGCAAACCCAGTGCGGCACAGGCCAGGTATCTGAAACTGGGGCTGGATCAGCCGGGCGGAAAGCTGCCCCTTTTTGACGAGGAAGGCCAGGAAATCAGGCCCGCGACTATCCGCAGCTGTATCGAAAAGGGCTGGGCCGAGCCCTGGTTTGATAATCCGCTCAAGCCGAAATGGCTGGTCTGCAAATTGACCGTGGCCGGGCGCCAGGCCGTAAACGCAAACCATTAGGCAGAGTTTGGGTGTGCATCCGACCTTTGGGACAGGCTGATAGCGTTTTATTTACCGCTATGTGGCAGGCTTATTGCTGAGAACTCGATGCAATTTGCTGATCCCGGGAGTCCCCAATGCCCATGGCGCTCAAGAAAGACGTATTTCAAGCCAAGCGCGAGGCGGGCAGTGCCAAGCCGATTGACCTTGCGCATCTTGGAAACCAGACGATGGGCGATGAGGCGCTGGAAATCGAAATTCTCTCCATGTTCTCTGTACAGTCCGCCATTTATCTGAAAATGATCCTGACCACTTGCGATGCGGCGACCCGTATCCGAGCCGCCCATTCGCTCAAGGGCGCTGCTCGATCCATAGGTGCATTCGAGCTGGCTGACCTGGCAGAACAGGCCGAAAAATTCAATCACTGCGTCCACAAGGAACTGGAAACCGAGCTTGATCGTGTCCTGGCGTATATTGGAACGCTTCACTGACAGCCGGTATATTTGCCGTCCTTACGGGCTCAATCGGCACAAACCCTGCTTTCTTCTTGACTTGCGAACTCAAGCCATTAAGTGCGGCGTGATCATATTGTCCGCCCGAACGAATAAGGCGCGCATACCGGGGAATCTTGATGCCGAAAATCACCTACATCACCCATGATGGAAAACACCACGAGGTTGAGGCTGCCGAAGGCACGACCGTGATGGAAAACGCGATCAGGAACTCCGTACCCGGCATCGAGGCCGAATGCGGCGGCGCATGTGCGTGCGCAACCTGCCATGTTTATGTGGACGACGCCTGGCGTAGCCGGGTAGGCAGCCCGGATATCATGGAAGAGGATATGTTGGATTTCGCCTACGAGCCGTCCGAAGGTTCCCGCTTGTCCTGCCAGATAAAGATCACTTCAGATCTCGATGGACTGGTTGTGCGGGTTCCAGAAAAACAGGCATAAAAATTTAAAATCAGTAGCTTGTGCGACTTTATTGAATCAATATGTTAACTGGATTATATCCTGGAAACGTATTTCAGGACGAAGCGAAGCGCCTTCTTTCCTGCTCGTCAAATGCCAGTTGGGCGGCCTCGTGCTTTTCCATGACCTTGCGAAATACTGAGGCGGCCTGCGCCGAAAGGGACTCGCAGCTTTGCTGCGCAGGCAGTCGCAGGATTCTTTCCTCCGCCATCGCCGCGTGATCTTCAGCAATCTGGACGTGAACCGCTTCGTGCTGGCGGGCATACTCCTCGATGTTGGAAAAGGCCCTGCCAAGCTTGCGGTCGACACGGCCCCGATCAGTCAGCCGGGGCAGGGTTATGTCAGCTCGAACCCGTATTTTTGCAGAGGAGACCCTGCATTTTCCTGCGGAAGTGTCATATCGAATGTCGGGCAGCATCCGCACCCTTGTGGAGGCGATTGCCTTTCCAACACCACTAACCACAGGTCCGTGCAAGGCGATCTCCTTGTCGAGTTCCTCGAAAGAGGTTCCCTTTACGTTATAGTAACCCACGCTAACCTCACTGCGCGAACCTGCGGAAGAGGACATGCAGCCGGACAGGGCGAGGGCGGTTGTGAAGGAAATCAGGGTACGAAACATCGGTCTCATTGTCTGGAACTGAGGGCTGGTTGGGAATCGCAAACCGAATAAATCACCTGCCCGCCCAATGCGTCAGAAATCAGACCTTTTCATAAAATACCTGTCTGACACTGATATTGCCGGATTTGAAGCCTGCCTCGCAGTAATGCATGTAGAATTCCCACATGCGCTTGAAACGTTCGTCGAAGCCCATGGTGCGGATTTCATCCCACTTGTCCCAAAACTTTGAACGCCACTCCTCAAGCGTCCTGGCGTAATCCCCTCCGAATACACGAGGTTCGTACTCATGCAGCCGGCTACCTTGGGCGAGGCCGGAGAGAATTTGCGGCGATGGCAACATTCCGCCAGGAAAGACATATTTCTGGATAAAGTCGGGGCGCGAACGGTACTTGTCATAGCTTTGGTCCGCTATCGTGATGATCTGCAGTCCAGCCTTGCCGCCTGTGCGAAGGCAATCGCGCACCTTGTCGAAATAGGTCTTCCAGTAACGCTCCCCAACAGCTTCGAACATTTCGATGGAGGCAATCCGGTCATAAACACCGGTTTCATCGCGATAGTCCTGGAATTTCAGGTCAACTTTTTCATTGAGGCCCGCTTCAAAGATCCGCTTGCGGGCAAATTCGAGTTGCTCACGGCTGATCGTCAATCCCGTCACATGGGCATTGGTGTTTTTTGCCACATACTCTGCAAAACCGCCCCAGCCGCATCCGATTTCAAGAACCTTGTCTCCATCGCGAATGCCGGTATTTTCCACCAGTGAGCGATATTTCGCCTGCTGTGCCGCTTCCAGCGAGTTTGTGTCCTTTTCATAGATGGCAGATGAATAGGTCATGCTCCTGTCCAGCCAAAGGCTGTAGAACTTGTTCCCTAGATCATAATGTGCCGAAATATTTTTTTTCGATCCGCGTTTGGTGTTGGTGTTCATCCAGTGGCGGAATCTTTCCAGTATCAGCTGGAAGGATGATGGCGAGGTGAACTCGTTGCCCAGCTCATAGTTGACGCTGAACAGCTCTAGGAAGGCAGTGACATTTCTGCTGTCCCATTCATGATCCATGTAGCTTTCAGCAATGCCTATGGATCCGCCGAGCAGGGCACGACGGGGCGGATTCCAGTTGTGCAGGCTGATATCAGCATTGGGGCCTGGCTCGCCGGAGTCAAAATGATAGGACTTGCCATCGGGCAGGGTGACGGTCAGCGCGCCGTGCTTTAAACGTGTAAGTCCTTTCAGGATCGCCGCCACATGATAGGGCAAGCGGGAGGTAACTTCACCGACATTGCCAAGCGTTATGGGTTCTGCCTTGTTGAGGCTGCCGTCAAAAAGACTGCCTTTTGAGCCCATCACTGTCTCCTCCATGATTCACGCCTTGTTTTCGACCTGTTTTTTTTGTGCGCCAGGATAGGAGTGAGAAATCTGGTGCGGATTTCGTGGGCGTATCCTCAACCCCTTTATCCATAGTCGCAGAGCCTCATAATGTATCCCGGCGACAACTTTCCACGTTAGGCCTGCTGTTTGCAATAGTGTCTTGAACAAACTTCCACCACTTGCCAAACGCCGCTCGCCGAAAAATGTTGCAGAAAGAATGGGACCCTCTGGATCAGTTTCGAGTATTCGAACAGCGACATTATCTCCCGGTTCTTTTATCCGGAAATGGTAGTTCATCTCCATGTCGAGGAAAGGCGAGACGTAAAACAGCTTGGCTGCCGACTGTCTGATACCTGCTTTTGACACCTGCCCTGGGCGGATAGGCTCTACATAGGTATGGGTTTCGCCAAATGTGTTGCGAACCTCATAGATAAGCGCGCAGATATCGTTCTGGCGATTGTAGCAGAAGTAGACCGCCAGCGGATTGAAACCATTGCCCAGCACCTTTGGATAGCAAAGCAGATTAACGCGATGCGGCGCTTCCATTCCAGCTTCTGTCAGCAGGCTGTTCACATGCGCGCGCAGCGAAGTGCCATCCCTTGCGCCGAAATCCTTTTCATTGAAGCTGATCAGGTTGGCACGGTTGACAGAAAAAAGAAGGGAGCAACGGTCAGCCTCGTCCAGGCGGTCGATGTCGATCAAGATGGAAGACATCGAGTACGAGAAGCGGTGCTGGACCGGTTTCATGCGCGCATGCATCACCTTGCCCTTGTAGAGCAAAAGGGCGGGGAGCCTTGCCCCATTCGTTTTGTCACCGGCTTTTTCGTGCGAATACGCCATCTTATTCGTCAGCTTGCTGGCAACAGCACGCCTGGCTGGCCAATTGGATCCGGCACTGGCCCGATACTTTCCTCACCAGTCTTTTCCAGTCTGGTCTCGAAAGGAATGATCGCCCCGATGGAACGCGCCACATGCAGCCCCGAGGCCAGTCCGTCTTCGTGAAAGCCGTAACGTGTCCAGGCACCACAAAACCACATTCCGTCCTTGCCCTGGATTTCAGGCAGACGCGCCTGCGCCTCGACTGCCGCCCTGTCAAATTGCGGGTGGTCATAGTTGTAGACGCCGAAAACCTTGTCTTCATCGGGAGCTGTCTCCGGGTTCAGACTTACAAAGATCGGAAATTTCTCATCAATGCCCTGCAGCCGGTTCATCCAGTATGTGACAGAAAGGTCCCTCTGGCCATGGGAATTGCGGTTACCCATGTAGTTCCAGGCCGACCAGGCGTGCTTGCGCCTGGGCATCAGCTTTTCATCCCGATGCAGATAAACGGTGTTCGGCTTGTAACTGATATTTGAGAGAACTTCACGCTGGCCAACGGATGGTCGTTCCAGAAGCTCAAGCGACTGGTCAGAATGGGTGGCAAAGACTACCTCGTCAAAACGCTCGATGCGGCCACTTTGTGTGCGGACCTCGACAAGCTCTCCCGAAGAGCGCACCGAGACGACGCCATCGCCAGTCTCGAGATGACCGTTGAAATCACCCAGAAGCTTTTCAACATATTGACGGCTGCCGCCGGTAACCGTACGCCATTTGGGCCGGTCAGCCTTCTTGTGAATGAGCCTGTGGTTGTCGAGAAAGCGTATCAGGCTTTCGGCCGGGAATTCGAGCATCCGCTTGGGCGGCGTGGACCAGATTGCCGCTGTCATCGGTACGAGGTAGTCATCGCGCAGGCGCTCGGAAAATTTGCGGTGCTTGAGGTAATCCTCGAAGGAAGTATCGCACAGCGCGCCGGATTTGAGGTCTTCCTTGCAGATCCGGTTGAAGTGGAAGATTTCCCTAAGCATGAAGAGAAACCCCGGAGAGAAAAGGTTGCGCCGCTGCGCGAACACCGCCCGCAGTCCTTGGCCCGACCATTCGAACCGGCCGCCATCCAGCGATACCCCGAAACTCATATTGCTGTTCCTGGTTTCGACGCCAAGATGTTCGAACAACTTCGTAAGCAGGGGATAATTATGGTCATTGAAGACAATGAAACCGGTATCAACGTCAATTCTTGTACCGTCATAATCAACCGTTACAGTATGCGAATGTCCGCCGGTCCTGTCACGTTTTTCGAACAGTGTCACATTGTGCGTTTTTGACAGCGCCCATGCTGCCGCATTACCGGATATGCCCGAACCAATAACTGCAATTTTTTTCATCAATCAGCTTTCTTGATCTTTTCAAAGGCTTCAAGCGCACGCTCGCGGCCACGTTCATGTTCAATTATGGGGCGCGGGTAAGTCTCGCCAAGGGTAATGCCGCAATGGGACAACACATCTTCAGGTGTCGCCCATGGTTCATGAAGGGTCTCGTTGGGAAGCTTTGCGAGCTCTGGTACGTATTTGCGAACGTACTCCCCATCCGGATCGAACTTTTTCCCCTGAATGATCGGGTTGAATACCCGGAAATAGGGTGCTGCATCGGCCCCCGAACCGGCAATCCATTGCCAGGAGGCGGTATTGTTTGCCGGATCTCCATCAACCAGCGTGTCCCAGAACCACGCTTCGCCGGCACTCCAGTGGATCAGTAGATGCTTGACCAGAAACGAACCGACGATCATGCGCACGCGATTGTGCATATAGCCCGTCTGCCACAATTCGCGTATGCCGGCATCGACAATCGGATATCCGGTCTGGCCGTTTTGCCAGGCTTCGAGATTGGAAGCCGTATGCTCATCGTCGTCGGGACTGCGCCAGGGAAAATCGTCGAACTTCTCCTGATAGTTCTTCCAGCCGATATCTGGGTAGTGAAACAGGAGATGATAGGAAAACTCCCGCCAGGCTACTTCCTTGAGGAATTTTTCTGCATTCTTGTCGTCGATTTCGCCGCAATCTTGCAGATGTCGGGTCTTCGCCCGGATCTGAAAGGGAGAGATTGTACCAAAGCGCAGATGCGGTGAAAGACGCGAGGTGGCATCCATTGCGGGAAAATCCCGACCCCTGGCGTAATCCTGGATGGTGTCGGCAAGAAACTCGTCAAGCCGTTGGCGCGCGCCAGCTTCCGACGGCGTCCAGATATTTTCCCACCCATCAGCCCAGTCAGGCTTCGCAGGAAGCAATTGGAGTTTCGCCAGTTCAAATGTTTCCTCGGGCTTAGTGACGCATTGCAGTTGTTCGGGAGCGGGAAGCGGGGAGCGCGGTGCATCCTGCGCGTCCAGCGCACGCCAGAAAGGCGAATAGACTTTGTAGGGTCCGCCTGTAGTCGTTTGCACCTTGCAGGGTTCATGCAGCAGGTTTCCGGCATAGCTCCTGGCGGTCAGGCCCGCTTCTTTCAACTCGGATTTCAAGGTTTTGTCGATTTTGCGCTCACACCCGCCATATCGACGGTTCCAGTAGACGGCATCAGCGCCGCTGGTCTTGACTAGCTTTCGGATAATGGCAGCCTGCTCGCCGCAAAAAATATCCAGCCGCCCGCCGATATTCTCTAGTGAATCCGCGAGGTTTCGAAGTGCATGATGAAGAAACCATTTCTGGGCCCTACCATGAGTTCGTATGCCATTCGTTTCTTCGTCAAGTATGTAGACACAAAGGACCGGCTTCCCGCCTTTCGCCGCAGCATTCAGGGCAGGGTGGTCTGCAGTCCGCAAATCATCACGGAACCACACTATCGCCGGAGAGGTGTGTTCGTCTGCTGTCATGACAAGGTCGGTTGGATCGAAAGGAAGGGTTCAGTAAGGGAACGCAAAAAGCCGGAGGTAAGTTTCAGCGATCATGAAAAACAAGGGATGCGAGGCGAAATCAGTTTTGGATGAACCCGTGAAGCTGGGCCGGGGCGAGGGAGAGACAATGATCGAGCTGCTTTTTCGTTGAAGCCTTTGTCCTGCCATTCCCAGGCGTTGAACGGGAGTTGACCAACTGGTTATGGGCGGCGCGAAGCTCATTGAATTGAGTGGATGCGGCAAGGTCCGGGCCGCCTATGAGCGCGAAGACATCATGCGGTTCACTCTTGCCCTTGAGTGAAATCTTGCCCGCATTGAGGAAGGCAAGGTCATTTGCCTCTTGCATGGTTGAAGATGAGACAAGGACGGGCCAGCACGCATCTTTTGACGCGGACTCAAGCCTTGCGGCCACGTTGACGGTGTCGCCAACGACCGAATAGTCAAAGCGCCTCACCGATCCCATGTTCCCTACACACCCTTCACCCGTGCTGATGCCGATACCTATGGCAATTGCGGGAATACCGCGCTCGTCAAAGCCGAAGGTATTCCTGGCGTTAAGTTCCTCCACCTTTGCCAGCATTTCCAATGCAGCAAGGCAGGCTTTTTTCGGATGGTCTGCAACATCCAGAGGTGCATTCCAGAACGCCATGATGGAATCGCCGATATACTTGTCGATTGCCCCTTCATGTTTCTGGATGATTTCAGATAGCGGGGATAGGAGATCATTGAGAAAAGCGACCAGTTCCTGAGGATCAAGGCGTTCGGAAATCGGAGTGAAATTGCGCACATCCATGAACATCAGCGTCATATGGCGGATTTCGCCACCCAGCTTCAATGCCCCTGGTTCCTCTTCGAGTTTGCCCAGGAGTTCCGGTGCCAGGTAGTGCTGAAAGGCATTGCGGATGAAGCGTTTTTCGCGTTCGGTGAAGGCAAAAAGCAGTACGGTGGTCATCGCCCACGCAGCCAGCGCTGTCAGTAGCGGCATGGCGGGATCAAACAGAACCCCGTACCAGTCGAATGCCAACCAGCTTATGGCCGCCACCAGTCCGGCACACACCAGCCCGACCAGTGCCGAAGTTAGCGCGCCGACATAGGGAAGTATGATGATGATGGCGAGTGCGAGGGCAATGGCCAGGGCAGTCTCAGCGCCTGCTGCCCAGTCCGGCCGGTTCAGGAACTCCCCATGCATGATCTGGTCGATGATCTGGGCATGAACCACAACACCCGGTACAGCCTCGCGCAGCGTCGTTGTTCGAATGTCGCGAAGTCCAGGCGCCGAGGTGCCAATCAGCACGATCTTGCCTTCAACTGCATCGCGCCAGCTTTCCGGAGCTTCCTTCAGGACACGATATGCCGGCAGATAATGTGTAGCACTATCGGGTGAATAATAGATGTTTAATGCGCCCGAAGCAGTCATGGGGAATTCAAAATTGGCGACCCTGCCGGCAGTAATGGCATAACCGCTGGCACCCTCGGCTCCAGCGAGGCTGGTGCGAATGACGAAGGACTGCAATTGGCCTGACGCATTCTGTATGGCGAGGCGCAAGACTTCCAGTGCCAGCGATGGAAAGACCTGGCCGTCAACGGTCACAAAAAGCGAAATTGCCCTTATGATGTCATCGCTCTGGGATTCACCAAGGCTGATCAATCCCTGGCCGCTGGCGGCTTCCTGAAGCTTTGGCAGGCTCGTCACGCTTCCCCTGACCTTATAGAGAATGTGGGACAGATCATCACCGACCCAGCTGATGCCGCCGATTTTTCGAACGATGTCGTCGCTATGTCCCCTGAGATCGAAAAACCCCAGCACCGACGGTGTATTTGCAATGGCTTCGGCAAAGGCCGCGTCACTGTCCGGCAGGCGCGAAAGGACAGAACGGACCATTTCCCGGTTTTCGACATTGGCAGGCAGTCGCTCTGCCAAAAGCGCCGGATTGGTACGGTCGGGCTCTGCAAATACAAGGTCAAAACCAATAGCCATTGCCCCCGCTTCGGCAAGCGACGTTGTCAGTCTGGCGAGGTCTGTGCGCGGCCATGGCCATTGACCCATCGCATCTATGGAAGCTTCGTCCACATCGACGATTACGACCGCACTGTCCTGCGCGGGGCGTGGCTTGATCTGCTGATACGTATCGAAAACCAGATTCCTGACGGGAACCATTACCTGGGAATAGCGGGAAGCAAACAGAAGAGCGGCCGCTGTCAGGGCAAGGGAAATTGCAATGATAAAGGGCGTCTTGCCTTTCAGCAGTTTCATCCATGTTCCCCGTTGGAGTAGCCAGAAAATGGCTGCAAAGCCCTTTTGAAACCCTATACAGGCGTTCTGTAGAGATCAATCAGGGGCATGTTTCGTTTCAATGCAGGAGTTTACCCCGCGTGCCATATGTCACTATACTGCTATAGGAATGGTATTGAATTGCCGCTGGGCACTTTACCTTGTGGCAGATGGTGCTAATATCTAGACTGACAGGGGCGCAATCTGGCAGATCGGGCATTATTGTCCGAGCACCACTATGGAGTTCCCATGTTTGTACCTTCGCCAATTCCGCTAAATGCCCTAAAGGGTGTCGGATCGGGTGCGCTCGCCGCGTTACTTTCGGCATCACTGTCCCTGGCTACGACTATTCAGGCCCATTCAGCCGAGGAAGTAGGCCAGTCGGTTCGCATCAAGAATCTGGTCAATGCTTCGTTGAACAATCGCAGGCTTGCTCCGCGCGACCCGGTCTTTGCCTCCGAGCGCATTGATGCAGGAACTGATTCACATGGCGAAATCCGCCTCAGTGACAATTCCAAAGTGATCGTTGGCGAAAACTCCTCCATTTCGCTGGACGATTTTGTTACAGGAACACGTGGGTTTTCAAGTGGCTCCATCAAGGTTGCCAAGGGTGCCTTCCGCTTCATCACCGGTAACTCGCCCAAGGGCGCTTTCACAATCGAGACACCTGTATCGACCATTGGCGCACGCGGTACGATTTTCGATGTCTATGTCAGTCCCGGTTTGACAAGGGTAATCCTCTTCCAGGGCGAAATCGAGGTATGCTCCACAACAAATTGTATCGTAACCAGTGACCGTTGCGATATCGTGGAGGTCAGAAACAACCAGGCCAATGAACTTGATTTCCTGCGTTCCGGCGACCGAGCCCAGGAAAACAGTCTCTACGACCTGATCAGCGGTCAGTCGCGGTTTCGTCCAGGCTGGCGCGCGCCGGTCTTCCAGTGCGAACAGCGGGCAGCCCTTCAGCGACTCCGCGGACCAGATAACAACTTGCGTGAGAAGCCGGGCGGTGAACGAGATCCAAATGGTGCTACCGGTCGGCCTGAACCTGAGTATGATTATACCCCGCCCTGCGGCATAAACTGCTCATAAACTGCTGACGCCGGGGTTTTCCGAGAGATCAGGTGACAAGCATCTGCGATTGGGGAACAGCCTTGGACGCTGCCATTTCTCAGAAGCTTGATTATCTCGCCAGGTGTAGAAGCAAGGCCGGTTAGCGAACCGGCCTTTTTTCCGGGAATTGCTTTCTCACAATTCAACCAAGTCGCCGTCTTTTGCAATTCCGCATCGTTCATCTGTGTCAGCCAGATTGTATTCAATCTTTCGCAGTGCTTCATCGGTACGAAACGGCATGTGATGAATGCCGAGCATTCTTCTTGCACCTGCTGCTTTTCTCAGTCGGCAACCTTCTTCCCAGGTGGAATGTCCAAAGCTGGCAAACTGGGGGAACTCTGCATCAGTATAACTGCAGTCATAGGCGAAGACATCTACGCCTTTAAGGAACTTGATCAGGCCCACATCGCGCTGGCCAGGCGCATGGGTTGTGTCTGTCACGAAGGCAAAGCTCCGGCCCTTGTAATTTACTCTGTAGGCTGTCGCTCCTCCAGGATGATGAAGCCTTGCGGTGTAAACCGCAATTCCGTCGCCAAGATCGAGTTTTTGCTCATCTGATATTTGCTTGTAGGTCAGCTTGGCGTGAAACTTTTCCTGGCGGATCGGAAAATAGGGTTCTTTCATCAGCCCATCCACGATTTCGCGGGTGAACTCGATGCCCTTCAGCCGACCTGACCATATTCGAGCAGAAAAACTTGCATCATAGAATGGCTGAAAGAACGGGATTCCCTCGACGTGATCGTAGTGGGAATGGCTGAGAAACAGGTCAATTGACCTGACTTCACGCTCCCGCAGGCTGCTACCGAGGTTGACGAACCCTGATCCTGCATCAAATACAAGAACGCGCTCACTGCAAACGACTTCAACACAAATGGTATTGCGTCCGAATGCTTCATACCCGTCACTGGCAACCATTCGTGTGCCACGTGTTCCCCAAAACCTTATTTTCATGGAATACGATCTGCGCGTGGCTTTTTCAGCCATCTGGTTTTCCTTGCTTGCCCATCCACCTGTACAAAGTGAGGTGAATGGTGCTGCCCCAGCCACAATGTAAACCGCCAAATGTGGCTCTTCAACAGCCAAATACGTCGATCTGGTTGTTAACTCGCTGATTAGCCCGAAATTGTGGCAAGGCGGCTTTGAACTTGGCCTTGTCTGGCCTATCTGCCTTGCGAACAAACAGGAGTATAGAAATGGCATTCAGTGCAAAACCGGAAGACGGCGTGGTATGGATTACCGGAGGGAGTTCCGGCATTGGGGCTGAAACCGCTGTCCGCCTGGCCAGCGAAGGCTTTGAGGTATACATATCAGCTCGCTCTGAAGGCGACTTGAGAAAAATTGCGGAACGGCCCGAAGCTGCCGGACGCATCCACCCGCTGCCGCTTGATGTGACAAACCGTGACGCCTGTCAGGCTGCAGCAAAAAAGATAACCTCAAGCGGCAGACCCATCGCCATTGCCCTGTTCAGTGCCGGTGGTTTCTGGCCGATGCGGGGATGGGACCTTTCGCTGGAAAATTTCGACAAGACCTACGACGTGAATTTTACTGGTGTTATCAATTGCCTGGTTCCCGCAGTTGAATCAATGAAGGAAGCCGGAAGGGGCCAGGTCGCTATTGTGTCCTCGGTTTCGGGGTATGGCGGACTGAAGAAGGCCGCATCCTATGGATCATCGAAGGCAGCACTGATCAACTTGGCAGAAGCGCTTAAATTCGACTTCGACAAGATGAATATCAAGATCCAGCTGATCAATCCTGGCTTCATTGATACGCCGATGACCGAAAAGAATGATTTTCCGATGCCTTTCCTCATGCCACTCGACAAGGCGGCAGACAGGGTAACTGCCGGCCTCAGGAAATCCTCCTTCGAAATCACTTTTCCGCGCCGCTTTACCTGGATGCTGAAACTGGTGAACCTGTTTCCATACTCACTTTATTTCGCGCTTATCGGGCGGATGACCGCTGACGGGAAGAAGCAGACACCTGATTCCTGAAGCCTGCCGCTTGTATTGATCAGTCGGTCCGTGGCATGGGGTGCCATTGATCGGCAGGTATGGTGGCTTCAGTGGCATTCAATCCGTTTGCACCTTTCACTTGGAAACTGGGACATGACGCACATCTGACGCTCGGCCCAAAAGGCGTCCTGATGGGCATATTGAACGTGACGCCAGATTCGTTTTCCGACGGCGGTCGCCATTTCGATTTCAACACCGCCATTCGCCAGGCAAGGCGCATGCACGGGGCAGGGGCGGCTATAATCGATATCGGTGGAGAATCCACCAGACCCGACGCCGAGCCGATTGACGCCAGGACCGAACAGGAACGAATCCTGCCGGTTTTCGAAGCCTTGCATGGCACTCCTGGAATGATCCTTTCTGTGGATACCTTTCGCGCCGAAACTGCAGCCATGGCTGTGGAAGCTGGTGCCCATATCATCAACGATGTTTGGGGATTTCAGAAAGATCCCGAAATTGCCGCCGTAGCCGCAGGGACCGGCTCGGGCTGCGTCATCATGCATACCGGCCGCGAACGCATAAAGCACCCTGACCCCGTTCGTGATCAGATCGCGTTTCTTGAAAAAAGCATCGCCATTGCCCGCAGGGCAGGCATACCTGATGAGGCGGTTGTCCTTGATCCGGGCTTCGGATTTGCCAAGGATGAGCGCGAAAACCTTGAATTGCTCGCCCGCTTTGATGAATTGTTTGCTCTTGGGTTTCACCTCCTCACGGGGACCTCGCGCAAAAGGTTCATCGGTGGCGTGACCGGGCGAAAGGGCAATGCTCGCGATGTTGGTACAGCGGCGACAACAGTGGTCGCGCGCATGAAAGGCAGCGCTGTCTTTAGGGTGCATGATGTGCCAAAGAACGCAGACGCGTTGAGAATGACCGATGCGGTTCTGGCCGCAGGCCGCATTCCGCTCCTCGAAAGCTGAAATCAGAAAGCTCCGATGACCGAATACACAATCACCCTGCGCAATTGCGCATTCTTTGCCCGCCACGGGGTATATAACGAGGAGGAAGTGCTGGGGCAGCGTTTCTTCGTTGACGCGGTCCTGACAGTGGAAGGCGGCAACTCGCTGGAAAATGATGATATCGACGGCACTGTCGACTATGGCAAGGCATTCAAGGCGATTGAACGCGTTGTCATGGGCAAGCGAAAATATCTTATCGAAGCCCTTGCCCTGGAAGTGGCAACAGCGCTTTGCCGGAAGTTCAGGATGATTTCGCGTGTCGAGATTACCGTCCGCAAGCCGCACGCACCGGTTCAGGGCGTCCTCGATACTGTCGAGGTCAAGGTGGTCTATCCGCAATGATAGTAAGGGATGCGCAGCGCCAGCTTGTGCTTATTGGACTTGGCGGCAATGTGGGAGACGTAACAAGTACTTTTCTTGCTGCCCTCGAAAGGCTGGACAGGCAGGAAGGGATCCGTGTGCTGCAGAAGTCTGCGCTGTACAGGACTCCTCCCTGGGGGGATGAGAATCAGGACTGGTTTCTTAATGCCTGCGCTGCTTTGGAAACAACACTTGAACCGCTGCAGTTGCTGGATGTGCTGAAGAAAACCGAACAGAAGCTGAAACGTGAAAAAACCCGTCGCTGGGGCCCCCGCACCATTGATCTTGATATCTTGCTCTTTGGCAATATGGAGTTGACCAGCAAAAGGCTGACGATACCTCATCCCAGAATGCTGGAACGCGGCTTCGTATTGTTGCCGCTCAACGACATTGCAGCTGGCATGCGTATAAACGGCGAGCCAGTTTCCCATTGGCTGGAAATGGCCGATCTTACGGGGATAGAAGTGGCAAGGCCCGTTGGGACTTGGTGAGGATCAGCCGTTCTTGGCAATCCGCGGAGAGCCGGCACGATCAAGGCGCATGCCGATTACAGGAACCAGGCGGCCATCCACGCTTACGGAAATCGTCATCTGCATGTGGTCGTCATTGTCCTTGCTGGCAACCAGCACGCCGCGAAGGTCTTTGCGCTTTATGTTGACGACAAGCTTGTTGGGGCTATAGCGGCCACCAACAATGTCCATGCCTTCGCCTTTTTCACCGTCAAGGAACTGGCCCCGATATCCCGCAGAGGCCTTCTCAATAAGTGCATTCATTGGCTGGGAAAACATGCCGACACGGCAGTAGCCATCAATCTTCATGCCCGCCTTTGTTGCAGGATTGGAGCCGTCGAAAACGCAGGTGAACCGGGTGCCCTTGTATTTTCCGGCCACGATCTCGCCTGGACCTGCCCATTTTCCCGCGACTGTCTTGAAAAAGTTGACATCCGATGCTGTCGCCAGACTGGTTTGCAGTATGACAAAGGAAAACAGGAACAGGGCGAAACGCAACATTAGTCGGGCTTTCTTTCGAACAGGGCACAAGTGGCATCAGGCCACCAAATCCATTTAGGGGAATGTTACCCAAATTGGTTAACCAATTCCTCTCCAATGCCGATCACATCATGTTTCAGACAATGAATCTTTGATCGTTACGAGGCAGCTTACCCGTTTTTTCCCCATTTGGTAAGTTCGGAAAGAAAATCTCCCACTCCCGGTCTTTTTTCTGCATCAAACTCCAGCGGACGGCACACATCAACGGCCGCAATTCCGATACGAGCGGTCAGCAGACCGTTGACCACGCCCTCGCCGAGCCGGGCAGAAAGGCGTGCGGCCAGGCCGTGACCGATAACCTGCTGCATGAGGCCGTCACCAACTGCGATTGCACCGGTGGTGGCGAGGTGGGTGACTACTTCACGAAACAGTCTGAGTGAGCTGAAAAAACCAGGCTTGCCGCCATAATGTTCGGCAATCCGGCGAATCAGGCGCATGTTCTCGAAAAGGACAAAGCCTACATCAACCAGCGCTCGCGGGCTGACAGCCGTCACGACCGACACGCGTTTGGCAGACTGCATGACCATGACCCTTGCTGTCCGGTCGAGCGGGGCCAGAAGATCACGCTCGACCAGGGCAATAAGGTCGGCAGCATCCATTATTGCATCGTCATGTTGTGCCAGCAGTGCACGCCCATGTGCGGTTTCCGGCCGGTTGGCAAAGATGGCGACGACCTGCGAAGTCACCTGTCTTGCCTCGCTCATTTTGGCCGATTTCTTTGCCGCTTCGCCTAGTTCGCGCAAATGTTCAACGGACCTTAGCCGCCAGATGCCGGCAAGTTCACGCATGATGACGATCAGTAGTGCAAACACGCCAATGGCCGTGATGCCCAGCGCAACCCACCCGAGCCAGTCGTTGCGGCTGAAGAGTTCGCGGATCAGTTGATCCACCCACATGCCGATTGCTATGGCGACAAGCGTGGTAAAGGCACCCAGCGCAAGCTTGCCCCAGCCAAACCGCTTTTTTCCAGTCTGGGTCAGGGGCGGCGGCGTCAGCGCCTCGATTTCCTGATAGGCTTCATCCACCGCTTCGGCGGGCTGCATGATGATTTCTCTCGGTTTTTCGATGGTACGCGGTTTGCGCGGTGGGGTATCTGAACTGCCCGCCCGGGAGCGGTCATTGAAGTTTTTTTCGCCTCTGCCTTGGGCGGCACCCGCAGTGTCATGGCCGCCTGGCCTTTTTGGCTCCGGCGAGGGGCGTGCAGCATCCCGTTTGCCGCTATCCACATTGAAGGTGCGTGGTTTTCTTGTGTTTTTGTCAGTCATCTTCTCAAGCCAGTTTGTCGCCAAGCAGGAATTCCAGCGCGCGGTCCAGTCGGATATGTGGCAGGGAAAGCGTCAGACCTTCTGCAGTGGTTTCAAGGTGCGGTGGGCGGAACCTGACAAATCTCAGATCGGTTTGCGGGTCGTTGTCGGGTTTGTCATCGAATAGCAGCTTCGGATTGTTCGGAAGATCACCAGGAAAGACAGCCGTCTCGGTCTCACCATCGAATTTCCGGCCGTCAATGGTTTCGCCCCTCATGGGCGTGCCCATTATCACGGCGTATTCGTCACCATCCTCGCGAACCAGTCCCTCTCTCGTTGCACGTGCAGAAGCCAGTGCCACGACGTCGACCGTGGTTCCGGAAAAACGGGCGCGTTGCGACGCCTTGGCGATTAGCGCCTTCAACAGCTTCTCCATGCGGTCGTGGTTTTCGTGATGGACATGATCGGCCTTGGTAGCAGCAAAGAGTATCCGGTCGATCTTGCGGGCAAAGAGTGAGCCGATCCAGGAATTGGAACCGGTGCGGAAACATTTCAGGATATCAGTAAGTGCGTTTTCAAGGTCCGCAAGTGCCTCCGGCCCGGCATTGATCGCCTGAAGTGCATCGACCAGGACTATCTGTCGATCGAGGCGGGCGAAATGCTCACGGAAAAACGGGCGTATCACCACGTCCTTGTAGCCTTCATAGCGTCTTGCCATCATTTCATGGAGCGAACCCGTTGGCGGTTTTGCTCCATCTTCGATTTCCAGCGGCGCAAATGTCAGGGCAGGGCTGCCTTCAAGGTCGCCCGGCATCAGGAAACGCCCGGGAGGCAAGGTAGACAGGGCGGTTTCATCCTCCCGGCAGGCTTTCAGGTATTCGGTAAACGCCGCCGCAAGTACCTGCGCGGTTTCCTCCTGCGCCGGAGCCGAGGGGTCAACCGGCTTGAGTTTTCCAAGGAATTTCGCCGAAAGTGCCTTTCGGTTGCCAAGGCGGCCTAGATCCAGTGCCCGCTTGCTCCACTCGGCAAAGGAAAGCCCCAGCAACGGAAGGTCGAGCAGCCATTCGCCTGGATAATCCACGATATCCAGATTGAGCGTTCCTGCGCCGAATCGGCGTGACCAGGCATAAGCGCTTTCATAGTGGATCGTCAGCCGCAATTCGGAGATGGCGCGCGTCGAATCCGGCCAGGCACGTTTTTCAACGAGGGTGCGGATGTGATCTTCGTACTGAAATCGCGGTACATTCATCGACGGTTGTGGCTGGAGCTCTGCCATGGCAATCCGGCCAGAGGCATAGGCCTCGAATAGGGGCAGACGCCCACCCTTGGTCAGATTATGCACCAGTGCGGTGATGAAGACAGTCTTGCCGGCACGTGAAAGACCGGTAACGCCAAAGCGCAGCGTGGGTGAAAACAAATTGCCCGCCGTATCCTGCAGGCTGTCCAGTGCGATCAGCGCTTCGTCAGTAAAGCTGGTGATGGATGGCAATGAAAAGTGCCCCGGCCGTTCTATGATTAAATATTGGCGAAACCTGCCGAAAGCTGTGAAAATCAATTCATCGATAGGACCGCCAGTGTCCGATATGGGTAACCTGTGGTCCGGTTGCAATCAATCTGTCATGGCAGACTGGCTGAGCACGCTTACCGGCCGGGCTATTCGCTGCGGAACAGTTTGGGAATAAGGAACCGGGTAAGATGCCCACTGCCTTCGCGAATATCGGACCAGTTGTCACTGTCGAAATCGATGATCGCAAGAGCACCGGTGGGAAACTTGTAGCTGAGTGTTTCCATCGCCTGCGGGTCGCCGCGACCTGCAAGGGCATTGGCAAGGCTCGCACAGGTCGGATTGTGGCCCACCATCATGATCGTCTTTGCTCTCCCATGGGCCTTGAGGCAATCAAGATATTCATCCGTGAAACCGGTATACATGCTTTCCAGAAATTCCAGTTCCGGCACTTCTGTAAATGCAGGCAAAATTCCATCCAGGGTCTGCCGCGTACGCGTTGCGGTAGAGCAGAATATCTGACCGGGTTGGAGGTTGTGCTCACTTATCCAGTTGCGCACGATCGAAAGATCCTGTCTGCCCGTGTCGTCCAGACGCCGGTCGATATCACGCTGGCCGGGCAACGCCCAGCCGGTCTTCATGTGTCTGAGTATAAGTAGGCGAACCATGTCTTGGTTTAAACCAGATTAAAGCCGGGAGAAATGCTAAATCTGCCAATTACCAGAAATCGGTGAACGGGCAAAAGTGCAGATTTTCAGAGGGTCGAAATCCATTCGATGATGGCGCTCGAAACCCTCTCAGTGGTGTTCGGGCTCAAAATGTCACCGGCTATGACGTGATTGTTGGGATCCTGGGAATCCTCAATCATCAATACGCTTGTTTGCCCGCCCCAGTTCTCCGCGACCTCCCGCGTTACGCCGGGAATAACCACGCTGTCCTTTTGCGAATAGATGAACAAGGCCGGGATATTTATGGCGCTCTTGTTGATGCTTTCCACAATGCGAAGTAGAGCAGCCATGGGAAAGACTGCCCTGCTTGGGTATTGGTGGGTCCAACCCGCTCGATGTCCCTCGTTTATGGGTTCAAAAGAGCGCTCCGCCCCAAGAATCGCTGGAAGAATGGCTTCGGCCCATGGCATGTTTATCAAGCCCGTAGATGCACCCTGGATGGCGTAATTGGGTGAGATCAAGACAATCCCGGAAATTGCGTCGGCAAGTTGCGGCTGTGCTGCTGCCCAGGTGGCTAGTGTTCCGCCGGTGGAACCGGTCAGAAGCACGACCTTGTTTCCCAGACGTTGTCCGATGGCGATGGCTTCTGCCATATCATTCAGCCAGTCTGTGAGTTTGATCTCGGCAAGTGCAGTTCCGCCCCGGCCATGACCGGCAAGCCGTGTGAGGAAAAGATTTGCGTTGAGCGCTTGGGCAACCTGCTGCGAAACGGGTGCGGTTTCCATTTTGGTTGCTGAAAACCCGTGTACATACACGAGCGCATATTCAGTGGCGTTTTTTGCTACCGGGTTGTTCCAGATGATTTCCTTTGAAACGCCGTCGCGCAAATCGGAAAATCTTGCCTCGCCCTCGGCAAGATAGGCGTCGAGGTCGGCCCCAAGGGAATCGGGTTCAAAACTTACAGTTTGGCTGGTGTCCGGGCGTGGCCCCAGAAAGAAAACGACCAACAGGGCAGCGAAAAGCAACCCGACGACCTTGAAGAAACCTGGCAATTTGACACCCACTTTTTAACTTCACTAAACCTTCCACCTGGGTCAGAGTTTTGCAACGTCAATATTGGCCCTGTTTACAACCATACGCATGGCAAAACTTGATTGCATGCGTGAAACACTCGGAAGGGTTGAGAGCCAGTTCTTGTGAATGAACTCGAAATGCTCCATGTCGATTGCATTTACGCGAATCACATAGTCGCTTTCCCCGCTCATCAGAAAACATGCAACGATGAACGGGCAGCGCTGCACCGCAGCCTCGAATTCACTCAGTTTTTTCTCCGATTGGCCCTGCAGGGTAATCTGGATAATGGCAGTAATGGTCTGGCCAATTGCCTTGTTGGAAATGACAGCCTGATAGGATTCGATGACCCCTTTATCTTCCAGGTGCTTTACCCGGCGAAGGCAGGCAGACTGGGAGAGACCGACAGTTTCCGCAAGTTCGACATTCGATATTCTTGCATCTGTCTGCAGCGCGCTTAAAATCGCACGATCAATCTTGTCGAGCTTCAACATGGCAAGAACTTTCGAACAAACCTCTTTCACGCAGCATATTCTGCGAAAAATGGCCCGGCAAGCCGCAATCTTTGCAATGTAATGCACAGCCCTTTCTGTCATTGAATGGAAAGCTGGCAGTTTGGTCCGACATTCTGCCGAAAACTGCAATTCGCACACATTTATTCAGGGAGTGAGCACCATGCGCGTAGGCGTTCCAAGGGAAATCAAGAATAACGAATTTCGCGTTGGGCTGACGCCCGGATCAGTTCGCGAATACGTTGCCAATGGACACAAGGTTTTTGTCGAAAAGAATGCCGGTATTGGCATCAATGCGACTGACAAGGATTACAAGGATGCTGGGGCCACGATCCTGAAAACCGCAGAAGAGGTTTTCGGAAAGTCAGACATGATCGTAAAGGTGAAGGAGCCTCAACCTGTCGAATGGAAACAGCTGCGCGAAGGCCAGATCCTCTACACCTATCTGCATCTTGCGCCAGATCCAGCCCAGACCAAGGGTTTGATCGAATCCGGTTGCACGGCAGTTGCCTATGAAACCGTCACGGACAACATGGGCGGCCTGCCATTGCTGGCTCCCATGTCCGAGGTTGCCGGCCGACTGTCCATCCAGGCAGCAGCCACGGCGCTTCAGAAACCCAATGGTGGTCGCGGCAAGCTGATGGGCGGCGTCCCCGGAGTTGCGCCAGCCAATGTGGTCGTGATCGGTGGCGGTGTCGTCGGAACCCATGCAGCCAAGATGGCTGTCGGCCTGGGTGCCAATGTAACCATTCTCGACCGTTCCCTGCCACGCCTGCGCGAACTCGATGATCTGTTTGGTGGCCGTGTCATCACCCGCTACTCGACAGCTGAGGCGCTCGAGGAATGCGTCATCGAGGCCGATGCCGTGATTGGGGCGGTGCTTATCCCCGGCGCTTCTGCTCCCAAGCTGGTGACCCGTGCCATGCTCAGGAAAATGCGCAAAGGCGCAGTATTGTGCGACGTGGCGATTGACCAGGGCGGCTGCTTCGAGACCTCCAAAGCGACAACCCATGCAGAGCCAACCTATGAAGTGGACGGTATCATACATTACTGCGTCGCCAACATGCCAGGCGCAGTGCCGATGACGTCGTCCTACGCGCTTAATAACGCTACACTGCAATACGGTCTGGCACTTGCGAACAGGGGCCTTGATGCAATCCGTGAAAACATCCACCTGCAGAATGGTCTCAATGTCCACAGGGGCATGATAACCAATGAGGCAGTCGCAGCTTCGCTGAAGAAGAAAATGGTTGCACCACTCGAAGCACTGGACGGAGGCAAGTCATCCCGGCCTTTTAGCAGCAAGCTGGTTGAGGCAGCCTGAACCAGCGATACCCGATAGATTTAAGCCCGCAACAGCAATGTTGCGGGCATTTTCTTGTCCGTTTTGCCAACTGGGTGCGACCGAACTGCTCATTCCCAGACGGTGACCGTCTCTTCGCTGACGGCGACCGGGGAAAAGCCCATTTTCTGGTACAGCCCTAGTGCTGAGGGATGATCCAGCGTGTTGGTGTGCACAGTCACCTTGTCGGGTTTCTGGTTCCAGGCGCTCTGGATTGCCGCATGGAGGAACCATTTCCCAAGCCCCAGGCCGCGATAGTCGGGCATCAGACCGAAATAGGTCAGTTCGATATCATTGTTCTGGGCGCTCTTCGTCAACTCGAAGAAACCGGCAGGGCACCCATTGGCATAGAGAACCTCTATGGTCGTGTCCGGCGATGCCAGGATGTCGGCGAGGTCATCATCATTCATCACCCGCCGTTCATACCAGTGATGCTCTCGGCCGATGCGCTCATACAGATAGCGGTAGAAATGGATCGGCATGTTATCAGTCTGCAGAAGGGCAGTACGCGGGCGTGAGGGAAGAGGGACACTGCGGGTTGGTCGTGCCGCCATTTCCAGATGTGTGACCCTCGCGGTCAGGGTTTTTGCCTTTTGTTTCGCCATGACAAAAAGCTAACCCGAATTATTCCCAGCGGGCAACGGGTACTTGGTCGGAAGCGCCCCAATCCGCCCATGACCCATCATAAAGGGAATGGTTTTCGTGCCCTATCGTTTCCAGCGCCAGCGAGATGATTGCGGCAGTAACGCCGGAGCCGCAGCTTGTCGTCACATGAATGCCCGGCTTGACGCCGCGCCCTTCCAGCAAGTCTCGCAACGCGTCTTCAGGCAGCAAGGCACCATTGGCCGTCAGTTCTGCTGAAGGCATGGATTTTGATCCGGGAATATGGCCTGAACGCAGGCCAGGACGTGGTTCCGGATCGGCACCCGTAAACCGACCGAACGGCCGCGCATCCAGAACCATCGTTTCGCCGCGTTTTATATTTGCCATCATGTAAGCCATGTCGCGAACGCGGGACGGGTCGAAATCCGGCGTGAACAAAACCGGGGTTGGTATCTGCGGGTCGCCCGTTTCAACTGGAAGTCCGGCAGCCTTCCAGCCATCAAACCCGCCGGCAAGGATGCGCACACGCCTTGCGCCCATGACGCGGAATGTCCACCAGACACGGGCAGAGGAAAAAATTCCCGGCCCGTCATAGACAATGATATCGTCAGTTTCGCTGATACCCATTTCGCCGACAGCCTTCGCGAATAGCTCCGGTGAGGGCAGCATGTGGGGCAAGCCAGTCGATGTATCGGCGATGGCGTTGATATCGAAATACTGCGCGCCAGCAATACGCGCCGCATCGAATTCGGCCTTTCCATCGCGTCCCATCGCCGGCAGGTACCATGAGGCATCGACCAGTTTCAGGTCGTCAGTTCCCAAACCGGCATTGAGTTCGTCTGCACCAATGAAAAACCTGCCCGTCATGCCGTTCATTCCCCTTGTTTATCCATTCGGGCCTTCTTGCGGCATCGGCCCGAAGCGCAGGCGGAAACGCCTGTTTTCCTTGCCCTTGTTCTCGATCTTGCTGATATGGACTTCGCCCACCTCCTGAGTCTCGCTGACATGCGTGCCACCACAGGGCTGGCTGTCCACCGTTGCTTTTTCGCCTATGCATACAAGGCGGATATCACCCATGCCGCGCGGTGGCCTGACATTCTTGGAGCGAACAATGCCAGGATTTGCGTCCAGTTCGGCTTCGCTGATCCACTGCTCGTAGATCGGATGATTGGCGTTTACCAGTTCCATCATTAGTTGAGTGATCTCGTTCCTGTCGATGGCAGCGTCGGGAATATCGAAATCGATCCGTGAATCGGTTTCATTCACATTGGCGCTTGTGATCGGGTAGGGGCAGACCACCGACAGAAGATGGCATGCAGTGTGCATGCGCATCAGCCTGTAGCGGCGTTCCCAGTCCAAATGACAAACAAGGGTCTCACCGACTCCGGGAACCGCCTCACTTTCACCGGGGATCAGTACGATCTCGTTGCGGTCCTCGCCATATACCGTGGTGGCGATGGAAATGCGGGATCCGTCAGTACGCTCCAGGTGGCCCGTATCGCCGGGCTGGCCACCACTGTTCGCGTAGAAATTGGTGCAGTCCAGAATAATGCCCCCTCTATCACTGATCGCGATCACCGTGCCTTCACAGGCTGTCAGGTAGGCATCATCAAGAAAGGCCTTGCGGGTTTTCAATGCCATTGCTCAGCCTTGCGCCGGAACGTCTTCGAAAGGCACATCGATTTGCGTCTTGCGGGTCAGCCATGCCGGTACGGGCAGGTCTTTGGAAGCAAGAAAATCCGGATTGTAGAGTTTCGACTGATAGCGTGAGCCATGGTCGCACAATATGGTCACGATCGTGTTGCCGGGCCCGAGATCCCTTGCAAGGCGCATCGCACCGGCAATGTTGATGCCCGATGAGCCACCAAGGCATAGCCCTTCATGCTCGAGCAGGTCGAAGACGATTGGCACAGCTTCGCTGTCCGGTATCTGGTAGGCAAAGTCCGGGGTGAAACCTTCCAGATTGGCCGTGATCCGGCCCTGTCCGATACCTTCGGTAATCGAGTCGCCTTCCGACTTCAGCTCACCCTTGGTGTAGTATTCATACAAAGCCGCGCCCATCGGGTCCGCCAGCGCAATTTTGACATTGCTGTTGAACTCGCGAAGTCCGATGCCGACGCCGGCTAGCGTGCCACCCGTGCCGACGGCCGAGACGAAACCGTCCACCTTGCCATCTGTATCATTCCAGATTTCGCGTGCAGTCGTGCGAATGTGTCCGTCACGATTGGCGACATTGTCGAACTGGTTTGCCCAGATCGCGCCTTTTGACGAAGTGCGGGCGATCTGCTCCGCTAGGCGACCCGATAATTTCACATAGTTGTTCGGATTGCGGTAAGGGACGGCCGGAACCTCGATTAGTTCGGCCCCCATCAGGCGTAGTGCATCCTTCTTTTCCTGGCTCTGGGTCTTGGGGATTACGATGACTGTCTTGAAGCCCAGCGCATTGGCAACGACCGAAAGCCCGATCCCTGTATTGCCTGCCGTGCCCTCCACGATGGTGCCACCCGGCTCGATCAAGCCTTTTTCAACAGCATCCTCGATTATGAACTTGCCGGCACGGTCCTTTACCGACTGGCCCGGATTGGCATATTCCGCCTTGCCCAGAATGTTGCAGCCCGTCACCTCGGATGCATGCCGCAGTTTGATGAGTGGCGTATTGCCGATGGCATCCAGTGTGGAATTTCGGATCATGATGAGTTCCAGTCTGACAGTGCACTGCGCTGAAAAACGCAGTTGAATGGTTCGCCGTGAACCTAGGCTAACAGTCGCATTGGCCGCAATAGACTCATTTGCCAGTCAAAAGGATTTGTCAAAAAATACCTGATTTGGAGTGGGTGCCACCAAAAACCGGCAGATCAGGACAAAAGCTGTCCAGCTGCTTTGCGCATGCCAGATCGTTGCCAGCCACCAACGGCGCGAAGCATTTGCACGAGTATGAGAACGATTAGTGGCTCCCCGGGCCGGATTCGAACCAGCGACCAATTGATTAACAGTCAACTGCTCTACCACTGAGCTACCGGGGAACGTGTCGTTGACGACGGAGTGCCTATACAAACCCTGATACGGTTTGCCAAGGGTGGAATACGGTTTTTGTGACGATTTTTGGGATTTGCCATCGCCCCGGCGGAGCCAAACGCCCATGCCGATATTGGCGTGGAGCTGGCCGCAAGGCGGGTTGCGTAATAGGCAGTTATCAAGTTGAGGAGCCTGAGGCGCGAATTTCACGGACAAGCTTCCATGGACCACTTGCGCGGTTTGCTGAAATCGCTTAAGCCCCGCCCTTGGATGGCCTCGTGGCGGAGTGGTTACGCAGAGGACTGCAAATCCTTGCACCCCGGTTCGATTCCGGGCGAGGCCTCCAGCCGAATTCTCCGGCTGCATGTGCACCGGAAACCTCAGCGCGGGGAATCAGATCATGCAGGACTTTACCGCAACACGCATCAATATGGTGGATTGCCAGATACGCACCTGCGACGTGACCAATCACGCCTTGCTCGATGCGATGATGGAAGTGCCGCGAGAAAAATTCGTACCTGCAGGACGTGCCAGCCTTGCCTATATCGACGAGGACGTTGCGGTCGGAAATGGCCGCTACCTTATGGAACCTGCGCCTTTCGCCAAGCTTGCCCAGGCAGCGGTGATCGGCCCTGAAGATGTGGTGCTGGATGTCGGCTGCGCCACCGGATATTCCTCCGCCGTGTTTTCACGCTTCGCTTCGCTGGTGATCGCGCTGGAAGAGGATGCGGACCTCGCAGCCAATGCCGCCAGGACGCTCGATGAACTGGACTATGATAATGTGGCAGTGGTGCAGGGTCCGCTCAATGAGGGCTATCCTGCTGAAGCGCCGTACGATGTAGTCTTCATTGGCGGTGCCGTGGACGCGATTCCCCAGGTGCTTTTCGACCAGTTGCGCGATGATGGAAAGCTGATTGCTGTGGAAGGGCACGGAAATGCGGCGGTTGCACGCTTGTACATTCGCAATGGCAACGACATAAGCGGACGCAAGCTGTTCAATTGCGCAGTGATGCCATTGCCGGGCTTCCAGAAAAAGGAAGAATTCGTTTTCTGATCTGGTGATGAGCATCTGGCCTAGTGTTGCGCCGGTGCAACGGCTGGCTGCAATTTGGGTCGATTGCCAAGCTTTCCTAGAATTAATTTGACCGCCTTGTCCCGCGGGCTAGTCTCACCCGCACGCCGGTAGTTGTCGCGGGACGGGAAGGTGAGCTTAACAGCGCTGGTCGGAATGAAGAGTATCCCCGCCATTGCCAAATGCTAACAGGTAGAACGGGTAAATGTCGGGACTGGCAGCAATAAACAGCCACAGCAAACCGGCAGTTTCGAGTTGGGGTAACATGCGTATTTGCAAGACCATTGCGAAAGTGGCGCTTATTGGAGCGTTGGTGGCCATACCGGCTACGGCTTCCGCGCAGTCCCTCAAGGAAGCGCTCGCACTTGCATACAGCAACAATCCTGCCATCAACGCACAGCGTGCCGCAACCCGTTCAGTTGACGAGACTGTCGCGATAGCCAAGTCCGGCTACCGACCCGTCATAGCCGGCGACGCGGATATTTCGAAATCCTGGAGTGAAACCCGCTCTCCATTGTCGCAAACTCCGTTCGGCGCAACAGGTGGAACAACCCGGACATCACTGGCTGCGGGCGGATTTGGAGTAACCATTTCCCAAACCCTTTTTGATGGTTTCAAGACACAGAACAACGTCCGTGCTTCAGAGGCAGCCGTAATGGCGAGCCGCGAGGCATTACGCAATATTGAACAGAACATTCTGTTCGATGCCGCTGCAGTTTACATGGACGTTATCCGCGATGCCGCCGTGGCCTCCTTCCGCGCGCAGGCACTGGAATTCCTCAACGAACAGGTACGTTCCGAGAACAGCCGATTCGAAGTGGGCGAAAGTACCCGCACCGATGTTTCACAGGCACGTGGTAGGCGGGCAGCTGCTGAAGCGGAACTGATCGGTGCGCGTGCACGTTTGAAGAGCAGCGAGGCTGTCTTCCGCCAGGTTATTGGCCAGGATCCATCCGGCCTTACTGTTCCTCCCAGTGTCGAGAAACTGCTACCGGGTTCGATCACATCGGCGGTTGCTGCTGCAAGCACCAATCATCCGGCCATCAAGGCAACCCGCCACTTGGTGGACCAGGCGCTATTCAATGTGAAATCAGCAGAAAGTGACCTGTTGCCCTCCGTCACGCTGCAAGGCAACGTCCAGCGCCGGTTCAATGTGAGCCCCGACACGGACCGCGATGCGGCATCGTTGACCGCGCGACTGCAGGTTCCGATTTATCAGGGTGGCCGCGTTTCGGCACAGGTGCGCCAGAACAAGGAAGTCCTGGGCCAAAGGCGCATTGAAGTCGACCAGTCAGTCGACAATGTCCGCGCGGCAGTGGTGTCTGCCTATAGCCAGCTTGAGGCTGCCAATGCACAGCTTGTAGCGACCGGTACCCAGTTGGAGGCGGCACGCCTTGCCCTGCAGGGTGCTGTTGAGGAGCGTCGGGTAGGCCAGCGGACCACGCTGGATGTTCTGAACACCCAGCAGGATGTCATAAATGCACAGATAGCCATTGCGAACGCACAACGTGACAAGATTGTTGCTTCCTATGCCGCACTTTCTGCCATCGGCAAACTCAGGGCGAATACACTCGGTCTGCAAGTTGCAAGCTATGACCCCGAAGAGCATTACCTTGCTGTCAAGGACAAGTGGTACGGATTGCGAACGCCCGATGGCCAGTAGCATCCTGATGTCCGCCGTTTGGCGTCACTATCGCGGGTAGTTGAACGGACACTTGCAAATCACCCGACCTTCGCGGCTTTGTTCATACCCAACCATCGGTTATCATGAGTTGATTCGCGGCGGATGCCGGTTCCGGAGGTATCCGGGGCCGGCCAAACATGGAGATTGGCAATGGGGGAGCCCGCACGAGGGTTGGCGGCTGAACCAGCTATTCGGCAAACCGGCGAAAGTGGCAAATCAATGGAGGATATACTCTCTTCCATAAGGCAGATCATTGCCCGCGAACATGTCAACGCTGAAGCCAGACCTGATCCCGGGGATCATGCTGAACGATCCGATGTGGCAGCGAAAGCAAACGCCCAGGAACAGACGCTTACATCAGGCAGAACAGGCAGCAGCCTTTCCGGCCTGGCTCAGCGCTTGCGCACGCATGAGGAAAGGCCGACTTCCCGAAGTTTGGCGCAAAGTCCGACGCACAATCCGGCCCGGGACCCCTTCCAGGGTAATGCCCATGACGACAGCCGCCTGGGCCGGACCGAGGAGACTGTTGCCAATCCTGCGAAAGTGCCGGTGGCTGCGTCGCGTCCCATGGCCGAGTCCCCTTCACAAACACCGGGCGGGCTTGCCGCCCTGGCAGCCAAAATGCGCAGTGAAAGGCTCGGATTGCGCGAGCAGTCGATGAGTTCCGCTCATTCCGACATGGCTCGCGACACATATCATTATACATCTGCCATAGAGGAAGCCCGCATACCCATGGCATCAGGCCCGGCGGATGTGGTCACCGTGACCATAGCCCCCGAAGCAAAGACTGAAACAAAGACTGCAGCGGAGACTGTGACAGGGAGAGGGACGGGGACAGGCAACCGGGTTTCAGGTGAAGGTACTGAGCGCAATTCCATGTCGTTCAGTGAAATCGCGGCGCTCGCAAAGAAAGAAGGACCTAACGGGGAATCTGCTCCTTCGGTACCACCAACAAGGATCTTTGAGGAGTCTCAAGCGCCGAAAACCGTTGCTGCAGCCAACCCAATACCTGCCGGGGATGCAATTGCCCCTTTCGTTGAAAGACGCGGCGAAGAATCTTCAACCGGGCAGCAAACCGAAAGCCTGTCCTCGACAAGGCATCTTGAAACGGATGAAACCGAAACCAGCAATTTGCAACATGGTGAGACGCCGACACTTGCAGCCAAAGCAGATACTGCTGATGCTTTCCGCGAAGCTCTGGTCTCGCCAGCAACGAAGGCTGCAGTAAGCGACTCGATGCAACGCTTGAAAAAATGCGTGGAAGATATTGATTCAGCAAGAGTTGAGTCAGTTCTGCGGCCGATGCTTAAGGAATGGTTGGACGAAAATCTGCCTGGGATGGTCGAGCGCATGGTACGCCAGGAAATCGATGCAGTTGCCGGTCGGAGCGAGGGCTGACGACCACTCGCCTGCGAAACAATCTTTGCTCAGGCAGACAATTGCCGGAAGCAGGTGAGTGTCCGTGATGCCTTTCTGGAATGAACATGTTGGACCCAGTTGCCAAGTGGCCGGGTCCGGCGCATGGGATCAGCTATCTCTTCGGGAACAATGTCCGGAAAATCGGTCAGTTCGATGATCGTTCCGGGCAGGGGTAGTCGGCTGCGATATTCCCGTGAAAACTCTTCGAGAGGAACCTCCGGGTGGAACTGGAATCCGACATAATCAACGCCATTACCGTTATAGGCCATTGACTGCACCTCGCTGATCGCATTCGAGGCAAGCAGCATTGCGCCCTGCGGAAGCCGGGTCACGTGGTCCCGGTGATAGGCAGGTGAAGCAAAACTGTCTGGCATCTGCGCAAATAGCGGGTGCGCTCTTCCTGCTTCGCTAAGCGTAATGGCGCGCGCCACGCCAATCTCGCTGCCCTTTGGGTTGGGCCCGCTCATGCCGCCCAGCAGAACAGCAACCGTCTGCATGCCCCAGCATGAACCCAATACCGGTTTGCCGGTTGCCAGCAGTTTTTCGACATATTGAAGATAGGGCCTGGCTTCATCCTGCTCGGCACCCCAGGCCACGCTGGAGCCGGTAAGGACAAATCCGTCGTAGTCGCAAGGCTGCAGCAGACCGGTTTCGCGGTGGGTTGCATAGGGAAAGGCATAGCCGAATTCGTCATCCGGCGCATGCATAACAAGGGATCGCGCATAGGTAAGGCTGGGTCGGGAAAGGCCAAGTTTTTCCTGCTCGACAAGACGGTCGTCGGAATTGCCCTCAACGACAAGGATGTTCAACTTTTCCATTTGGTTTGCCCCAGGCAGCCGGAACTTGATAAACCCCGGATATGGAACCGGATATGGAAAATGCCTGTTCCCAATGATCCCTGCAATATCGCAAACAGGCTAATCGTGTCGGTTGACTTGGCAGACAGCATTCGCTTTACGTTGCGCCGAAACCTCTCTCTCGGCAAAAAGCCGGAATCCTGAGGACATCTGCGGATTTTGCCGCCTGGAACAGAAAATGCTGGACAAGAACTACGACGCAAAGAGTGTTGAACCGCGCATTGCCGAAAAATGGGATAAGGCAGATGCCTTTGCTGCAGGAGCAGGTGCGCCAGAGGGCGCTGATCCTTTCTGCATTGTCATTCCTCCGCCAAACGTAACCGGTTCCCTGCATATGGGCCATGCACTCAACAACACGCTCCAGGACATACTGGTTCGCTTTGAACGCATGCGCGGCAAGGATGTTCTATGGCAGCCGGGCATGGACCATGCCGGTATCGCCACGCAGATGGTGGTCGAGCGCCAACTGATGGAAAACCAGGAGCCTGGCCGCCGGGAAATGGGCCGCGAACAGTTCATCGAGCGCGTCTGGCAATGGAAAGAAGAATCAGGCGGTACGATCTTCAACCAGCTAAAGCGCCTTGGAGCGTCTTGTGACTGGTCGCGAGAGCGCTTCACCATGGACGAAGGCCTGTCTGAAGCTGTCCTCGAGGTCTTCGTCCGCCTCTACGACGAGGGCCTGATCTATCGCGGCAAGCGGCTGGTCAACTGGGACCCGCATTTCGAGACCGCCATTTCCGATCTCGAAGTGGAGAACAATGAAGCCGACGGCCATATGTGGCACTTCAAGTACCCGCTGGCCGGCGGTGAAACCTACACCTATGTCGAAAAGGATGTGGACGGAAAGGTCATCCTGGAGGAAGAGCGCGACTATATTTCCATTGCCACTACCCGGCCCGAAACCATGCTGGGCGATGGGGCTGTGGCCGTCCACCCCTCTGACAAACGCTATGCGCCGATTGTCGGCAAACTGTGCGAGATTCCGGTCGGCCCGAAAGAGCATCGCCGCCTGATCCCGATCATCACCGATGAGTATCCCGATCCCGCTTTCGGTTCGGGTGCGGTCAAGATCACTGGTGCGCATGATTTCAACGACTACCAGGTCGCCAAGCGCAACCATATTCCGCTCTACCGCCTTATGGATACAAAGGCTGCAATGCGTGAAGATGGTGAGCCTTATGCCCGCTGCGCCGAAATGGCGGCAGAGATCGTCCGCTCAGGTGAACTGCCTAACGAAAATACGGTCGATGCGATAAACTTGGTGCCCGATGAATATCGTGGACTTGACCGCTACGAGGCGCGCAAGATGATCGTCGATGCGATCAATGCCGAGGGTCTTGCGGTAACTGTGCGTGACGAACAGGGCGATGAAGTCCCATTCGTCGAGCATAACAAGATCAAGCAACCCTTTGGTGACCGATCGGGCGTCGTCATCGAACCCATGCTGACGGACCAGTGGTTTGCCGATGCCAAAACGCTGGCCCAACCGGCAATTGCCTCTGTCAGGGAGGGCCGGACCAACTTTGTGCCCAAGACATGGGAAAACACATATTTCAACTGGATGGAAAACATCGAGCCATGGTGCATCTCCCGTCAACTCTGGTGGGGCCACCGCATACCCGCATGGTATGGTCCTGACGGACAGGTCTTTGTTGCGAAGACGGAGGAGGAGGCACTCGACGACGCGGTCAATCACTATCTCGCCCATGAAGGCCCATGGAAGTCCTGGGTCGAGGAGAAGATGAACGAATACAAGCCGGGTGAAATCCTTTATCGTGATCCTGATGTTCTCGACACATGGTTTTCATCTGCCCTCTGGCCGTTCTCCACACTTGGTTGGCCCGATGAAACACCGGAACTGCACAAATACTACCAGACCGACGTGCTGGTCACCGGTTTCGACATTATCTTCTTCTGGGTCGCCCGCATGATGATGATGGGCCTTCATTTCATGAAGGACGATGAGGGCGATCCGGTCGAGCCCTTCCACACGGTCTATGTCCATGCGCTGGTGCGTGACAAGAACGGTGCCAAGATGTCCAAGTCAAAGGGCAATGTGATCGATCCGCTCGAACTGATCGAGGAATACGGTGCGGACGCGCTGCGATTTACGCTTGCGATCATGGCGGCCCAGGGCAGGGACGTGAAACTGGACCCCGCCCGCATTGCCGGCTACCGGAATTTCGGCACCAAGTTGTGGAATGCGACCCGTTTTGCGGAAATGAACAGTGTTGCACCGGTTGCCGATTTTGATCCGTCGAAGGTCTCTCACACGCTGAACCGCTGGATACTGGCGGAATTGTCGAAATGCGTTGCCGAGGTCACCGACGGCATTACCAAATACCGCTTCAACGATGCGGCTAGCGCGGCTTACAAATTCGTCTGGAATACCTTCTGCGACTGGTACCTGGAGTTTCTCAAACCCGTCTTTTCGGGCAATGACGAAGCTGCCCGCAAGGAGGCGCAGGCTTGTGCAGCTTTCGTACTGGCCGAAATCTACAAACTGCTGCATCCATTCATGCCATTCATGACAGAAGAGTTGTGGGCTGCAACGGGTGCGCGCGACACGCTTCTGTGCCATTCAGACTGGCCACAGATCCGCGACCGCGACGAACCTGCTGCAGACGAGATCAACTGGCTGGTTTCGCTGATCACCGAAATACGCTCTGTTCGCGCGGAGATGGGAGTGAAGCCTGGCGAGATCATGCCGCTCGAAATCATTTCCGCCAGCGAGCGCACACGAACAAATGTCAATCACCACACTGCCGCGCTTGCCCGCCTTGCCCGTGTAACTCCGATTCATTTCTCCGAGGTTCCGCCAAAGGGGTCGGCCCAGATCGTCCTTGGCGAGGCAATTTATTGCCTGCCGCTGGAGGGCATCGTTGACCTTTCAGCAGAGGCCGATCGCCTCTCAAAGGAACTCAAGAAACTGGATGGTGAAATCAAGCGGCTGGAGGGCAAGCTGGGCAATGAGAAATTCGTTGCCAACGCACCAGCTGAAGTGGTCGACGAAGAACGCGAAAAACTCGGCGAATATTTGCAACAGCGTGAGAAAACAGCACTTGCCCACCAGCGGGTGAAAGCTGCGCTTTGAACCTTGCCACTGAACGGGATCGCTACAGCTTGCGGCAGGTGATGACCCAGCCCATGGAGCCTTCAACATGTTCAAGATGCAGGCCGTGATCGCGTGAAAGGATCTCGATCTGCTGCGTATTAACAAGCTGGTCCAGCTTTTTCGGAAATGAGCCTTCTTCGTAGAAGTGGTCATTGAGACCAATTACCAGGTTGCCGCCGGGTTTGAGCACGCGCAAAATCTCGTCAATCGCATCGGGCAGGACATGCCCGAAGGAAAAGACCCCTACACAGGTGGCTGCAGCATACTGCCTGTCCTCTGCAGCAAGGGGTGGCTCATTGAGGTTGGTTTCAAAAAGGCGCTGGTAGCAACCCGTGGCGCGTGCCTTTTCCAGCATTTGCGGGGAGAGGTCGCAGCCATCGAGGTTGATGTAGCCTGCTTGGCGAAGCGCAAGCCCCGAGAGTCCTGTTCCACAGCCCACATCAAGGATCGGCGCATCAGCTGCAAGGCCAGTCGATTTCAGCGCATTCGCGCAACGCTCGGGTTGGCGGTAACCTTTCTCATGGCCTATCTCCTTGTCATATACTTCGGCCCATTCGGCATAATGCGCTTTTGTCTGATCGGTGTTTTCCAGAGAATAGGCAGCGCTGAAGAAGCGTTTTTCCTTGTCATCCTGCCCGCCCATCAATGCTGCCTCCCTGGTAACCTGTTTCCACTGTCTCCAATCCCACTCTCGTCAATCAACTCCATTCAGGCAAGGAAAACGTGATACAAATGCAACAACCGCCAGCCGACTGGTCTCGGCGGGGCAAGGGCTGGTGAATGAGGTCTGATCTGCCCATTTTCAGCCACAAACCAGCGCAATTCACACTTCCGCATGACATTCCTTTGGGAAATTCCTGAGATATGGAAAAAAGTCAGGCGATAAGGGTTTGGAAACATTGGGCGGCTAGCTTGCACAACGGTTGACAATGTTGAAAAACACTTGCTGCTGCCCGGGCCAAAGAGGGACGCCCGCATCAGCGTATCGCAGGATCTCAGGATATTGGGGAAAATCATGGCAGTTAAATCAAAAGCAGCCGGCAAGAGTGCAGGCGCGAAAAGTGCGGGTAGCAAAGTGGCAGCCAAGGGTAAACCAGAGTTCGACAAGTCAAAGCTGCCCAGCCGCCACACCACCATAGGCCCGGCCCGCGCGCCGCACCGCTCATATCTTTACGCCATGGGTCTTTCCGAAGACGAGATCAATCAGCCGCTGGTTGGCGTCGCGTCTTGTTGGAACGAGGCAGCTCCCTGTAACATCTCCCTGATGCGCCAGGCGCAGGTGGTCAAGAAAGGCGTCGCCGCCGCCCACGGTACGCCACGCGAATTTTGTACCATCACCGTGACCGACGGAATCGCCATGGGACATCAGGGCATGAAATCCTCGCTGGTTTCGCGCGACGTGATCGCCGACTCGGTCGAGTTGACAATGCGTGGCCATTGCTATGATGCCATTGTCGGCCTTGCCGGTTGCGACAAATCCCTTCCGGGGATGATGATGGCGATGGTTCGTCTCAATGTACCGGCCGTTTTCATCTATGGCGGTTCAATTCTTCCGGGAACCTATCGCGGTAATCAGATCACCGTTCAGGATGTGTTCGAGGCAGTCGGCAAGCATTCGGTTGGCGAAATGTCCGACGACGACCTGCATGAAATAGAAATGGCGGCTTGCCCGTCTGCCGGTTCCTGCGGCGCGCAGTTCACTGCCAACACCATGGCTACGGTTGCCGAGGCAATCGGCCTTGCCCTGCCATATTCCTGCGGTGCGCCTGCACCTTACGAAATCCGCGACCGCTTCTGCTTTGCGTCGGGCGAGACGGTGATGGATCTCATCCGCCAGAACATCCGCCCACGCGACATTGTTACCCGCGAATCGCTCGAAAACGCTGCAGCCGTTGTTGCCGCTTCCGGTGGCTCCACCAATGCCGCACTGCACCTGCCGGCAATCGCCAGCGAGGCAGGCATCAAGTTCGACCTTTTCGATGTTGCGAAGATCTTCAAGAAAACCCCGTACATCGCTGATCTCAAACCTGGCGGCAAGTATGTCGCCAAGGACATGTTCGAGGCTGGCGGCATTCCGCTGCTCATGAAGGCACTGCTCGATGGCGGTTTCCTTCATGGCGATTGTATGACCGTTACAGGCCGTACTTTGGCCGAAAACATGAGTCATGTTCGCTGGAACGACAAGCAGGACGTGGTTCGCACGACCAATGATCCGATCACCAGGACCGGCGGCGTGGTTGGCCTGAAAGGAAACCTCGCCAAGGATGGTGCGATCGTCAAGGTTGCGGGCATGTCCAAACTGAAGTTCACCGGTCCGGCGCGCTGCTTCGATAGTGAAGAAGAAGCGTTCGAGGCGGTGAACAGCCGGAACTACAAGGAGGGCGAGGTTCTCGTCATTCGGTACGAAGGCCCCAAGGGTGGACCGGGAATGCGTGAAATGCTGGCAACGACTGCCGCCATTTATGGCCAGGGAATGGGCGACAAGGTGGCGCTTATCACCGATGGCCGCTTCTCCGGCGCAACCCGCGGATTCTGCATCGGACATGTCGGCCCGGAAGCCGCCGTTGGCGGCCCCATCGGCCTGCTGAAGGACGGTGACATCATCGAGATTGATGCCGTCAAGGGAACGCTTGATGTCCAGCTTTCCGACAAGGAACTGGCAGCACGGGCGAAGAAATGGAAACCGCGCGAAACGGATTATCAGTCCGGCGCGATCTGGAAATATGCCCAGACGGTTGGAGAGGCACGCTATGGCGCACTCACCCATCCTGGTGCAAGGAAAGAAACCCACTGTTATGCCGACATCTAAGGCAGAATTGACGATCAGACACCTTGCCATGGTGGCCATTGTGGCCGCCATGGGAAGCGTTGGCGCGCCTCTCATCACGGAAAGTGATGCACTGGCATTTGATCCTCAAAAGGTTTTCAAGGAAGACAAGCCATCAGCCACGAAACTGTTCCGCTTCTACCTCAAGAAAAAAGAGGCAGGCGAGGACAGCGAAGCCCTCGACGTACTCGAATATGCTGCCGACCAGGGCAATCCGACGGCTCAGTGGAAACTCGGCAAGATGTACGAATCCGGCGACAGCGTTGGCCGTGATCCTGCCAAGGCCTATACCTTCTACAAGAAGATTGCCGACAATTACGGCAATGCCCGCCCCAATACGCCCGAATGGGCCATTACTGGCAAGGCAATGGTTGCCCTTGGCCATTATTACCGTCAGGGCCTGCCGGAGGCCGGTGTAATTGCCGATGAAAACGAGGCCCGGGTAATGTACACCACGGCTGCCATGTACTTCCGCGATCCCGAAGCCCAGTTCGAGCTTGGAAAGCTGTTGCTTGAAACTGGCAACAGCCAGGAAGAAGGCCGGCAGGCCATCAGAATGTTGCAGCTGGCACGCCAAAAAGGCCACACCGGTGCCCTGGCGCTGGTAGGATATTCCCTCGTTGAAGGTGAGTTCGTGCTTCAGGACGTGGTGCGCGGCCTGACACTGTTGACCAAGGCCGCCGATCAGGCGCCGCCGGAACTACAGCCCTGGATCAAGCAATTGCAGCAGGAAGCTTTTGCGCTGGCCAGCGTCGAACAGCGCCAGCAGGCAATCGTTGCTGTCCGCAACCAGTAGTCCCCCTAAATCGGTAATCCAAGCCCATCGTGAATAGACTTTCCGGTCGTTACACGTACGGCCAGGTCAGCCTTCTGTCGTCATAAGGCCAAAGCCGGAAAGCACCCTCGGGCTTTGCAATTGCCTGTCGTCAGCTATGTCACTCTGCAAGGCATGCGGTGGGCCGAGAACTTCCGCGTTCGCCAGGGGGCAGGGCACGTCAAGCATGGTCCAACTGGTATTGTTGAGGACGCGCTCACACCTTGCCATGCCCATGCCCAGTGGGGTCTTGATGCAGGCCGTCTGGCCCTCGAGTACATCGCCGCCGGAATGGCGACATGTGCAATTGGGCCCGGCCTGGGCCAATTGTGGATCAAGTGCGCTGCCGCCGAAAACAGCAGCCATTAGTGCAATGGTCAAAAGCTGCTTCATCACAACAGTTTGCGCTCAAAGTCGCTTGTTGTCAAATGTGGAACCTTCCGCTTTTGCGTTCATTTCTGATCAATGCAGACACTGATCAGAACATTCGTGGAAGACTACGGGTGGATACACCTGTCGATTTCGCTGCTGGGCAATCTCATTTTCCTGCTTGGCAGCATCCTTTTCCTGCCGGCATGGGAAGGCATCACAACCCAGATTGCAGGCTATCAGATGGGGATCAAGACGCTCGGCGTCTGGCTGTTCATCATCGGCGCGGCCTTGATGCTGATTGGTTCCATCGGAAGATTATTGGTGGATTTATACGGCAGTGGTGACGGTAGATCGTGACTGTTGCATGTGCCCAGCAAATCTTGGCGGATTGGAGTATTGCGGGCATCCACATCGTTGACCTGCTCCCGGTTTCCCGATGCAAACTGCACCACAACTTTTTATCATGATATTTGGCGGGAACTGCCAGCCATGTGATCTAATGCATATACAGATCGATCAGTATAACCCAGGTTTGGAAATTGGGGCACCCCAACAAAGAGGTGCAATATGAAAACCCTTTTCAGCCTTGTAAGGATGATTGCCGTTTTGGCCGTTATTTGTATGCCGCTAGGCAGTGCGCAAGCAGCCAGCAAAACATTACAAAAAGCGGAACCGACAGGCGGTATCATGCAGCAACTCAAAGCCAAAGGCGCAACCATTGGCCCCATGACGCCTGCTATGCGCAATTTTTCTGCCGGCGCAAATGGCGGTAGCAAATATACTTGCGACAGCACGGCCTGCTGGTGTTCAGGAGGATCGGATTGTCTGAACCTCATGGACAATCAGGAATGCAAGCATTGGCGCTGTGGCAATGATGCAGGACAACCTGTTTGCTGGTGCGACCTGTAGCACGCATCCAACTGACACGTTCCAGCCTCCGGCGTCCCCAAGACCCGGAGGCCTGGGACTCCCCCTTTCTACGAACCATAGGTGATCCACGCTGGTACGTGATCGGAAGGTTTTTCCCAAGCCCTAGTATACTTGTCGATGGAAGCGCCCTGCAAGCGGTCAGCAGCTTCTGGCGAAAGCAGGATGTGGTCGATACGGATCCCGTTATTCTTTTGCCAGGCGCCTGCTTGGTAATCCCAGAAAGTATAGGTGGCTGGAGCATCATTCACATTGCGCACGGATTCTGTGAAACCAAGGTTGAGAAGCCGCCTGAATGCGATTCGGCTTTCGGGGCGGAACAGCGCGTCACCTTCCCAAGCTCTTGGATCGTGGCAATCCTCCGGCATCGGGATCACATTGTAGTCACCCGCAAGGATCAGCGGTTCCTCCAAGCCAAGGCGCTCCTTCGCCCATTCCTCCAGCCGGGCCATCCAGCCCAACTTGTAGGGAAACTTCTCCGTTTCGACCGGATTGCCATTGGGAAGGTAGAGGGAGACGACGCGCAGCGGCTTGTCGCCAATCGTGAACACACCCTCGATAAACCGTGCCTGTTCATCCTCGGGATCGCCATCGCGCAGCGGCAGGCCGCGATTGACTTCATCGAACGGCAGCTTCGAAAGAATGGCTACCCCGTTGAAGCCTTTCTGGCCATGCGTTTCGATATTGTAGCCCAATTCGGCAATCTCGGCGCGTGGAAAAGCCTCATCCAGTGACTTGATCTCCTGCAGGCAGGCAATGTCTGGATCAGCCTCTTTCAACCAGGCAATCAGGTTCTCGTGGCGGGCCTTGATGCCGTTGATGTTCCAGGTGGCGATTTTCACTGCAGTCTCTCCATTCGCGCCAACTATTGAAGAACGCGAGGGACAAGACAAGGCCCGGCAGGGATTATCAACCGGCCGAAAGGGAAATCAGGTCAGCCGGTCCATATCCGCTCAAATGGTGAAGCTGGTTCCACAGCCGCAGGAGGCGACCGCATTCGGGTTGTTGATCTGGAAAGCCTGGCCCATCAGATTATCGACAAAATCGATCTGTGATCCACCCATGTAGATCAGCGACATTTCGTCCACATATATCCGCCCGCCGTCCCTTTCGAAAACCTGGTCGTCACCGGCCGGGTCCTCGTCGACCAGGTCGTACTTGTAGGAAAATCCCGAACAGCCGCCACCCTCGACAGAAATGCGCAGGGCTTTCTTGTCGGGTGTATCGGCGAGGATTTGCGCAACGCGCGAAAAGGCCGAATCAGTGACGGTTACTGGCGGGGTGCTGGCAGGTGCGTTCATTTCCAAATCGCTCCAATTCTGGTGCTTTATGAAAGGTAGAGCCGAATGACGCCGGATTCAAGGTGCGCAGGCAAGGTGAATGCATGATCGCACCTTTTCGGAGCCTTCAGGCTGGCATAAAAAGAGGCAGGCGGGACGGCAAAAGGTATGGCGCGAAAAATATGACGCTCAACAATGAAGATCAGGCGTTCGCGCTTGCCCAGGCGGCGCGGCAAAACCTTGCGCCCTATGCCTGCCATTCGGCCGGGTCGAGGGGAAGGCTGGTCGCCGAAGGCCAGTCGCCGACCCGTACGCCCTATCAGCGTGACCGCGACCGCATTATCCATTCCACCGCCTTTCGCCGCCTCAAACACAAGACCCAGGTATTCGTCTATCACGAAGGCGATCACTATCGCACCCGGCTGACCCATTCCATCGAGGTTGCCCAGATTGCCCGCTCGCTGGCGCGATCCTTCAATCTCGACGAGGACCTTGCCGAGGCATTGGCACTCTCGCATGATTTCGGCCACACGCCATTTGGGCATACAGGCGAGGATGAACTCGATGAATTGATGCGTCCTTGGGGCGGGTTTGATCACAATGCCCAGTCGCTGCGCATCGTAACCAAGCTCGAGAAGCGCTATGCCGAGTTCGACGGGCTGAACCTTGCATGGGAGACGCTGGACGGGCTGGTCAAACACAACGGCCCGCTCACGGGCCCGCATTCCAGGCAGAAACCGCTTCCCGGGCCAATCGCCGAATTCAACGCTCTTTTTGATCTTGATCTTGGCAGGCATTCCTCGCTTGAAGCCCAGTGCGCGGCAATTGCCGATGATATTGCCTACAATGCCCATGACCTTGATGACGGCTTGCGGGCGCACCTTTTCAGGCTAGCCGATCTGGCTGACCTGCCACTGGTCTGCGAAATGCTGGCACTGGTACAGGATCTGTATCCGGGGCTGGATGAAAGCAGGACAGTCCACGAGATTGTCCGCCGCCAGATCACAGCAATGGTGGAGGATGTGATCCTCCAGACGGGCAGGGCGCTTGCAGAGCTTGCACCCCGAACGGTTGAGGACATCCGCTCTGCTGGCAGGACACTCGTGACCTTCAGCCCGCAAATGGCACAAAGCGAAAAGGCCATTAAGGCGTTTCTCTTCAAGCACATGTATCGCGCGCCCGATGTCATTCGCGTCCGTGAAGAGGCCAAGCAGGTCATTCGTGACCTGTTTAACGCCTATTTCAGTGGCTCAGCCCAAATGCCCAATGAATGGGGGCTGGATTGGCAGGATACTGCCTCCCGTCTCGATGAAAACAAACGGTCAAGGCTGGTTTGTGATTTCCTTGCCGGCATGACCGACCGCTATGCGATTCTTGAGCACCGACGACTGTTTGACGTTACCCCGGAATTGCGTTAGGGCCAGCCCAGCGAATTCGCCTTGTTTTCCCATTTTTCCGATGGATTCTCCCGGGAATCCGTCCAGATCAAGAACCAACCCATGTCCACCGCCGGTACTTTAACGCACAGCGTTTTCAAACATTTCGAGTCACTTGTTAAAAAACATCTACAATCCTTTGATCTTGATGGATTAACGGACGCATCGCTCGTTCGTGTTGTTGTCGAGCCGCCACGTGATCCCGCCCATGGCGATCTTGCCACCAATGCAGCCATGGTGCTGGCCAAGCCGCTCGGCCTTAATCCGCGCGAACTCGCCACCCGCCTTGCCGATGCTTTGGGCAGTGAACCTGAAATCGCTTCAGCAGAGATCGCCGGACCCGGCTTTATCAATCTGCGGCTGGCAGACGGCTTTTGGGGAAGGCATCTTGCGCTGATCCTTGAAGCAGGCGACCAGTATGGCCGCAATGGCGTTGGTGAAGGCCGCAAGGTCAATGTGGAATACGTATCGGCAAATCCGACGGGACCGATGCATGTCGGTCATTGCCGCGGCGCGGTGGTAGGCGATGCGCTGGCCAATCTTCTGGATTTCGCCGGTTTCGATGTGACTCGTGAATATGTCATCAACGATGCCGGCGTACAGATCGATGATCTGGTGCGCTCGGTTGACCTGCGTTATCGCGAGGCGCTTGGCGAAACCATCGGGGCAATCCCCGACGGCCTGTATCCCGGGGATTATCTGGTACCGGTTGGGCAGGCACTGGCTGCGGAATTTGGCGACAGCCTCATGGCCATGGCAGAAGCCGAACGAATGGCAATCCTGCGTGACCGTGCGATCGATGCGATGATGGAACTGATCAAGCAGGATCTTGCGCTGCTGGATGTGCACCATGACGTCTTCTTTTCAGAGCGCACCCTGCACGAAAAGAAGAACGGCAAGTCCGATATCGACGTCATGCTCGAAGCGATGCGCGAACAGGGTTATGTCTATGACGGTCGCCTGCCGCCTCCAAAGGGCGAAGTCCCCGAAGACTGGGAAGACCGGGAGCAGACGCTGTTCCGCTCAACCGAGGTTGGCGATGACATGGACCGCCCGCTGGTCAAGTCGGATGGCAGCTATACCTATTTTGCAGCCGATGTTGCCTACTTCAAGGACAAGTTCGACCGCGGTTTCGAGCGCATGATTTTTGTGCTCGGAGCAGACCATGGCGGATATGTCAAGCGGCTCAAGGCGGTCGCAAAGGCTGTTGCCGGCGACAAGGCCGAACTCGATGTCCTCCTGACCCAGTTGGTCAAGCTTTACCGCAATGGTGAACCTGTCCGCATGTCCAAGCGGGCAGGGGATTTCGTCACCCTGCGTGATGTTGTCGAGGAAGTAGGCCGTGACGCCGTACGCTTCATGATGCTCTACCGGAAGGCGGAAGCGCCGCTCGATTTCGATTTTTCCAAGGTCACGGAGCAGTCGCGAGACAATCCCGTCTTCTACGTACAATACGCCCACGCAAGATGCCATTCGGTCATGCGCCAGCTTGGCGAGGAAATGCCCGGGCTCGACATTTCACCAGACACGCTGAAAGCTGCCGATTGTTCGCTCCTGGTTGATGAAGGCGAACTGGGGTTGATCCGCAAGATGGCCGAGTTGCCCCGAATGGTTGAGCAGGCAGCACTTGCAGACGAGCCTCACCGTGTTGCATTTTACCTGCATGAACTGGCCTCCGATCTGCATTCCCATTGGAATCGCGGCAAAGAAATGCCAGAATTACGGTTTATTAACCAAGAAAATGCAAAATTGACCCAGGCCAGAATGGCATTGTTGCAAGCGTTGGCAGGCATCCTGTCCTCCGGATTGTCCATAATTGGGGCATCTGCACCGGAGGCGATGCGTTAAAGGTTTCACGAAACCGTCACAATGCGCGCATCGGGGCGCCTTTTTCCGCGGGTAGTAGACCGGCGATCTGAAAGGCAAGAACGGGTAGTAGCGTACATGACCGAGCAGAACACAGCTTATCGCACCGACAGTGATCCGATAAGTGAAGATGACCCCCTCGCAGAACTCGCACGGATTGTTTCGGGTGAAAATCCTGCATACGAGACGCGTAAACCGGTGCCGGCTGCAGTTGCCGTCAGTAAGGATGGGGCTACACAGTCCAATACGCTTTCGCTGGCGGGAGATTTCGATATCGAACAGGCATTGATGCAGGAATTGGGCGGCCCCGAAGCGGGTTCGTCGGCAATTCGGCATGCTGAAACCAGTGTGATTTCCCGGGAAACTGCCCGAACTCAGAACTCCCTTGGTGCGGAGACCGCGGTATCCTCGCTTCCGCATCAGCCTGCGCCATTTTCTTCCAGGGCAACACCGGTTGCGCCGCCCGCAGAGATCAGCCTTGAAGACCAGCTGATGGCCGAATTATCGGCTTCTGGAGATGGCTTCGACAACCAGCCTGAACAGATCGTCGATACCGGAACCGATTACGCAGACGTGTTCGAGACAGATCCAATGGTCGAAGAGGCCATACACAACGCCATGCGTGATGTCGAAGCCGCCGATGTCGATCTTTCCGCTTCGCTTGCCGATGAGCCAGTCGAGCAACACGACCCTTTCGCAGATTTTGACCGCGCGGCGCAGGCAATGCGCGATGAACCCGGCCTTGCAACGTCATTTCACGTGTCCGGCGACGACGACGATCTGGAGGATTTCTTTTCTGAGGGTTTCGAGGATATTCTGGCTGAGAGTGCGCCCGCGCCACAGGCTGCGCTGGAGGAAGTGGGTACAGAACTGCCGGAAGATGCTTTTCAACCGCATGGCTCAGAAGCTGCAGTCGGCGGCCTGGATGAGTTCGGACTTGAAGATGAATTCAGTGCCGCCTTTGAGCGCGAACTCGCGGGTGCCACCCAAACCCGTGAAACTGGTGTAAATGAACCCGGCCAGGAAGAGTTTGCACTCGAGAACGAATTTGCAAAGTCCTTTGCCAATGAACTGGGAGTTGGTCGCTACGAAAGTCGTTTCGACGAATTGGCGCCAGCGACAGCGGCTTCTGCAGGTGCCGGATATTCCGCACCGCCCAGGGCAGTTGAAACCTATTCCGAATTTGATCATCCGCAGGGTGGCGCATTTTCCGCACCCCAGATGGCAGAGCCGCAATTTGCGGAATCCCCTACTTCCGGTAAGGGATTCAAGATGGCAGTCGGCGCGCTTGGCGTTGCACTTCTGCTGGGAATGGGCGTTGTCGGTTGGGGTTACTATTCAGGCTCGGGCAATTCCGGGCCTGCGCTGATCAAGGCTGATGCCGAGCCTTCGAAAGTCAAGCCGGACGATCCAGGTGGCCAGCAGATCGCCAACCAGGACAATGAGGTTTACAACCGGGTTGCAGGTACGCCTGCCCAGGAGCCCCAGCAGGAAGAGTTGATCACCAGTCGTGAGCAGCCAGTTGATGTTGAACCCAAATCCGACAGTCGCCTGGCGCCAAATTCCAATACAGATGCGCCACGGGATGCTACGGCACAAGCAGCTCCGCTCGGTCTCTCACCCAAGCGCGTAAGAACCCTTACCGTGAAGCCTGATGGAACGATTATTCCTGCTACCCAAACCGCGGCGTTCACTGACCCGACACCGTCCGCGGCAAGTGAATCAGGAGCGGCAGATGAAAATGCCGCCTCGGTTCTACAGCAACCCGCAACTGAAGCTGATGCTGAACCCATTGGCGTCGCGCAGGTTGATGGCAGTTCGGTTGGAATTGACGGCGCGGTTTCAACTGGTGCACTGGCCGTGCCTCAGCCAAGCCCGCTGCCAGCGCCACAGAGTGCTCCACTTGCGCCTGTAGCAGTTGCACCGGCAGCACCAGCGCCGACAGTACCAGCCGCAACGGCGCCAGTTCCTGATCCAAATGCGCCCACACAGATCGCATCCCTGAACAATGATCAGGCACCCGCGCCTGCCGCTGCAGTAACGAGCAGCGACTGGAAAATCCAGGTTTCTTCCCAGCGTTCGCGAGAAGCCGCCGAGGCCTCCTTCACTAATCTGCAGCGCAGGTTCAGTTCTGTTCTGGGCGGACGATCCGCTGTCATTGAGCGTGCGGAAGTTCAGGACAAGGGTACGTTCTACCGGGCCAAGGTGCTTGCTGAATCAAGGGATGAAGCTACCAGCCTCTGCTCCCGCCTCAAAAGCGCAGGCGGCAGCTGTTTCGTCACGCGTTGACCTGAACAGGAATTGTTCATGAGGAACGCCCGGTTCCAGCCGGGCGTTTTTCATTCGCCATTCCGCATAAAGGGGCAGGCAAGAGTGTGCCGCCTTTTTGCTTGTTCAATTTAGCCGCACTGATAAAGTTTGCCAGTTGGGATTCGGGGAGGCGAATTTTTTGGGAATCAAGGCATTCATTACGGGCGTTCAGGGAACTTCACTGACCGGCGACGAACGTGATTTCATGGATCATGAGCATCCATGGGGAATGATTCTGTTTGCCCGCAATATCGACAATCCCAGGCAGGTTCACCGGCTGGTCGATGATTTTCGCGAGGCTGTCGGGCGCGGCGATGCGCCTGTGCTGATAGATCAGGAAGGCGGCCGTGTGCAACGCCTTCGACCGCCGCATTGGGAAAACTATGCAAACGGTTGGACGTTGGGCGAGTTTTGGCGGCGGGACAAGGCAAGCGGCGAAGAACTCATTCGCCTTCATTCCCGCCTCATTGCCCATGATCTCAATGGGCTGGGAATAAATGTCGACTGCCTTCCGGTGCTGGATGTGCCGGTTAAGGGCAGCCATGATGTAATCGGCGACCGGGCCTATTCGCGCGACCCCGAAGAGGTGGCCACTATCGGGCGGCTTGCTTGTGACGGCCTACTGCAGGGCGGGGTGTTGCCGGTCATCAAGCACATTCCCGGCCATGGCCGTGCCTTTGCCGACAGCCACAAGGAACTGCCGGAAGTAGGCGCCAGCCATGAGGAGCTTTCCGCGCGGGACTTTGCCCCCTTCAAGGCGCTGAACGACATGCCGATGGCGATGACTGCTCATGTTCGCTATCTGGCGCTGGACCGCGATCGGCCTGCGACAACATCACCCCGCGTGATGGCAGAGATCATTCGAGGCGAGATCGGCTTTGACGGCCTGGTCATGAGTGATGATCTTTCCATGGAAGCGCTTCAAGGTGACTTTGGCGAGCGTACCCAGTCCTGTTTTGCTGCCGGATGCGATGTGGTTCTGCACTGTAACGGCAAGATGAGGGAAATGGACGAGATCGCATCAGTGTGCCCTGTTCTGGAAGGTATCGGGTTCGAACGTGCCGAAGCCGCCATGCAGCGCATCATTGAGCCTGAAGAATTTGATGTGGATGCAGCACGGGCGCGCTACCGCGAAATATTGGAACCTGTCGCCTGATCGGGTAGGGTTCGCGCCAACAACGGGGTGAAGTACGGCCAACTGGGCCGGCCGCCCTGTATGCGGCAGAGCGATATGAGCAATAACCCGTTTAACACTCCGGACTTGTGGGACAAGGACCGCGACAACCGCGCTGTTTCAGATCCGCAGCTTGTCGTCGATGTTGACGGCTTTGAGGGGCCGCTTGACTTGCTGCTTGAGCTCGCCCGCCGCCAAAAGGTGGATCTTTCCCGTATTTCCATCCTGGCCCTAGCGGAACAGTATCTGGGTTTCATCGAAGAGGTACGCAAGTTGCGTATAGAGCTTGCCGCCGACTACCTCGTAATGGCCGCCTGGCTCGCCTATCTGAAGTCGAAACTGCTTCTGCCCGCCCATGAAGATGAGGATGGCGAGCTTTCGGGTGAGGCCATGGCAGCATTGCTGGCGTTCCGCCTGCAACGCCTTGAGGCAATGCGCGATGCCGGATCAAGGCTGATCAACCGAAACCGTCTTGGCCGTGATTTCTTTTCACGTGGCGCGCCAGAGCCGGTGATCGTCGACAAGACACAGGATTTCCAGGCATCCCTTTATGATCTCCTCACCGCCTATGCTTCTCAGCGCCAGCGCCAGTCGGTCTCCCATGTTACCATTGCGCGTCGTGCAGTCTGGTCACTGGCCGATGCTCGAGAAATCCTGACCCGGCTCATGGGATCATTCAAGGACTGGACTCCGCTCGACAGCTTTCTGCTTCAATATGTGCCCGGTCCCGAACAGCGATCAAGCGCTATTGCATCCTCTTTCGCCGCATCATTGGAACTGGTGCGCGAAGGAAAGCTTGAAATGCGACAGGATGCAGCTTACCAGCCGCTTTACCTGCGCGAACACCGATAGGAAACAACATGGCAGAAAGCCGGGAAGCCACGATATTGCCATTTGCGCCAATTGATGGCCAGGCCAGCGGAAGAATGGCAGCCGAGGACCTTCGTGAGCAGTTGCGCATGGTCGAGGCAATCCTGTTTGCTTCGGCCGAGCCAGTACCCGAAAAGGCCCTGGCGGCACGTTTGCCGGAGGGGGCGGACCTCGGGCAGTTGATGGACGAATTGCAGCAGGCCTACTCAAGCCGCGGTGTGAATGTGGTCAAGATAGGCGGCAACTGGGCTTTCCGAACAGCAGACGATCTGAGCTTTCTCCTGCAAAAAGAGGCGATAGAGACACGCAAACTCTCACGAGCCGCACTGGAAGTGCTGGCTACGATTGCCTATCATCAGCCGGTTACCCGCGCAGAGGTGGAAGAGGTCAGGGGCGTCGCTACATCGAAAGGCACGCTGGATGTTCTTTTGGAAACCGGTTGGGTCAAAATGCGCGGACGGCGCAAGACCCCGGGTAGACCCGTTACCTATGGCACTACCGATACCTTTCTCGATCATTTCGGATTGAGTGAGTTGCGCGATCTGCCGGGCCTTGAGGAATTGAAGGGGGCAGGGCTCCTGCAATCCCAGCTTCCTACCAATTTCCAGGTGCCCATGCCAAATGATAGCGATGAACTGTCCGAAGATGAGGATCCCTTTACCGAGGATGATATCGAGGAACTGGGCCTTTTGCCGCCGACCGGGGGAGACGGGGAGGAAGCTTGATCACGCTTTACTCTGTAAAGGTTCTGCCTGCTCTTGCGGGGGACGCAATTGCCAGAAAGCAAGGAGGCTTACCAGGGCGAGTACAAAGCATGTGCCAAGTGCGGTATCCATTCCGAAGCGCGTCAACAAGACAGCAAACAGAAAGGGCGCCATCGCATTGAGCACGAAGCGTACGCCCGTGATTCTGCCAACCAGCGTCGCATAGCCTGAAGATCCGAACAGCTCCAGTGGTACGCTGCCGCGAACGATGTTTGACAGGCCCTGGCTCACTCCATAGGCCACTGCAAACAGGATTGCTGACGATACGGTTCCCATTGGTGCAAGCAGTAACAGGATTGAGACCGGCAACATCAGCAGGCAGATCCGGCCCGTCGTCAAAGTCGAGTGCCTGCCACCAGAAGACATTTCGATGATCCTTGCCAACACCTGTGACGGTCCCAGAATCATGGCCGTCATGGCTGCCGCCTGGGCTGACAGACCCTCATCCTGGAGAATGATCAGCAGGTGCACAGGAAACGTGGCAAAGACCATCCCTGAAACACAGATGGAAAAGCCATACATTATGATAGCGTTTCGCCGGACGATGCCGGTGTGGAACACTTCCGGTTTCAGGGGGGCTTCGGCAATGCCACCATTTGTTGCTTTTGCACGGCGCTTGAGCAGGTGCCAGTGAATTGGCAGGCAAACCACCAGGTGAAGAGCGGCAAAAGTCATTGATGTATCACGCCAGCCGATTGTATCAACGAGGAACTGCGTCAACGGCCAGAAAATTGTAGAGGCAAACCCGGCGATCAGCGTGACGGAGGTAATGTGACTGCGCGCCTTCTGCCCGTGTATCTGGGTGAGGCCGGCAAAGGCAGCCTCGTAGAAGACCATGGCTGCAGCCAGTTCGATGATGATCACCGCAATGGCGAAAGTCCACAAACCGGTGGCCTGTGAAAGGGCAACGAGCGCCACAAATGCGATCAGCGAGCCAAGCGCCATGACGTTTCGCGCGCCATGGCGATCAAGCCGTGAACCCACCATCGGAGCAAAAAGCCCGCCCAGGAACAACCCGGCTGCAAAGATCGCAAAAAAGGTATCCAGTCCTATGCCAAATTCTTTGGATATGACCGGTGCGAACACCGCAAACGTGTAGAAAAGCGTGCCATAACTAATGGTTGTCGTCAGTCCGAGGCCGACCGTCACAGGGTTCCTGAAGTCCGCGAATATGCGACTAAGTATGTTCATCGACAATGTTGCCCACTCTGAAGCGCCGCTTTACATGGCGATATTGCAGTTTTGTGATATTGGCGTACTTCTCACAGGCCCTCCAGGCCGGTATTGCCCTTGATCCGCCCAACTTGACAGTTAATCCTGCCATGTGCGCGGAACCGGAGAAACCATAAAGATGAATTTCAAGCTTGCATGGCTCCCTTTCGCAACGCTGTTTTTGCTGGGTGCGGTTCTCTATTGGGCGCCCGTGTTTGCGCCCGACTTCGCGTTTGTCCAGAAAGCTGCGGGGCAGGCGCAGGAGCAGACACAGGAGCCCGAAACCGGTACTTTCGAAACTGGAACACTGTTTATCAATACCGCTCAGGGCCGTTTCGAGTTTTCGATCGAAATAGCAGATGATGATGAAGAGCGCTCACGGGGCCTTATGTTTCGCGAGACCATGCCGACCAAGCATGGCATGCTGTTTGATTTCGAAGGCACCAGGCGGATCCAGATGTGGATGCGAAATACGCCGCTCTCCCTCGACATGATCTTTATCCAGCCCGATGGAAAGGTGGCCCATATCGCTGAACGCACGACACCATTCTCCGATGCGATCATCGACAGCACCGTGCCCGTTTCCCACGTTCTTGAAGTCAATGCAGGCATTTCTCGGCTGATTGGCCTTGAGGTCGGCGATACCATCGATCTGCCGTGAACAGGCACGACCGGCACCAAATTGTCCCTGCGAAAATGCTGATTGTGCTTGCGGGTGTCTGTCACTTTGTGTAGGTAACCGCCTGTTCGGCGATTTGCGAACATTTCTAACGTCGGAGCGTAGCGCAGCCTGGTAGCGCATCTGGTTTGGGACCAGAGGGTCGGGAGTTCGAATCTCTCCGCTCCGACCATCAGCCTTCGCATAACCGCCAGGTGACGAACGGATGAACTGAGACGAGGTTGGAAATGCTTGCACGGATTTACACCCCCGCAAAAACAGCAATGCAGTCCGGTTTGGCAAAGACCGGCAAATGGATGCTGGAATTCGAACGGGAAAAGGCGCGCAAGATCGAGCCGCTTATGGGCTATACGTCGTCGTCCGACATGAAGGCTCAGATCAGGATGGAGTTTCCCACTCTGGAAGCGGCAAAGGCATTTTGTGAAAGGGAAGGAATTCCATTCACAGTGCAGTCTGCTCGAATTCCCAGGAGCCGCCGCGCAATGGCCTATTCGGATAATTTCAAATACAACCGTCAGGTTCCCTGGACCCACTAGCCGACTCAAAGATTTTCGTGTTTTTGTTCGAGCCCTGGGCGTACGGAATGTAATGTGCTGCAACAGGTTTTGACAGCAAATCCGCATAATATCGTGCAAAAACTCGGGTTTTGGGTCGTATTTTGTACGAATTGCTATAAATAACCGTTTGCGGTCTGTTGACACCAACAACGAGTTTCCGCCCGGCGAGAATGGAGAGAATTCTATGGACTATATCAGGCAACTGGAAGCGATGCGCGATGCTGCCGTCAAGATGCGTGACGAGGCCAAGGAACGGCTCGAAGCCAGATTGCGCGAAATCCAGCATGGCCCTGACGCCCGGCTGATCGCGGGATTGGGTCCGGTTATTGAGGGCTATGAAAAGGTCCTCCGTCACACCGATGCTGGTCCTGCCGCCAATGCGTCAATGGATCATTCTTCCGGCAATGACCTTTCCGACGATGGTGCCCTTCAGGCCGTTGAAGGCGCCGAACTCGAGCCTTTAGGCGAGGATCTGTCAGCCAGCGACGATCTTTCCGCGGATTCCGGGTTTTCCAGTGATGCCGCTGCAAATGAGGACGACGAGATGTCGCTTGAAGACAGCCTCGAAGCCGAACTGCTTGGTGACATGGGCAAGTCCTGATAGCCGCTGAATGGCGCAGTTGTTTCAGCGAACGGTCCATGAGTAGCGGATTTTCATTTCCTCCACGCTTTTGACGATAATTTCCTCCAGCGCTCCAGGATCATTGTTTTGAAGATTGGTCAGGTAAAGGCACGATACGCTGTGCCGGTGTGGCCCGATACGGGTGAGTTCATCAGCAAACGCGGCAAAGCCCGGCATTACATAGATGGCGGTATTGGCCTTGCGAGGTGAAAAGCCCGTCAGGAAAAATTCACCCGAATGCCCGCTTGGATAAAGATAGCTATAGCGGCCAAACCCGATAATGGCGCTGCCCGGCTTGCCGGCAAGGCCCTGTGCCCATAGTTGTGCTGGCATACCCGTCCATTCCTCAAAAAGTGGAAGCAGGGTAAGGGCATCTTCCCGGCGGCGAATGTGTTCAACTTGTTCGATAAAACTCCGGACATCGCCCTCAATGGGCCGGGTAACATTTTCAGCCATCATGCCCACCGAATTGTCTGCCATTGGGACGGATTGAAGAGTGGCGCCCCTAGCGATTGGTAATGTTGAAAGCCATCCAGCCAGCCACCATGGAAGATCCGGCCACAATGCCAAGCAGGATGCCGACAATCGCATTGCCAATCAATAGCGTACCCAGCAACGCGCCGAACACAATGCCGAGGGCCGCCCAGGCAGTCATGATTAAAGCAAAATGGGGATGCTTACTGTTCCTCCTTCGCGCCTTTCATGACAGTCTCCCGGAGGATTGTTGCAGGAATTGGGCAAACAAGGTCATTTCGTCAGGGAAGAATCAGACAAAGTGGCACACCAGAGCGAAAGACTGCGTGAATTGTTGCCATCGGCACCCGTCATGCCATATCCATACAGGCTGGCAACCTGCATAAACCCCCGAACGGCGAATTGGAACCTGTCATCAATAGCTCCCTGAAACTCGACATCCGCCAAGGCCTGCCCGAAGACCAGTTGTTCCTGGCGCGACAGTATCCATCCGACCGATGGCTGAGTGGGCCGGAAGTCAGTGAACTTGGCCGTTTCTGGCTTGGCGTACACCGTTTCTTCCGCGACAAGGCTTCGACCGCCGAGCGGCAGGTGACAAGCGTCCTTGAAGGTAAGGTGGACGCCGGAGCCATTCGCGACGCCTTCGGCCACACGATAGGCGAAATGCTTTCGCATTTGGAAATGCACCACAATATCGAGGACCATAACTACTTCCCGCAATTCATCCGCATCGAGCCGCGCCTGAAAACGGGTTTTGAAGTCATGGATGCGGACCATCACCTGATCCACGGGGCAATTCATGATCTTGCTGGCAAGGGCAGAGCCTTTCTCCAGGCTGCAAGTTGTGCCAGACAGGACAGCAGTGCCACGGACCGCTCGACCAATGAACTGGCCTCAACGCTGACCACGTTCCGCCGGCACATGCTGCGGCATCTGGACGATGAGGAAGACCTCGTGATCCCGCTCATCCTCGACCGTCACTTGGGTTGACCGCCGTGCCATAGCGCCGATCCGTCAGCCCAGATTGAGTTCCTTGAAGAAGTCATTTCCCTTGTCGTCAATGACGATAAACGCCGGGAAATCGACAACTTCGATCTTCCAGATCGCTTCCATGCCGAGTTCGGGATATTCCAGAACTTCAACTTTCTTGATGCAGTCCTGCGCGAGGCGCGCCGCCGGACCACCGATGGAACCGAGGTAAAACCCGCCATGCTTCGCGCAGGCATCGCGTACCTGGCGTGAACGATTGCCCTTGGCGAGCATAACCATGGATCCTCCAAAGGATTGGAACTGGTCGACATAGCTGTCCATGCGCCCGGCTGTCGTTGGTCCGAACGAGCCTGACGGCATGCCTTCGGGCGTCTTGGCAGGGCCTGCATAATAGACCGGGTGGTTCTTGAAATAGTCCGGCATCTGGCCGCCATTTTCCAGTTTCTCGCGGATTTTTGCATGCGCCAGATCCCGTGCAACGATGATCGTACCAGTCAGCGAAAGCCGGGTCTTGACGGGGTGCCTGCCGAGCTCGGCAAGGATCTGGTCCATCGGATGATTGAGATCAATCCTGACCACATTGTCGTTGAGATGCTCGTCGGTGACTTCTGGCAGGTATTTGGATGGATCGGTTTCCAGCTGTTCGAGGAAAATACCTTCTGCGGTAATCTTGCCCATCGCCTGGCGGTCCGCCGAACAGGAGACGCCAAGACCGATCGGCAAGGATGCACCATGGCGCGGCAGGCGGATCACCCTGACATCGTGGCAGAAATACTTTCCGCCGAACTGCGCACCAACCCCCATCTGCTGCGTTAGCTTGTGAACCTCCGCCTCCATTTCCAAGTCACGGAAGGCATGGGCTGTCTCAGAGCCTGACGTCGGCAAGCCGTCGAGATATTTGGTCGAGGCCATTTTGACCGTCTTGAGGGTCTGCTCGGCGGACAAGCCGCCGATAACAATAGCAAGATGGTAGGGCGGGCAGGCGGCAGTACCCAAAGTCAGGATTTTCTCCTTTAGAAAATCGATCATACGGTCATGGGTCAGCAGCGATGGCGTTCCCTGGTAGAGGAAGGTCTTGTTGGCTGAGCCGCCGCCCTTGGCGATGAACTGGAACTTGTAGGCATCCGGGTTCCCCGCATCGCTATAGATGTCGATCTGCGCTGGAAGGTTGTTCTTCGTGTTCTTTTCTTCGAACATGGAGATCGGGGCCAACTGGGAGTAACGCAGATTGCGTTTCTCATACGCATCCATCACGCCCTGGCCAAGCGCAGCCTCGTCGCTGCCGTCGGTCCAAATATTGATGCCCTTCTTGGCCATGACGATACCAGTGCCGGTATCCTGACACATGGGCAGGACATTCCCGGCCGCGATATTGGCGTTTTTCAGCAAATCAAAGGCAACGAACTTGTCGTTTTCCGTGGCTTCGGGGTCATCGAGGATCATGGCCAGTTGTTTCAGGTGTGCCGGGCGCAGCAGGTGGTTGATATCCATGAAGCCTTGTTCGCAAAGAAGGCGAATGCCTTCCGCTTCCACATGCAGGATCTTGCGGCCGCGGTATTCATCCACGCTGACGAAATCGGATGTCAGCTTGCGGTACCGGGTGTTGTCCTTGCCAAGGGGAAAAAGTTCATAGGCTTCAGCTCGCATGGAAGGCTCCGGCTTTCAATGATGGTTTCAAGGGGTGTTTATCGCGTTTGTCCACGCCTTGAAAGGCGACCTTTGTCGGTCTGAACAGTTTTGGCCATCGGAGCAAGTGAAGGTGCGGCGCAAGGTTTCACTAACCAAAGCGAAGGGAAATCATTCGGTTTGGTGGTAAAAACTTGTCTGTTTACCGTTTCACAATCACGGCTTGCTAGAACCCTCCGGACAGGGAACCGGCACAGATAAGAAAAACAATGGCCGGACAGGGTGGTGACATGAACCAGGGCTTCTTGGCCGCTGTTCGCCAGTTAACGGCGGGCTTGCATTTTCGTTTCTTGAGTCTCGTTGTGGGTGTGGCAGCTGTGATGCTTGCTGCGCAACTTGCGTCGGATACGGTAACCGAATTGCGAAATGAGCGCGAACGGCGCCTTGCAGACGCGTTGGAAGTCACCAATGTCATCGCCCGCAGCCTGGAAAAACAATTCGACATAATCGAGCTCGACGACATCGAGCAAATACTCGCCTCGGTACGTCAGCGCAGCGACATCCGGCACTTGACGGTGGTGGACGCGCACAAGACCTTCTTTCTTGATGGGGACATCATGACATCGCCGATCATCGCGGTTGATGCGTCACCGGTTCAGGACCAGGCACTCAACAGCGCAAAAACAGCCTTCAATGTTTCCGGCAATGTCATCGAAGTGGCGGAGCCCTTGCTCGCCGGTGGCAAGTTGCGCCAGGAAAAGATCGGGCTTGGCGCCGGATTGGGTAGCAGACTTGACAAGAACCGGATCAATGGCCTGGGCAGCAGCTTTGACTCGATGGGAGGGGCCAGGGCAATTGGCTCGGTAACCATCGCCTTCAATAATCCTGGCTTGTGGGAGACGCTTGGCCCGATTATCTGGTCGAAGCTCTTTACCGTGCTTCCGATCCTTCTTGGCGGTCTGTGGTTTGCCGCTCATCTCGTTTCGCAGATCACGGCGCCGATCAAGCAACTCGTGCAGACTGCGCAGGCGATTTCCGAGGGCGACCTTGAGCGCCAGGCAAGACCCGCCGGTGCGCATGAAATCCGCCGCCTTGCGCATGTATTTAACCAGATGGTTGATACGATCCGCGAAAACATTGCTCAAATTTATGACCTTGCCTACGTGGACAAGATCACCCGGTTGCCAAACAGGGAGTTTTTCCGGCGCGAACTGAGCCAGGCCGTGGCAAGGGTCAAGCGCAACGGTAGATCAGGTGCGCTGCTTTTCGTTGACCTGGATGGCTTCAAACGCGTCAATGACACTTTCGGACATGATTTCGGAGACAAGCTTCTGGCCGAGTTTGCCGAGCGGATTTCCGAGGTGGTGCGCCACGGCGACCATATCTCGCTCGATGCAGCCAAGAGCCTGTACGAAGATGAGGCAAACGTCGCTGAGCCGAGTAAACAGGGCAACACATTCGCCCGCCTTGGGGGGGATGAATTTACAATTCTTCTGCCGGAAACCCGCTCCGAGACCGATGCGGCAACTGTTGCAATACGCATAATCAATGCGGTCGAAAAACCTTTCGCGATCGACGGCAAGGAAGTCACGGTCGGCACATCGATTGGTATCGGCACCTTCCCGCGTGATGGCGAGGACTACCAGACCATTCTCAAGCATGCTGATATGGCCATGTACCAGGCAAAGGAAGAGGGCAAGAACACTTATCGCTTCTTCTCGCCCGAACTCAATGTCCAGGCTTCCAACCGCATGACGATTGAGACCGACCTTCGCAAGGCGCTGGCAGAAGGCGAACTGGAACTCTATTATCAGCCCAAGATCGATACTGAATTGGATTGCGCCTATGGCCTTGAAGGTCTGATCCGCTGGCATCATCCCGAGCGCGGCATGGTCAATCCGGGCGAATTCATTTCTATCGCGGAGGATTGCGGTCTGATTGTGCCACTGGGCAATTACGTCATCGAGACCGCCTGTAGGCAACTGGCCGCCTTTGCCAAACAGGGTATTTACCTTCCTGTTGCGGTCAACATTTCCATGCAGCAGTTTGACAAGGAGAATTTCGCAGACCTCGTACGCGAAATTCTCGATCGCACGGGCGCTGACCCACGACTGCTGGAACTGGAAATCACTGAAAGCATGGCCATGAGCAGTCCTGAAATTGTGCTGCGCCACATCGGGCAATTGAAGAAGCTGGGCGTTCGCTTTGCCATCGACGACTTCGGAACCGGTTACTCAAACCTTGCTCAATTGAGCCAGTTGCCGTTCGACGTCTTCAAGATCGACCGCAGTTTCGTCAACAAGCTCGCCGGCGATGATGATCATGGCGAAGCGATTGTGCGCACTATCATCGCGATGGCCCACAGCCTTGACTACGAAACGGTTGCAGAAGGTGTGGAAACACAGGAACAGCTGGACGCGTTGAAACGCCATGGTTGCCGGGTGATGCAGGGCTTCCTGTTCGCCCGCCCGATGCCGGTGGCAATCCTTCAGGAATGGCTGACAGGCAAGGTTGAAACAAGTGTTCAACCAAAACGCGCTGGCGGCTCCAAGGCAGCCTAAGCCTTCAGCAGGGCCTTGATGGCGGCGTGGCCTTCGGTGAAATCCGAAAGGATGGCATCGGGTAGAAATGCAGTGACTGGTTCAGCTGAATAGCCAAAATCAACAAGAATAAGCGGCATTTTCGCGTTCTTTGCAGCATCGGCATCGGTGACCGTGTCGCCGATCATGATGCCTCTGGCGGCACCGGCCAGTTTCAGCGTCTCGGCGAGATGCCGCGCATCGGGTTTCCTGAAGTCGAAACTGTCGCCGCCGGTAATCGCCGCAAAGCGTTCCGCCACGCCAAGTTCGCCAAGAAGCTTGCGCGCCATGCCTTCATACTTGTTGGTGCAGATGCACAGCTTGTGTCCATCTTCTGCAAGCACGTCCATCAGATCGGTGACCCCGTCGAAGAGTCTCGAATGGATAGCTATGTTCGCCTCGTAATAGGCCAGGAACTCCTTGTGCAGTTCCGATAGCAAATCATTGGAGAGGGGCGTCTCATGAAGTGCAAAGCCGCGCCGTATCATCGCTATAGATCCCTGGCCTACAAGATGACCGATTTCCTTTAACGTGAACTCCTCAAAACCGTGATCGCGGACACAGTGGTTCAGCGCCGCGAGCAGGTCAGGGGCTGTATCGGCCAGCGTTCCGTCGAGATCGAAGATGATGGCAGGCAAATCGGTCATTTGGGACTCGCTGTTGCGGTTGGCAAAACGCGTGTAGGGGAGCCGCGTCCTCACTGCAAGCCTTGCGTACACGGACAGCCTGTACGAAAGAGCGGTGGAAAGCAAAATGCCAGGTGGAAAACAGAAAGTGTCCATGATAGGCGGGCACAATATCGGCAAATATGGAGCCTTATGTGTCACGCGAACTGAAAATCAGGGCAGCCCGGGCAGCTTTCGAATTTGTCGAAGACGGCATGAAACTCGGCATCGGTACCGGTTCGACTGCTGATGAGTTCATCCGCATACTGGCGGCAGCAGTGTCAGACGGGTTATCAATCATTGGCGTGCCGACTTCCGAGCGCTCCGCCTCGCTTTGCTGCGAACTGGGTGTGCCGCTCACAACACTGGAGGAAACTCCCGAGCTTGACCTGACAATCGACGGCGCTGACGAAATCGATGACGACATGAACCTCATCAAGGGTGGTGGTGGTGCATTGCTGCGCGAAAAAATTGTTGCAGCGGCCTCGCAGCGTATGATCGTCATAGCCGATGAGAGCAAGCTGGTAGAAATGCTTGGTGCCTTTCCATTGCCAATTGAGGTCAACAGGTTCGGTCTTGGTGCCACGCGCGTCGCCATCAAGAAGGCGGCTGCGGATTTGGGGCTTGAAGGTCCGCTTCTGCTTCGCGGGGGAGAAGATACACCTTTTGTCACTGATGGCGGCCATCTTCTCATCGATGCATCTTTTGGCCGCATTCGGGACGCAGAAGCGCTCTCGTCGGCATTGTTGAACATACCCGGTGTCGTCCAGCATGGGCTGTTTATCAATCTTGCGTCTGCATGTGTCATTGCCGGCCAGGAAGGGGCAGGCCAGGAAGTGGTAAGGGTAATTAACCGTTGAATTTCTCCCGGCCTGGGGATAGTCCTGCGGCAGATGAATTCATCCGGTTCCACAAAGCGATCCGGAAAATGGAGTTGGTAATGAAATTGTTCAATCTGGTTGCTGCGGTTGCGCTCGTGGGCGGACTTGTCCTTGGCGGCATGACTGTCCTCCCGGGAACCCAGGGTACGGCTATGGCGCAGGAAGCCAGTGCTTCGCATCTGGCCGCGGCGCGCAAGGCCATCAATGCTTCAAAGTCCACTGAACAGTTGGACCTAATTCTTCCTCGCCAGGCAGAAACGATGAAAGCGGAATTGATCCGCAACCGTCCTGATGCTGAAGCCCAAATCAACATTATAGTTGATGAGACTGCCATTTCCCTCGCACCGCGCAGGGGCGATCTTGAGGCGGAGGCCGCACAGATATTTGTGCGAAATTTTACCGAGGAAGAACTTAACCAGATCGCTGACTTTTTCGGTTCGGATGCCGGGCAGAAATTTCTCGATTTGAGCCCGCTGGTACTGCGCGAGATCCAGCGCGCTGCCCAGGTATGGACCAACGGAATAAATCGCGACATGTCCGAGCAGGTTCTGCAAAAACTCCAGGAAGCCGGATTGCGCTAAGCGCTTCAAAGGCATTAAACAAGACCCGGCCCCGTTCTGCGAAGCCGGGTTTTTTATTGATACTGACAGCTTGGGAAATTCTGCCATGGCCGGTTACGATTATGATCTTTTTGTCATAGGCGGCGGCTCGGGTGGGGTCAGGGCAGGGCGTGTGGCAGCCTCGCTCGGAAAGAAGGTGGCAGTCGCCGAAGAATCCCGATATGGCGGGACATGCGTTATACGGGGCTGCGTACCCAAGAAGCTGATGGTCTATGCTTCTCAATATGCAAAACTTCTGGAGGATGCTTCCGGCTACGGTTGGAGCATCGACGGATCTTCTTTTGACTGGGCGAAGCTGGTTGCTGCCAAGGAAGCTGAAATTACCCGTCTCGAAGGTCTCTATCGCAAGGGCCTTGAAAACAACAATGCCCAAATGTTCAATTCCCGCGCCACGGTAACCGGCCCGAACACGGTTCGCCTTGCCGATAGCGGCCACGAGGTCAGTGCCGAACATATACTTGTGGCAGTCGGTGGCAGGCCCAACAACATGCCGGAAATTGCGGGTAACGAGCATTGCATCGTTTCTGATGATGTTTTCGACCTGCCGGAACTGCCTAAAAGCATGATAATTCTGGGAGCCGGCTATATTGCACTCGAATTCGCCTGCATTTTCGCCCAGCTGGGCACCAAGGTAACTGTTGTCTATCGCGGCAGCGAAATCCTGCGCGGGTTTGATGGCGATGTGCGCTCACATCTGCATGAAGAGCTTACAAAAAAGGGCATCAGGTTCGTATTCAATGCCAACATAAGCTCGGTTACGCTTGCCGGGAAAACCAGGCAGGTCGAACTCACAAATGGCGAGGCTCTCGACGCTGAGCAGGTGCTGCTGGCCACCGGGCGCAAACCTAATACCGGCATGCTGGGCCTTGAGTCGGCAGGCGTGGCACTGGAATGGGACGGTAAGGTCGCCGTCAATGAATACTCACAGTCCAGTGTCCCATCGATCTATGCCGTGGGTGATGTGACCGACCGGTTGAACCTGACACCGGTCGCAATTCATGAGGCGATGTGCCTGATAGAAACACTCTACAAGGACAATCCGACTTCGCCAGATCACCAATTGGTGCCAACGGCAGTGTTTACCCAGCCCGAAGTGGGAACTGTGGGGATGAGCGAAGAGGAAGCCTGTGAAAAGTGCCGTGACCTCCGCATATTCAAGGCGTCCTTCCGCCCGATGAAATACATCCTGCCAAACCGAAACGAAAAAATGATGATGAAGGTTATCGTCGAAGCGGCTACCGACCGGGTGGTCGGTGTTCACATTGTCGGTCCTGAGTCAGGCGAGATGGCCCAATTGATTGGCATAAGTCTGAAAATGGGCGCGACGAAAGAGGATTTCGATCGGACAATGGCAGTCCATCCGACTGCTGCGGAGGAATTGGTCACCATGTATCAGCCCAGCTATCTCGTCGTGAATGGCGAGCGGCAGGTCTGAGGAACCTGACTGCTCGGCCCTTGAATGTCAGAGGTAATGATCGCTTATTTTGGTTATGGTTCGCTGGTCAATACCCGGACCTTGCAGAGCGATTATATCGCAGCAATACCAGCAGGGCTGAAGGGCTGGCGCCGACATTGGCAGGCAAGGGCGGAAAAAACCGATGCCCCGCTTCGCTCCGGTGCCGAGCAACGGCTCTGGTCAATGTCGCTGAGGCAAATGGAGCAGGGTACTTTTTCAAATGACGCTACTGCAGACCGGCATCTTACCCTGTCTGATATAGCGTTGCTGAGCGTCCATGAGGAGACCGCCTCGCAGATCAGCGGCCTCATCATCATCGACAGGATATCAGCCCTGACTTCCCTTGACGAGCGTGAAAGGCTCTATGATCGAAGGGTTATTGATCCCGCGAACCTGCTGGTGGAAGAGCACGAATTGCTGGGGGAAGTTGCTCCTGAAAACCTGTTCCTGTATGTGGGCCAGACCAGTCCGCAAGGCGAAACAGTGCTCCTCCAATCCTATCTGCATACTGTCATGGCTGGATTTCTACGCGTCCATGGTGAGGCGGGACTTGCCGATTTCATGGCTTCGACCATCGGCTTTGACCGGCGGATGGTCGCGGATCGCGCTTTTCCAATTTATCCTCGCGCTGCCTTGGTCAGTGATGAAGAAGCCCGTCGTTTTGATGCCATCCTGGGTGAAGCAGGGGTCAAATTCGGATAACTTGCCCGGCAGGGGTACTTGGTTTTCACTGGCAATACCTATCCGCATTGCCTATAACCGCCGCGTTTTCATCTTTTCGATCAGCAGTAAAAGCGTAAAGGTCACGTCATGTCACAAAAATGGTCTCCGGATTCCTGGCGCTCAAAGCCTTATGTCCAGATCCCGGATTTTCCTGACAAGGAAGCATTGAAGGTCGTCGAGCAGCGCCTTGCCAGCTTTCCGCCCCTGGTCTTTGCCGGAGAGGCCCGCGCACTCAAGCGTGCGCTTGCCAAGGTAGCCAGTGGCGAAGCGTTCCTGCTTCAGGGCGGCGATTGTGCCGAAAGCTTCGCTGAGCATGGCGCTGACAATATCCGCGACTTTTTCCGAGTCTTCCTGCAGATGTCGGTTGTCCTGACCTTCGCTGCCGCAAAGCCGGTCGTAAAGGTCGGCCGTATTGCCGGGCAGTTTGCCAAGCCGCGCTCCTCAGACCTCGAGAAGCAGGGCGATATCTCTCTGCCCAGCTATCGCGGTGATATCATCAACAGTACCGAGTTTGACGAGAAATCGCGCATTCCCGATCCCGAACGTCAGATCATGGCTTATCGCCAGTCTGCGGCAACGCTCAACCTGCTGCGCGCCTTTGCCCAGGGTGGGTATGCCAATCTGGAGCATGTGCACGAATGGATGCTGGGCTTTGTCGAAAAGTCACCTCAGTCCGAGCGCTACCAGCAGATTGCCGACCGGCTGACGGAAACGCTGCGGTTCATGAAGGCGATCGGTTTTTCCGCCGACGACCATCCCCGCCTGCGCGAGACGGATTTCTATACCAGCCATGAAGCGCTTCTGCTGGGTTACGAAGAAGCGATGACTCGCGTCGATTCAACCAGCGGTGATTACTATGCCACTTCCGGCCACATGCTCTGGATTGGTGATCGTACCCGCCAGCCGGATCACGCGCATGTCGAATTCTGCCGTGGCGTAAAGAACCCTGTCGGTCTGAAATGCGGACCGAGCACCACCCCCGACGGCCTGCTCGGATTGATCGATATTCTCAATCCCGAAAACGAGGCGGGCCGCCTGACCCTGATCGCGCGCTTTGGCTCCGACAAGGTTGGTGAACATTTGCCGCAATTGATCCGCGCGGTCGAAAGGGAGGGCCGCAAGGTTGTGTGGTCCTGCGATCCGATGCATGGCAACACGATCACCTCGACCAGCGGATACAAGACCCGTCCATTTGAACGCGTACTGAAGGAAGTACAGCAGTTTTTTGCAGTCCACCGCGCCGAGGGAAGCTACCCCGGCGGCGTGCATTTCGAGATGACCGGAAAGGATGTTACCGAATGTACCGGCGGTGCCCGGGCTGTATCAGACGAGGATCTGGGCGAACGCTATCATACACACTGCGATCCGCGCCTAAATGCCATGCAGTCGCTGGAGCTCGCCTTCCTGATTGCCGAGGAACTTCAGGAAAAACGCGGTGTTGAACAGCACCGTGTTGCTGTTTGACACTCGGGCGCTCGTTCCGGAATTTGCAAAAGGCGGCTTTCAAGCCGCCTTTTTCTTTTGCTGACAGCTTGATTTCGAAGTTTTCACAGGTACAGCCCAAAAAATCATGGCAGGAATCAAGCAGCAAACCTGTGAGGAGCAAGCCATGATGGATGAACTACGAAAAGGCTCCTGTCTTTGCGGAAAGGTCCGGCTGGAGGTGCGCGGACCCATGCGCGAAATGGTTGCCTGTCATTGCAGCCAGTGCCGCAAGCAGACAGGAAGCTATTACATGGCTACCAATGCGCCGGATGATGCGCTCACGGTCCATGGCGGGGAGCACCTGACCTGGTACCATGCTTCCCCTGAAGCAAGACGCGGCTTTTGCAGGCATTGCGGCTCCGCACTTTTTTGGAAACATGAGGAAGATCCCTTTACCTCGATCATGGCTGGATGCTTCGATAACCCCACCGGACTGAAATTGACGAAGCACATCTTTGTCGACGACAAGGGCGATTACTACGAAATCACGGACGGCCTGCCGCAAAGCCGGTGAACTGCAAAAATATGGACGTATCGCTTGGGCGCCCTGGCCGAGGTAGTCAAATACAAACAATGTTGATCGTCCACCTGGATCAACAAGGCGCATTTTTGTCACTGACACGGATGATTAATGTGGTATCAGGGGCCGACTTCCCGCAAGCGACTGAACGCGACCAACTCATCCCACCGGAAAACCGCATGGCCGTGATGAACAAATCCACCGTTGAACAGGTCAAGGCGATTGCAGCCAAGACCGGAGAGGGCGTTTCATCCTGGTTTTCGGGAGTAACAGCCTGGTTTGCCTTCATTCACAACAGGCGTCTTGATACCCGGTTTGAGGTATTCCCGAACTGGTTCAGGCTTCTTGAGGCTCTGGTTATTGTAGCGTCCCTCATCGCCTTGATGGTTCTGGCAGTGGATGCGCTGTACATCGCCCGGTTGGACAGCATGATGCAGGCCCGGGACGGATTTTTTGGATGGCTTACCTATCTGGGGGACTCCAACTGGATACTGTACGCCAGTGGCGCTCTGATGCTGGTGTTTTCTGTTCTCACTTCGGAGCGATTCCGTGGCGCAGCGCGAAGGCGCTGGCATCGTGTACTGTTGTCAGCCTGGTTTCTTTTTACCGCCGTCGCATTTTCCGGGCTGGCGACCAATGTACTCAAAATGATCTTTGCCCGCGCACGCCCGGCTTTCACGCCCGAAGATCAGGTATGGCTCAGTCAGCACCTTTCCAGCAACTATGATTTTGGCAGTTTTCCATCAGGGCATGCTACGACCGCCGGCGCCCTGGCAATGGCTTTGGCGCTGCTGTTTCCCCGTTTCCGGGTTTTCCTTCTGGTTCTGGGTGCATGGATTGCATTTTCCCGCCCCGCAATCGGCGTACATTTTCCATCCGATGCAATGGCCGGTTTTCTGTTCGGTGCAGCATTCAGTTATTATTACGCAAGGCTGTTTGCACGAAAGCGCAGCGTCTTTCGTTTCACCCCGGATGGCGGGCTCGAGCTACGCGGAGAAACACATATTAAAAAGGTGGCCACCGAGAGCGCGTTTGAACCGGTTGACGACGGTGGGCAGCCAGGAAAGGTGAGGTCTTCTTCGGTTGAAAAAAGCAGCGAGCCTGAGGCACCAATCCGCAAGGCAAAAGGCCGGGAGGCAACGGACCGTTCCGGAAGAGGCAAAGCGGACAAACGCACAAACCGCCCAGCAAGAGCGGATATCTCGAAATGAGCGTTCTGATATTCGATTCCGGCTTTGGCGGGTTAACGGTACTGCGTGAGGCGCGTGTACTGATGCCAGACCGCCGGTTCATATATGTCGCAGATGACGCTGCCTTTCCCTACGGTGACTGGGAAGAAGAGGCGTTGTTGTCGCGCATGGTAAGCCTGTTTGGTGAACTGATCAAGCGCTGGAAGCCTGAAATCATCGTCATTGCCTGCAATACCGCTTCGACGCTGGCCATCGAAAAATTGCGCGAAATCTATCCCGATGAGGTCTTCGTCGGCACGGTTCCTGCGATCAAGCCCGCTGCCGAGCGCACACGCTCCGGACTCGTGTCAGTTCTGGCAACACCTGGAACTGTTCGCCGCCAATATACCCGCGATCTCATAAAGGACTGGGCAAGCAAGGTTGAGGTGCATCTTGTAGGCAGCACGAAACTGGCGGCGTTGGCGGAGAACTATATGCGCGGCGCCATGGTGGACGAGGATGCGGTGCGCTCGCAAATCGAGCCGTGTTTTGTCGAAAAGGATGGCAGGAGAACCGATATAATCGTCCTTGCCTGCACCCATTATCCGTTTCTGGTAAACCGCATGCGCAAGATGGCGCCCTGGCCGGTTGACTGGATCGATACCTCAGAGGCCATAGCCCGGCGTGCGCTTACCCTGCTGGAAAAGGTGCCTACTTCGACGCAAAAAGGCGAAGTTCTCGAAGACGACATCGCCATTTTCACCAGTGGCAATGTGGATCCCCTTACCGTCAAACTCCTGCGCGGATTTGGCCTCAAACTGCTTTGACGCTTTCCATCGAGCACGCCTTCGCCAAATGCGCAAAGACACGGAAATCCGGCTCACCTTGACCCGCCATCAACCGCTTTCTAGTATGTCCCTTACTTGCGGCACAGTATTGTGAGGCGATGGCATGGAGAAAGACCAGGGGGCAGGGCGAGACAGGCCTGTGTTCCCGCCCGCAACCGCAGCTGACAGCGAAGTAATGCCGGACTCTTCAATCCAAGAGTTGCAGGCAATCTATAGCGACCCCAACCTTGGCCTGACATTCATCGACAAGGACATGCGCTTTGTTCGGATCAACAGCGCTCTCGCAGAAATGAATGGAGTCAGCCCTGAGGAACACATCGGCAGGACAGTCGAGGAGATCACACCTTCGCTGGCTGATCAGGCTCGTGTAAGGATGCGCGAACTTGAAATTACCGGAAGGCGAATGGGGCCGATCAGGATAACAGGTGAAACCCGCGCAATTCCGGACGTCACACGTACCTGGGACGAGTACTGGACTCCCGTGTTTGATGATCTGGGCAACTTTCTGGGTGCCTCCATTTCCGTATTGGAAACGACTACGCCGGCCCAGATTTCTCGCGACCTGACAGCTGCGCGCAAGAGACTGGCCAAGGTCAGCGACAACGCGCCGGCAATGCTCATCATCATAAACACCCAACTTGTATATGAATTTGCCAACAAGGCCTATCTTGAACATCAGGGTCTAGATGCTGGTCAGGTAGTTGGCAAACATGTCAGCCAGGTCATGGGCCGGACCGAACTGAAAAAGAGCAAGCCATTTCTTGCCCGCGCCCTGGATGGCGAGGACGTGACCTTTGAAATTGAAACAAAGGTGGGTCGCCAGTCCAGCCATCTTCAGGTTAACTTTGTGCCGGATTTTGGTGAGAATGGCGAAGTTGTAGGCGTGATCGGCGCCCTGAGCGACATCAGCAGGTTGGTCAGCCTGACGCGATTGGCCGCCCAGCGTGAGGCAGAGGCACGTGAAACCATCAACTCGCTCTTGTCATTCGTGGGCAGGCTTGATCTTGACGGCAACATGTTGGATGCCAACGAAACGGCGCTGTTGGCTGCCGGACTTGTTCTGGAAGATGTGATCGGTAAACCTTTTTGGGAGTGCTTTTGGTGGACACATTCCAAACGGGTGCAGAACCAGTTGAAGGCTGCCGTAAACAGGGCCGCTCGTGGCCGGGTGGTACGCTACGACGTGGAGGTTATGGTTGCTGATGGTCGCCTGATCACAATCGATTTTCAACTTGTTCCGCTACTCGACAAGGATGGCAAGGTATTCCAGTTGATTCCGTCGGGGATCGACATTACCGAGCGCAAGCGTTTCGAACGCGATCTGCGTGAGAGCGAACGGCGGTTGAACACCGCGCTGAAAGCAGCAAATCTGGGAGTGGCCGAATTCGACCCCGTGGCTGGAGTTGCCTATTGGGACGAACGGACCAAGGAGATTTTTGGTGCCGATTTCGAGGGGAGCAGGATATGTATTGAGGAGGTGTTTGAGTACATCCACTCAGATGACCGACAGTTGGTTGCCAACTCTCTTTCGGGACCCGACAAAAAGAGCAGCGACGGCCATGTCTTCATTCAATACCGGACCAGGCCGTCCAAGGGGCCCAAGGCAGGGAAAGAGGGCTGGGTAATGGTTTCCGGCCGCTTCCGACACGAAAACGATGATAAATCGCGCAAGCCCGTATGGTTCACTGGGATTGTTTCTGACATCACGGATTCAAAGAACCAGGACCGTTATCGCGACTTGCTGCTGGGCGAACTCAAACACCGGGTCAAGAACTCACTCGCCACCATTCAGGCAATAAGCAACCAGACCATAAGATCGTCGGGCTCGCTGGAACAATTCAGCAAAGTATTCCAGGCCCGGCTGCAGGCAATGTCGGCTGCGCATGACATCATAACCGACCAGATAGGTGGCGGTGTGGACATACGCGACATGATCGAGGTTCAGGTCGGACCTTATGCGTCGGCTCGCTCGGGCACATTGGAATTGAACGGCTCCATTCTTCTGCTGGGCGGAACCACGGCCCACACACTCGGTCTGATCCTGCATGAGTTGGCAACCAACGCGGCAAAATACGGTTCGCTGTCAGGACCCGGTGGCAAGGTGAAACTATCCTGGGAACGAATCGACGAACACCAGGGAACCACCTTCCGATTTCGATGGGAAGAATGCGGAGGCCCGCCGATTGCAGAACCTGAAGAGGACGGTTTTGGTACAAGGCTGATCGAAATGTCCGTCAAGAGATTCAGGGACGGCCGGGCGAGGCTCGAATACCGGCCGGAGGGATTTGTTGCAGAACTGGTTATGCCCATGGAAGCCGGCTATTGAGCAACAGGCTAGTGATTGTTTTTGGCTTTTTTCTTCCGTGCTTGGTGGCAGGGCGATGCCAGCTGCCGTAAAACCTGCCATTTGCCTTGACACAAACCCGGCAATCCCTTATCCACCGCGCAGTTCCGGCCTCTTTGGCCGGTTCTTTTTTGACGTGTCCCGTGAAACCCAATGCAAAACGTGCGCAAGGGTTTCTGTCAGCCGGTGAAAAAGACTGGCAGAGGAGGGTGCGTTTCCTTCTGGGCGTTACATCAGGTAATGCCTGTAACTGTTTGAAAGGAAATGCTGTGAGCAAGCGTATCTCAGCCAAGTATAAAATCGACCGCCGCATGGGCGAAAACATTTGGGGCCGTCCGAAGTCCCCGGTCAACAAGCGCGAATTCGGACCTGGCCAGCACGGTCAGCGCCGCAAGAACAAGCTTTCGGATTTCGGCGTTCAGTTGCGCGCCAAGCAGAAGCTGAAGGGCTATTACGGCTCAATTACCGAAAAACAGTTCCGCCGCATTTACGCCGAAGCTGCCCGTCAGCGCGGTGATACAGGTGAAAAACTGGTTGGTCTGCTGGAAAGCCGTCTGGATGCCCTGGTCTATCGTGCCAAGTTCGTGCCGACCGTTTTTGCCGCTCGCCAGTTCGTCAATCATGGCCATGTCAACGTAAACGGTCGCCGTGTGAACATTCCTTCATATCGCTGCAAGGCTGGCGACGTGATCGAGGTTCGCGAAAAGTCCAAACAGCTGGTTCTCGTTATCGAAGCCAGCCAGCTGGCCGAGCGCGACGTGCCTGATTATCTGGAGGTCGATCACGGCAAGATGACAGCAACCTATGTGCGTGTTCCCGAGCTGGGTGATATTCCTTATCCGGTCCAGATGGAACCAAACCTTGTGGTCGAGTTCTACTCACGCTGATCATTCACAGGAGCGGGAATTCGGATGCAGGTTTTGGTTGCATCGCCCGGACTGTTGAAGTTAATTGCAAACGCTCCGGTTCTTGCCGGGGCGTTTTCTTGTTTCAGGGACTATAATTTTGGGCAAAATTGCAGGCATGTCGAAAAGTATCGAGCTGCTTCTGCTTTTTGCGGTGGGATCGATTCTTGTCTGCGCAGCATGGTTCACCGCTGATGCAAACGATGCACGGCTTGCAAGAATGGTCAAATGCGAGCCATCCCCAATGGACTACCGGTCATCCGCGCCAGCGCAATTTCCCGAATATGCGATCTCGTCAATCTATGATGCAGAAGACGGAATAGCGCATAGTCCTTCGATCATTGAACATGGTGATGGCAGCATCCAGGCAATCTGGTTTATGGGCGAAGAAGAGGCAGCACCTGAAACAGGACTGATGACAGCGCGTTTTGAAAACGGGAAATGGTCCGATCCGCAAATCCTGCTTACAGCCCGAAGCGACAGTCTTGAACGTGGTGTGTACATCAACACGATCGGCAACCCTTTGCTGGCAAGGGCATCAAATGGTGATACCTGGCTGTTTTACGTGTCGCCATCCCTGGGTGGCTGGGCGACGTCGCGCATTAGTTTCAGGGCAAGTACGGATCACGGGCACAGCTGGGGCCCTGCGAGCACTTTGCACACCTCACCGATGTTCAATATCTCAACCCTGGTCAAGCAGCCTTCGGTATGCCTCGAAGGCGGGAATATTGCCTTGCCGCTCCACTTTGAGATGATTGGCTATTATCCCAAGCTTGCCGTGCTCTCCCAGACCGGCGAAGTGGTGGATGTCCGCTTCATGTTCGACCGCATCGCACATGGTCTGCAGCCAATGGTAATGCCGCCAGCGGGCGACACGGTAGAGGCTTTTCTTCGTCCGGCAGATGAGATGAGCCACAACGTTTATCAGAGCGACAGCAGCGATGGAGGGTTGACCTGGTCTGATCCAACGCCGACAAGCCTGCCCAATCCAGGTGCTCCGGTTTGTGGTATTCAACTGGAGAATGGCGGCACCTTGATGGCCTTCAACGATCACCCGGACTCGCGGAGCAATTTTCGTCTTGCATATCGCTCCGCACCAGAGGCGGATTGGCAACGCATTCGTCACCAATTCAGTATCGGCGGTGATCAGAGGCCCTACGCCTATTGCACGCTCATCACCGACAGGCAGGACCGTATTCACCTGATTTACAGTAACAAGAAGGAAGCTTCAATTTATCACGCGCACTTCTCCCAGGACTGGGTAGCCAGCCATCTTGAAAGATAGAGGGTTTACGCTTGTGACGGTTTTTCCTGATCTTTCCTTTCTTCAGCCAACATATCAGGCGTTTGGATCGGCGCTTGCTGTTATCTTCGCTGTTTTGCTTATCCTTGCTTTCACCCGCTGGCGGCCCATCATCATTTTCCTTGTGTCGCTTCTGGTCCTTGCCATCCTTTTTGTAACGCCCGGACGCTGGCTTACACTGTACGATTTTGTGAATTCTGCGATAGGCCCGCTATCTTCGGCCTTCTTCGTTCTGTGCGGTTTCAGCCTTATTTCGCTATTCTCCCAACGAAGGGCGGTCGCTGGCAGGGACGAGGCTGTGTTCGTTTGCTTCGTCGCTCTGCTGGGTGCCATTCTCTATTGTTCCGCCTTGGGGATTCTCGTATTTCCCGTTTATTCATTGGGCTTTGAACCGTCGGTCTGGCTTATCCTTCCTGCTGTTGTGCTTGTGGCGGGCCTTGTGTTCCGATCATACATGACGCTGATATGGGTGACATTTGGCATGCTTGTTTGGCTGACGGATCTTGCGCCGGGCAATAATCTTTGGGATGCATTCATCGACCCGATCAGTTGGGTCGCGAGCCTTTGCCTGGCGACTACTCATCTGCTGGCAAAGGTGGGGCGGCAAGTGCCATATTACGGCCTTAGGATGAGTTCGCGGCCCTGACTGGAATTGCCTCCCGCCGGAACACCGTCCCAACCGCAAGACTACATCAAGGGGAATCTAGGCAGGCCGACCCACTTGGTGTACACGGACGACATGAACGACTTGACCCCCATCACGAAGCAGTCGGAAGCCGACAGTGCGCATCCGGTATTTATCGGTGCACCTTCCTCCGTTGAATTCAGGAAACTGCGCAAGCGTCTGGTCCGCCATGTTCGTGAGGCAGTCGAGAATTTCAACATGATCGAACGAGCGCCATCCGGCAGGGGCGGGCGTCCGCGCTGGCTGGTCGGATTATCAGGCGGTAAGGACAGCTACGGCCTTCTCGCCATACTGCTCGATCTGCAATGGCGGGGGCTGCTTGATGTGGACCTTTTGGCCTGCAACCTGGACCAGGGACAGCCGAACTTTCCAAAACACGTTCTCCCGGCATATCTCGAGCGCATCGGGGTGCCGCACCGCATAGAATACAAGGACACCTATTCGATCGTTACGGAAAAAATTCCGCAGGGCAGTACATATTGTTCGCTTTGTTCGCGTCTGCGTCGCGGTAACCTTTATCGCATCGCGCGTGAGGAGGGCTGCGATGCGCTTGTTCTCGGTCATCACCGCGAAGACGTCCTTGAAACCTTCTTCATGAACCTTTTCCATGGTGGCCGTCTCGCCGGCATGCCTCCGAAGCTGCTGAACGACGAAAAGGAAATGCTGGTCCTGCGCCCGCTTGCATTCGCTGCCGAAGACGATCTTGAGAAATTTGCCCGGTTCATGGACTTCCCGATCATACCCTGTGACCTGTGTGGCAGCCAGGACGGGCTTCAGCGCAATTCAATGAAAGCCATGCTGGCCGACATTGAAAAACGCATGCCCGGTCGCAAGGATACGATGATCAGGGCCCTGACGAATGTTCGTCCTTCCCATCTGTTGGACAGTACCTTGTTTGAATTCGCGAATCTGGCGGCAGACTGAGAGCAGGGCTGCACATGCCAGACCTGCGCATTTTGCAGAGCTGGAATCGGCAACCGCCCAAAAGTTGGGCTGACATCGGTATTGGATCGCAGAGTTGCCTTTTTGATAGGCCGAATAGGTGTAATGGCGATTAATCGGTGATCAGGGGAGAGGGCTCGTAGCCTTCTTTTTTTGCATGCCCTGTCAAACAAGATACGCCTTTGTCGCTTTCCAGACAGGCAATTTGCCCATTTTTCTGTTCATTTGACGGTTGAAACACTTCTTGAAAGCTATATGCTTTCAAAAATTACGGTTTTGGGACCGAGGGAGAGGACCACTTTTTGATGAGTTCAACTAAAGGCGCAGCTGTGCGCTTTGAAAAAGTACAAAAAAGCTATGACGGGGAAAACCTCGTCGTCAAAGATCTTAATCTTGACATCGCGCCTGGCGAATTTCTCACCATGCTTGGCCCGTCAGGGTCGGGCAAGACTACCTGCCTGATGATGCTCGCCGGTTTCGAACCTGCTACCCACGGTGAAATCTTCCTCAATAACAAGCCGATCAACAATGTCCCGCCCTATAAGCGCGGCATCGGCATGGTGTTTCAGAACTATGCGCTTTTTCCGCATATGAGCGTCGCGGAAAACCTCGCATTTCCACTCCAGATCAGAAAACTCAGCAAGTCCGATCAGGAAGCAAAGGTAAAGCGGGCGCTTGAAATGGTGGAACTGGGTGCATTTGGCAACCGGCGTCCTGCTCAATTGTCCGGTGGCCAGCAGCAGCGCGTGGCAGTGGCCCGTGCGCTGGTATTTGATCCCGAACTGGTACTGATGGATGAGCCGCTTGGAGCGCTCGACAAGCAGCTACGCGAGCAGATGCAGTATGAAATCAAGCATATCCACGAAAATCTCGGCGTTACGGTCGTCTATGTCACGCACGATCAGACCGAGGCACTGACGATGTCGGATCGTGTAGCCGTTTTTGAAGATGGCGTCATTCAGCAATTGTCTCCACCTGATGAACTATATGAGAGCCCGAAAAATTCTTTCGTGGCGCAGTTCATTGGCGAGAACAATACGTTGACCGGCAAGGTTACGAAACTCGAAAAGAATATTTGCGAGGTGATGCTCGATGATGGCACAAAGTTGAAGGCCGAAGCCATCAATGTTGATGCGGTTGGCGATCGCACAACGATTTCACTGCGTCCCGAGCGCGTGGAATTTGACAATCCTGCTGAACTTGAAAACGTCGTCGAGGGCAAGATCATCGAGATACTTTATCTGGGCGATCACCTGCGCATCGTCATGTCGGTGTGCGGCAACCCCGAATTCATCGTCAAGGTGAGGAATCGCGGACAAAGGCGTCCGCTGGCAGCCGGGCAGACCCACAAGATCGGGTGGGCCGCGGTTGACTGCAAGGCACTGGATCCGGTGACCTGATGCCCTTCCGGGCGTTTTGACAATCCAGATCTGTGTGCCAACGAGATTGCTCCTGCGAAAAGGTGCAATGAAATGGCCGGCCATAGCCGGTTCAAACAAAGGGAGAATACAATGAAACTTAAATCACTTCTGATGTCGACTGCGGCAGCTGGTGTGATGCTTGGTGCTTCCAGCATTGCCGCCACCTCCGGCAGTCATTCACTGGCCGAATGCGAAAACTGCGCAGATGCCATGACCCTCGTGTCCTGGGGCGGTGCCTACCAGAATTCACAGATCAAGGCCTATGCAGAACCTTACGCCGAAATGACCGGCGTTAGCATCGTCTGGGAAGAAGCTTCCAACGAAGCAGTTGCCAAGATGCGCGCAATGAACGAGGCAAACAACGTGACCTGGGATGTGGTTGACGTGGTTGCCTCCGACGCGATCCGCCTTTGCGACGAGGGCCTTGCCCGCGAAATGGATTTCGACAATGAACTGGCTGCAGCACCTGACGGCACTTCAGCCAGCGAAGACTTCGGCGACCTGATCGTTTCTGACTGCTATATTCCACAGATCGTTTACTCGACCACATTCGGCTACCGGACCGACGTTGACGCCTGGAATGGCAAGACGCCTGAAGATGTCTGCGCGGTCTTTGACCTTGAGGCATTCCCCGGCAAGCGTGCACTTGAGAAGCGTCCGATCAACAACATGGAATGGGCCCTTATCTGTGACGGCGTCGCCAAGGAAAACGTCTACGATGTGCTCGACACACCTGAAGGCGTGCAGCAAGCTCTCGACAAGCTTGCCACAATCAAGGATCAGGTTGTCTGGTGGTCAGCAGGTGCCGAAACCCCACAGCTTCTTGCTGATGGTGAGGTTGTAATCGGTTCCACCTATAATGGTCGCCTGTTCTCCGTTATCGAAGAGCAGAAGCAGCCTGTTGCAATGCTCTGGGATGCCCAGGTGTTCGACCTTGACGGCTGGATCATCCCTGCCGACCTGCCGGAAGACCGCATGAATCGTGCCCTGCATTTCGTCAAGTTCGCGACCGATACACAGCGTCTCGCGGATCAAGCGAAGTACATCTCCTACGGACCTGCACGCAAGTCGTCAGCTCCACTGGTTGGACAGCATGCTGAACTGGGTATCGACATGGCACCACACATGCCTACCAACCCGGAAAACGCGACAAACACCTTCCTCTATAACTACGAGTGGTGGGCTGACAATCGCGACGACCTGGACGCAAAGTTCCAGGCTTGGCTTGCACAATAAGCCTTTGACTGACGAGAGAGGTCGGGCCTATTCCCGGCCTCTCATTTGAATTGCGATTGGGGAAGTACAATGAGCGATCCGGCATCCGTAACAGTTGCAGTTTCTGCACCAGCGCGCAAAACGGTGCTGACCACTCATGATGGCACTCCTTTGAAAAAGTCTCTTTCCCGCGCCTTGCGCCGCGAGAAATTCCGGGCGCTGATGCTGATCGCCCCGCTTCTTGTCTTCATCCTCATCACCTTTATTTTTCCAATTGCTGACATGCTTTTTCGATCTGTTGAAAACAGCATCGTGAAGGACACCTTGCCCGGTACTGTCCTGGCCGTTCAGGACTGGGATCCCAGATCAGGGGAAGCACCTGGAGAGGACGTATTCGCCGCACTTGCAGATGACATGATGCGCGCCCAGGAAGAAAAGTCCCATACCCGTCTGGGCTCGCGCCTCAACTACGACCAGCCCGGGATATCCAGCCTGTTCCGGAAGTCCGGCCGCCAGGTCGCCAGGATGGAGAATCCTTCCCAGGTCGAGGCTCTTACGGAGATCGACCCTGCCTGGGGCGCAGTGGAGGGATGGCAAGCATTGCGCGCATCTGATGAATGGCCCGCGGCCTTTCCTGCGACTTCGATAGCCTGGGACAATTTTCAAGCCTATGTCTGGTCAGATGAAGGCATGGATGCCGAGCCCTCGGCGATGGTGCCATATCATTATACCTACAGCGCGCTTCTGAGAGATTTGCGTGATATGCCCGCAGAGACACTGGAATCACTGGCTTCCAGCGAGAACACCACACTGGCCGATATGTTTTCCGGCATGGCCTCCGCAGCGCCAAACCTGCCCCAAAGCAACTACAAGCAACAATTCGTGGAAATCGACAAGGATTGGGAGTCCGTTGAAAACTGGGCAACCATCCGCCGTCTGAGTCCGGAATTGACGGATGGATATTTCCTCGCCGCAGTGGATGCCGAACGCAGGATTGATGGCGTTCACAGCAAACCGGACAATGAGAGCATCTACCTGATGCTGTTCGGGCGGACCATGTTCATGAGCCTGGTCATTACATTTTCATGCATCCTGCTCGGTTATCCGATTGCCTATCTACTCGCTACATTACCAGTGCGAACCTCCAACCTTTTGCTGATCCTTGTATTGCTGCCATTCTGGACATCGCTGCTGGTGCGAACATCGTCCTGGAAGGTGCTCCTTCAGCAACAGGGGGTGATCAATGACCTTCTTGTCTGGATAGGCCTCATCGACAATGCCGGGCGCCTCGTGATGATCAACAACATGACCGGCACCGTGATTGCGATGACGCATATCCTGTTACCCTTCATGATCCTTCCCCTGTACTCGGTAATGAAAACGATTTCGCCATCCTATGTGCGCGCGGCAAAATCAATGGGCGCGACTGACTGGACAACTTTCTGGAAAATCTATTTTCCCAACACCATCCCGGGAATTGGCGCTGGTTCCATTCTCGTTTTCATCCTGGCGATAGGCTACTACATCACGCCTGAACTGGTCGGTGGCACCTCTGGTGTCTTCATTTCCAACCGTATCGCCTATCATATTTCCTCCTCGCTCAACTGGGGGTTGGCAGCAGCGCTCGGTGCGATCCTCCTTGTTCTCGTGCTCGGCCTGTACTGGCTGTACGACCGGATCGTCGGTATCGACAACGTAAAGCTCGGATAAAGAAAATGGCAACCAAGACACTTTCCGCCTTCCGTCCCAGCCTCACAGGTTTTGTCGTTCCGCTCATAGCCGGACTGGGAGCCGTTTTCGGGTTTCTTTGGGGCCTTTCCTTGAACAATGGCCTGGCCGGCCTTGTAGCTGGCGGTATCATCGGAGCAGCTATTGCCTATGTTCTGACGACATCCGTCCCCAATCGGACCACTGGCCGGCTGGCAACAATGTTGCTGATCGGACTTGTCGGCCTTTGGCTTGGCGGCCTCGGTGGAGCTTTTGCAGGCGCCATCATCGGCCTGATCGTGAGCAATGCCAGCTACTGGCTTGCGAGTGGCGATTATCGCGCAGGCCTACCGCCCTATGCCTCGAGCAACCAGGTACTGTGGCACCACTTCTTCCGGATGGGAATTTGTGGTTTCATCTTCTTCTTCCTGATCGCACCGATCATCATCATTATTCCGCTTTCCTTCAATGCGCAGAATTTCTTCACCTTCACGAAGGAAATGCTCGCACTTGATCCGGACGGCTATTCCCTGAAGCATTATCAGGATTTCCTGGGCACGCCGGACTGGCAGCTGGCATTGAAGAATTCCTTCATTATCGCGCCAATCGCCACCCTGCTGGCGACAGTGTTCGGAACGCTTGCAGCCATCGGCCTGTCACAGAGCCATGTGCCATTCCGCCGCGCAATCATGGCAACGCTGATCTCGCCGATGATCGTGCCGCTGATCATCTCTGCGACCGGCATGTATTTCTTCTACACCCGTATCGGCAATTTCCTCGAGGACAGTGTCGGCTTCAGCCAGGGCTTCGTCGGATATGTGAAGGTCATCCTTGCCCATGCGGCGCTGGGAGTTCCCTTTGTCATCATCACCGTTACTGCAACGCTTGTCGGTTTTGACCGTTCGCTTACCCGCGCCGCGGCCAATCTGGGAGCCAACCCGGTGACCACCTTCTTCAAGGTACAGATGCCGCTTATCATTCCGGGTGTTGTCTCGGGCGCGCTGTTTGCCTTCATCACGTCTTTCGATGAAGTGGTGGTTGTCCTCTTCATTGGTTCTGCGGCCCAGAAGACCTTGCCATGGCAGATGTTCATCGGCCTGCGCGAACAGATTTCGCCCACCATTCTTGCGGTGGCAACAATCATGGTGGCAATTTCGATCGTGCTGCTGACTGTGCTGGAACTGCTCAGGCGCCGCTCGGAGCGGCTGCGTGGCCTGACACCAGGTTAGTGGCACAACTCACCATTTGAGGAATGGAACAGCCCGCCCGCTGCAGCGGGCTTTTTCATGCTCTGTTTCCGACATGAAATGTCAACGTCAGTAGCGGCAATCTGCGGTTTTGGCGCTAGCATCGAACGCATCTCGGCCAACGTATTCCCGCAATAGGGCGGATGCCATCAGGCCATACAGAAGCTGCCGCAAAAGCATGCCGGCTGCTTCGGAGATGAAACACATGACCATTCAGAATGAAGTACAATTCGGCGCGCCGGTTGAAGGCCTTGCACGTGCCAACATCAATACCGACCGCACACAAGACATGCTCCATGTCACCCAATGGGAAAATGGTGAAAAGGAATTCTCCCCGTTTTCTGCCTCAGAAATGGACCGCCGCCAGAACGCCTTGCGTCATTACCTGGCTGCAAACGACATCGACGCGGCGATCCTGACCTCCTATCACGGCATCTGCTATTATTCAGGCTTTCTCTATTGTCGTTTCGGGAGGAACTACGGTTTTGTGGTCGACGCTGACAGCGCCACGACCATCAGCGCCGGCATCGACGGCGGCCAGCCCTGGCGCCGGTCCCATGGCAACAACCTGGTTTACACCGACTGGCGGCGTGACAGCTATTTCAAGGCAATCCGCCAGGCGCTGAAACCGGGCGTCAGGCGCGTCGGCCTGGAATTTGATCATGTCAACCTTGACCTCATGAACCGTTTCGAAGCCGCCTTCCCAGGCGTTGAATTTGTTGATGTCGCGCAGGCCAGCATGTGGATGCGGGCTATCAAGTCCGCTGAGGAGCATGCGCTTATTCGTGAGGGAACCCGCATTTGCAATATTGGCGCCAGGGCCTGCATGGACGCGGTCGGCGAAGGGGTGCGCGAACACGAGGTGGCGATTGCTTCCACCAATGCAATGACACGTGAAATCGCCGACAGTTTCCCCTTTGTCGAACTGATGGATACATGGACCTGGTTCCAGTCCGGCATCATGACCGACGGCGCTCATAACCCGGTGACCAACAAGAAGGTGCAGCGCGGCGACATTCTCTCACTCAATTGCTTCCCGATGATCTTCGGTTATTATACCGCGATCGAACGCACCATGTTCATGAGCGAAGTCTCCGACGCCCATCTCGACCTTTGGCAGAAGAACTGCGAGATCATGCGGGTCGGTTCCGATCTCATCAAGCCCGGAATGAAATGTTCACAGATCGCGCATCAGCTCAACGACATGTACCGTTCCTGGAATCTGCTCAAATTCCGCTCCTTTGGATATGGCCATTCCTTCGGCGTGCTTTCACACTATTACGGGCGTGAGGCGGGCGTTGAGCTGCGCGAGGATATCGACACAGTGCTTGAGCCGGGAATGGTGGTCTCCATGGAACCGATGATCATGATCCCCGAAGGCCAGCCGGGGGCAGGTGGCTATCGCGAACACGACATCTTCATCCTGACAGAGGACGGCGCCGAGAACATCACCAACTTCCCCTATGGTCCCGACGAGATGATACTAAAGGGATAGGCTGCCAATGGTTCAACCCGCGTTTCTGCGAGAGGCAAGGCATGGTGTCATCCTAGTCCAGGCAAGCGTGGGTTGCCACGCTTTGGCCACCTCAAATTGCCCTGCCAATCACGCGATTGTGGAAAATGCCAAAATTCCGGCATCCGATCTTTTGGCTTTGTAATATATTCGAAAAATGGCATCCTTTCTTGCAGGGAACTGGACCGTGGACTGCCATTGATGGCGCGGTGCCTCCGATTCAATTGTATTTCTGTATTTGCCGGGTGTTAAGATTTGTCAGACCGCATGCGCCTTTTCATCTTCGTCCTGGTTGCTCTCCAGGCGCTCGTTTCAGCTGCCAGCCTTGTCGTTGAGATCGTTGCAGGACGCATCCTTGCGCCCTATGTGGGGATGTCCCTGTATACTTGGACTTCAATCATCGCTGTTGTGCTGGCGGGTTTTTCTGTAGGCCATTGGTGGGGAGGCAGGATCGCAGAACTGCCAACTGCCAAATCCCTTTCCCATACTGCCTGGCTCATGATAGCTGCAGCTATCACAACAGCATCCGCGATCCTCGTTCTTCGCTTCATAGCCGACCCTGTCATGAATACGACGTCTGACCCGGTTTCCACAATTGTCATGCTGACGATTGGGGCTTTCTTCCTGCCGTCGCTTTTTGCCGGTGTACCCGCACCGGTTCTGGCGCATGTTGCAATAAAATCGGCCGATCCCGGCACCGCGGGTAGGGCGCTTGGTGCCATGTTCGTTGCTGGCGCGGTGGGAGCAATCGGCGGTACACTTCTTGCCGGTTTCGTGTTCATTCCCTGGCTGGGAAGTGCGATTACCCTTGCAATCGTCACGGTCGTCTATGTTGGTGCAGCCATCTCGCTTTTCATACTCTCGGGCAACCACATTCATCAACAGGTGCCCGCCCTGGCGTTTGCAGTCTTTGCCCTGGGGCTGGGCCTGTTCTCTGTCACGCGACTGGATCCTTGTGTGGAGGAAAGCCAGTACTATTGCATCCGCGTTGTCGATATTTCCGAAGATCCGGATAATCCGGTTCGGCTGATGGTTCTGGATCACCTTTCGCACGGGACAAGTTCGAAAAATCATCCCCGGGAAATGCATACCGAATTCATGGCGATGCTCGACGAAATCGCCCGTCGCAGGATGGGGGAACGTGAGTTTTCAGCCTTCTTCATAGGCGGCGGCACCTATTCGGTTCCACGCGCATGGTCGGATCGGGAGACGGGCGCAATCACCGTTGCGGAAATAGACCCAAGCGTGACCGACTGGGCGATCAACGAATTCTGGTTCGATCCGCAGGGCGTCGAAATCATCCACGATGATGCACGGCGGGTCTTGCTCACTCACGCAGGCAGAAAATTTGACGTTATCGTGGGCGATGCATTCGGCGATATTGCGGTTCCCGCTCATCTGGTAACAAGGGAGTTCTTCGAACTCGTAAAAACCAGGCTCGAACCTGACGGCCTCTTCCTGATGAATGTCATAGACTTTGTCGAAGGACTGGACGCGCTGGCTGCGATTCACAAGACGCTTGGCAGCGTGTTCCCAAATGTTGAAATCTGGACACAGGTAGCGCGACCCGAACCAGGGCAGCGAAGGGTTTTCGTCCTTGCTGCGGGCAGGGAACGTTCTGCTTTTGATGACTTTCTTGTTGAAAGGCCGGGAAGAAAACAATTTGCAGCCTTGGGTTCGACCTTTGTGACCCAGGTCCTGGAGGCGCGCAAGCCGATGATGCTTACTGACGATTTCGCACCCATTGAACGCTTGTTGGGCGAATAACCGCGGGTTTGGTCAGCCCACGAATGCCCGTTCGATCACGAATTCACCCGGTTGGGAGTTTGACCCTTCCACAAGGCCGGCTTCCTCGCACATCTGTTTTGTATCTTGCAGCATGGCCATCGATCCGCAGATCATGACGCGGTCGGTGGCCTTGTTGAGCGGCTCAATCCCCAATTCCTCATATAGCGCCCCTGAACGCATCAGGTCGGACATACGGCCTGCATGCACGCCCTTCGATCCATCGGCAGCTTCCCTGGTGCAGCTTGTCCAGTGAACGAGCTTGTCACCGACGATTTCCGGCAGGAACTCATGATTGTTAATCTCCTCGATGAGGTCGTAGCCGTACTGCAATTCCGCATTTTCCCGGCAGGTGTGGATCAGGTATACCTTCCTGAATTTTTCATAGGTCTCGGGATCTCGGATGATCGAGGCAAAGGGCGCGATGCCGGTGCCGGTACACAACAGGAAAAGATGCTCCCCGGGTATCAGCGCGTCGTGAACCAGGGTTCCGGTTGGTTTCTTGCGCATCCACACCGTGTCGCCAGGCTGGATCTTCTGCAACTTCGAGGTTAGAGGGCCGTCAGTCACCTTGATGGAATAAAAGTCTATGTCCTCTTCCCAGCTTGGGGAGGCAATGGAATAGGCCCGCCAGATAGTCTTGCCGCCCATAACTTCCGGCGGCAGGCCGATCATGACGAATTCGCCCGAGCGGAAGCGAAATTCGGCGGGGCGTTCGGTCCTGAACCAGAACAGGCGGTCCGTATAGTGCCGCACATCTTTGACCGGAAGGGGATACACGCCATTCGGCAGGTCGCTGGATACCAGTTGTTCGCTTTCCACAGCAGCCGTCATTGTACAAGCCTTGTAATTGTATTGTCTGATCGTGATCTGGATGGCGTTCTAGCATGGTCCTGTCAACCGCGCCCTTGAGATAAATCAACAAGTGCGAATATGAAAGTCAGCCCTGAAATGCGTATCAACCAAGCTGGCCGAGCGCCGGGAAGTTCTCAAGCAGCCAGAACGACATGGTCTGCATGCCGCCAGTCAGGAATAGGATACCGGTAACGACGAGAAGTCCGCCAGTGACCTTCTCCATCGTGCCGAGATGCTTCCTGAAACGGGCGAGAAACTGCATGAAGGGGCCGATGAATAACGCTGCGAGCAGAAACGGAATTCCCAGCCCGGCAGAATAGACTGCCAGCATGCCGGCGCCCTCGGCCACCGAATTGCTGCTTGATGCCATGGCGAGAATGACGCCCAGTACCGGTCCGATACATGGTGTCCATCCAAAGGCGAAGGCAAGTCCCATGAGAAAGGAGCCGACAAGCCCGGCCTTTGTGGAACTGAAGCGTGCCTCGCGATAAAGTAAACCGATCTTGAAAAGGCCCAGGAAATGCAGCCCCATCACGATGATAATGATGCCCGCAACCATTGCCAGCGTATCCATGTGCGCCCGAAGCAATTGTCCGATACCGGAAGCTCCTGCGCCAAGGGCTGTGAAGACAAGGGAGAATCCCAGCACGAAGATGATTGAATGAATGACGGCGCGCCTGCGGGCAGCGGCAACAACCGAATTGTCCAGTTTGCTTGCTTCACCTGTTAGCGTATCGAGCGACACGCCTGCCATATAGCAGAGATAAGGCGGTACCAGCGGCAGGACACAGGGCGAGAGGAACGAGATGGCCCCTGCAAAAAGGGCTGTCAGTATTGGAAGTTCAGCTAACATGAATCTGGTGGTTCCCGGATGTTCTGGCAGGCACGGATACCCTTGGTTGCCTAGCCTTTCAATCGTTCAAAGACCAGTCACATTTACGCCAGCGATCAGCGGCGAATGGTCCCTTCATTTCAGTTCCCAGGCAAATAGCCTCAAAACACAACTTGGAAAAACCACTGTCACAGACACAAAATACCCCAAACGGGGTATGGGCAATCAGGATCGGATGGGAAAGTATCGCCCCATATTCAGGACAGGTTACAAACCTGTTCTGTACGGGATGGAAGGGTTCGCCCGACCAGAACCGCGATCCGGTCAGATCAATGCGCCCCTTCTGACCGGATCGTTTGTTCGTCTCACAACCACTTTTCAACTTCCGGCAAGATTTCTCGCCAATGGGCGAAAAACAGCAGCTGCCCCGCATTTTCCAGCTTGTGATAGTGAACCCGAGGGAACTCCTGGATGATCTCCTTCATGCTGCCGGGCGGCACCTGCGGATCATCATCACCATACCAGCAATGGACAGGTATTTCACATCCATGGACCAGTTCGCGCCAATCCTGCTGCTGGATGATGACTTCGTTGGAGAAGGCGCGATGCGCCGAATGCCAGTCCGAGAGGCAGACTTCTGAGCCCGTTACCATGGCATCATGTACCTCAGGCTGTTCAAAGGCATGCACATCTGCTGGCGAATTACCATATACGGCGTGCACGAAACCACGCTTGCCTATGCGCCTTGCGAGTGAAAATCCTGCCTTGACCAGAAAGGGCAGGATGCTGGGCGCGTGCCTGGCATTGGCAAGAATGAAGCGGTGCCATTTCTCCATGCGCTCATATTGTTGCGGCAGGAAAATTGGAAAACCCGGCGCACAATTCAGGATCACGTTAATGCGACCGGGATGTCGCCTCGCAAAGTGGTAGGCGAAAAACGCGTCTGCACTCATGCAGATGACCGGGCAGCGCCTGATACCGTAGTGGTCAAGCAGGGCGAGCGTGTCTTCCAGAACCACATCCAGCAGTTCGCTGTGATGATTCACATTGTCCGAGTGACCATAGCCCGGCCGTATCGGCACGATAACTTTCATTCTTTTCTCGCGCGCATATGCTTCGGCAGAGGCAGGCCATCGTGTCAGGCCATAATCGAGCGGAAAATACAGAATCGGGCGGCCGTCGGGCTCACCAAGAATTAAATGATCCGCACGACTTCCGTCACGCCGCCGCAGCGTCAGGAATTCCTTCGGTTCGAGCGCTAGCTGGCTGGCACTGATCGCCGGTACATCTGCCGCCCTGGTTTCCGTGGCCGAAACAACATCCATCAAGCTCAGGGTAAGGCGGACGAGTTCAGATTGGGTGTGGGTATCGGTCTTTGTCAGCACCGAACGCAGCTGTGTCTTGATTGTATCGAGTGAACGATAGCGTCGTTCTGCGATTTCTTTCAGCGAGGAGCCCTGGGTTACGCGACGGACGATTTCTGCCTCCGTTGGGGTCAACCCGAACGCTTCCTGCAGGGTCTGCCCCAGCGCATCTGGCCATGCAAGTTCACTTGAGACGGCAAGCACTGCCGGGCGTTCACCAGGGTCGATCTCAACCTTCTTGAGGCGGAACACGATTGTCCGGTTGGCTTTGATTGAACGAAACCGAATCAGCGATGTTTTGGGCCGTTGGCTATCGAGGATATCCCGCGATTCCTGTGCCAGCTTAGCGCATTCTTCAGGTTCGAGCCGGGTGTTGTCCAGAAGGACGCCAAGCCTCGCGTCGAAAATCGATCTTGCTGCTGAATTGGCAGCAATCACTTTCATATCGTGATCAAGTACAAAAGCTGCGGATGGATCTATTGCATCCACAATGGAGGCCAGGGCACCTTCGTGCCCGCCATGGTCTATCCGGTCGAGAAAGATTCCTGCACGTTCGGCATGGTTCTCAATCTCCATATCCTCGAAACAGGTTGAAGTCTCCGAAAGCGTGTGCCCGCGACGGAAAGGGGCAATCTTTTCCTCCCACAGATCGAGCAGCGTTTCGTAACGTTCCGGATCAATGGCAACCTGGTAGATATGATCGATTATTGCAGAGCGGTCCGGTTCGATCGAGCCGGAAAAGTCCGCTGGGGACTGTTTTTTGCTGTCTTCTTTCACAACCGGAGCGCCCGTTTTGATTGAACTGTATTCTTGCCCGTTCCGTCCGGAGGTTTCAAGCATTACACAATGCGCGAAGTACCGTATGACTTTCAGTTAATTGAAATGACGGCAATATGACATCGATGCTGGTAGCATCTGCTTTTTGATCACGGCGCGGCAATTCCCATGAATTCTTCGATCTTGCGATGTGAAATACGGTAATCAAGATGCGTAATTGCGTATTCTCGCGCCTCAGCCCCCAATTTCTGCCGTATCTGGAGGGATTTGGACATTTCCAGCAGGGCATTGGCAAAGCCGTCCTCGTCACCAGGTTCCAGCAGGATTGAGTTAACCCCGTTGCTCAGGTGATCGGGAATTCCTCCGTGACGGGTCGTGATCACCGGCAGGCCGCAGGCCATCGCTTCCGAGATCACACCGGGCATGCCTTCGGTTTCACCATTTTCCGAAGTCTGGAAATGCTGAACATACATCATCGCATTGCGCATGCGTTCAATGACTTTTTCATGGGGCATCCGCCCATGGAAAGTGATTCTGTCGGCAATGCCCAGTTCCTGGGCCAGACCCTTTGCCCTCCCCTCGAGCGGGCCGTCGCCGATAAATTCTAGTGTCAATGAATGCTCATTAGCACTTTTGGCAAAAGCGCGGATCAGGGGCAGGGGCGATTTCTTCTCGACCATCCTGCCAACACAGATGCAGAGGCCATCCAAAGGGGTTCCAGGCACGAAAAGCCTTGTATCGGCCCCACTGGGCGCGATCAGCGAATTTTCATGGCGCATGCCATGGGCCGCCAGATTGTCGAGGAGATGACTGGAGACTGCAATCACGCCCGACAGGCGGTTGAATACCTTTTTCAGGCGTCGGCGGTAGGAAAACTTGGTCAAGTGCCCGGACGCATCATTGCCGCGGAACATGCAATATACCGGCAATCCAGATGCCAAGAGTTCATCTCCAAGATCCGTTGCGATATAGCCGAACTCCATCAGCACATGCGTGACATCTTTTTCTCTCAGGAAGTCCCGCAATTGCCCATTGTTTCGCGGCGTCAGCAGGTTTGAAAAAGCTTGCCTCATGCCTGTAAAGGCGCCGACAAATGCCACAGTCCGCGAGCGGTCATAAAAATAGAGTGGCCTGCCGAAAGTACCGTCCTCGTAGCGCCGGTCGCAAATGACAACCGTATTCCCGCCATTGAGATGCTCGATATGGCGGCGAACAAAGGTCTGGGAAACCGCATCCGGGCTTCGTGCGACAATCGCAAGTCGTTTCGCTGGGTCGTTCATTTCGGTCGCCGGGAGGTTTGGCGGGATTGAGAGTAACAAACCCGTGTCTTGAATATGAACTGTACCCCAATTGTCCGGAATTGACCGCAAAAATTTGGTGAGCGCTCAGGGATTCGAACCCTGGACCTACTGATTAAAAGTCAGTTGCTCTACCGACTGAGCTAAGCGCTCCCATGCGTCGTTGGCGCATTGAAATGCCGCCGACTTTTGGGGAATTCTAACCGGGCAGCTTTTGCCGACCTGATAAAAAATGTCCGGCGAGGGTGCGCCGGAGTCGCGCGGAAAATAGGCGGGAGGCACTTGTGGGTCAATAGCAAAACTGGTCTCAAACCAAAAAAGTTCGCAATGGTTTCACGGCCGTGAATATGCCTTCAAAGCCTGACAGTCTCGTCGCTTTGTTGGTTTGCAAAACCCTGAAAGCACCTGAAACGCAAGTCGATGCGCATGTCTCCGGGCCCACCCTGATGGCAGACAATTGATGGGCGTACCATAAGGGGGCGACCTTGATGGACAAACCTCGAAAAGCCTGCCTTACTGGCGCGGAATGAGTTCACCCTCGAACGGAGCAGCCAGGCAGGGCGTATCGGGGTCAAGAATAAGAACCGAGCAGGCGTCCTCTGCTGCCGATTGGGTTCTGAATGGGCCGACCAGCAGACGCGCCTCGAGGCCGTCTACGGTTTCACGCAACACCGCACGTGGTTCAAGGCGCAGGAAATTTTCAGCCCCGTTGATCTCGGCTATTGATACAAACCTCCTGGTCAGTTCTAGAAAGGAGTCCGCATTGCCAAGGTCCATGGCAAATCCGGAAGCGGCCTCGGCGCCCTGGGCAACAGGGGCAAGGGCAGCCATGTTATTTTCACCTGGTGGTTCAGCCTGTTTTTCAAGAATCGTGACGCCACCTGGCTCCCTGGGCAGGAGCGAGATCGGCGCGCCGGGGTCCGTCCCTGATGCGGTCAGTTCGGACTCAGGTGCCTGTCGTGCGCCGGTCTCCTGGGCCTGGTCATTCATCCACTGTTGCCCGATAACCCAGGCGAAACCGCCAAGTGCCATCATTACAAGTCCCGCAAGCAGCCATAGCAGCAGGTTCCTTGATCCAGTCTTGCCGTCCCCTGAAGGCATGTTGAGCATTTCTCCTTGCGGCTGTGATGACTGCCGATCCCGCGTAGTCACGCCTTTCCGTGCTCAAGGCACATGACGTAAGGGCGTTCCGGGCGTTTTCCTTGAAAAGCGAATCTGACATGAGTATGCGGATGTCAAGGCGTCAGAAATACGCTGCCCGGCTGCATGAAGGCAAATCCTTTCGCCACATAACCCTGGAGTTTTGAAATGGCAAGAACCTGTCTGTCCGTCATCCTTGCTGCGGGCGAAGGTTCGCGCATGAAGTCTGCAACGACCAAGGTTTTGCACCAGGTTGGTGGATTGGCGCTTGTCGGCCATGTGATCCGCGCTGCAGTCAAGGCGGGCGGCGACGCCCATGCCGTCGTTGTCGGCAGACAGGCGGAAGAGGTGGAAGCGGAAGCAAGACGCCAGTCTTCCGACGTTGCCATCGCAGTCCAGACCGAGCGGCTGGGAACCGGCCATGCTGTGCTGGCTGCCCGTCAGACAATAGCGCGTGGATTCGACGATGTGCTGGTACTGTTCGGCGATACGCCCCTGATACGGCCTGAAACCCTGCTCAGGCTCCGCGAGGCACTCGAAAAAGGCGCCAAGGTTGTCGTCCTCGGATTTCGTACAGGCGAGCCGCACGGATATGGAAGGCTGGTGGAATCAGATGGCGAATTGCTGGCGATCCGCGAACACAAGGATGCCAGCGAAGAAGAGTTGAATATCCGCTTCTGCAATGGCGGCATCATGGCATTGGCCGGTGATGTTGCGCTCGAACTTCTCGACGCAATCGGCAATGACAACGCCAAGGGAGAGTATTACCTGACCGATTGCGTTGAGATTGCCCGCAAGAAGGCAATGAAGGTGATCGCAATAGAGGCTGGCGAGAGTGAGTTGCATGGCGTGAATGACCGCTATGAACTGGCGCGCATTGAGGCAGTCTGGCAGGAACGTCAGCGCGAACTGTTCATGCGCCAGGGTGTCACCATGCAGGCACCGCAGACGGTCCATCTCAATTACGATACCGAGATCGGCGTTGATGCTGTTATCGAGCCCAATGTGGTCTTCGGGCCTGGAGCAAGAGTTTCCGGCGGCGCTGTGATCAGGGCATTCAGTCATGTCGAGGGCGCGGAGATTGCAGAGGGCTGTGTTGTGGGCCCGTTTGTGCGCCTGCGCCCGGGTACGCGACTTGAAAAAGACAGCAAGGTCGGCAACTTCTGCGAGACCAAGAACACGCTGGTGGAAGCCGGTGCCAAGATCAATCACCTCAGCTATATCGGCGATGCGCGCGTAGGCGCCGGGGCCAACATTGGTGCAGGCACGATCACCTGCAATTATGACGGCCTCAACAAGCATTTCACCGATATCGGTGCGGGTAGCTTCATCGGTACCGACACGGCACTGGTCGCGCCGGTGAAGATAGGCGAGGGCGCCTATATTGGTTCGGGCAGTGTGATCACTGAAGACGTGCCAGCCAATGCCCTGGCAGTGGCTAGGGGACGTCAGGTCAACAAGGAAGGCCGTGCTGAGGAAATCCGCGCCCGCAATGCGGCTTTCAAGGCGGCAAAAAACAAGCAGTGACAGCAAGTTGGCGTGCCCCTTTGTGCTTTGTTAAGGCAAAATTTACCATGGGGAAGAACCACGTTTTCAGTTCTTTGTGGTAATGAGGTTCATCTAGCAATAGTCTGATACCCGCAATAGTCTGATACCCAATGTGAATTTGGCATGGTGCGCTTTGCTGGTAACCGGGCGGATATGTCAATGGGCTGAGTCGGTCGGAAATGCCGCCTTTGCACGGCAGGAAATGACGCAGCAAGGGCTGTCGACGGGGAAATACGGGGAAACACATGTGCGGAATTGTAGGCATTGTTGGCAATCAGCCGGTGGCCCCCCTTCTGGTGGATGCACTCAAGCGGCTCGAATATCGCGGATACGACTCTGCCGGTGTGGCAACCATCGAAGGTGACCATCTCGACCGCCGCCGTGCCCAGGGCAAATTGGTCAACCTGGAGGCGCGCCTCAAGGAGTTCCCCCTCGCTGGACATGTCGGTATCGGCCATACACGCTGGGCAACCCATGGGGTTCCAAACGAAACCAACGCCCATCCCCATTTTTCGGACAATGTCGCGGTTGTCCATAACGGGATCATCGAGAATTTCCGGCCGCTTCGCGATAACCTCATGGCTGACGGATACATCTTCACTTCGCAGACCGACACCGAAGTCGTTGCGCACCTTGTTGCCCGTGAACTGAGAAACGGTGCCAAACCGATTGATGCCGCTTACAAGGCGATTGCACAACTGGAAGGCGCTTTTGCACTTGCTATCCTGTTTCGCGACGAAGCTGACCTCATCATCGGCGCGCGTAATGGTCCGCCGTTGGCAGTAGGCCACGGTGAAGGTGAAATGTTCCTTGGCTCCGACGCCATTGCCCTTGCACCCTTCACCAACCAGATAACCTATCTGGAAGATGGTGACTGGTGCGTGGTCAGGCGCAATGGCGTCGAGATATTCGATCTCAATGGCAATCCGGTTGAGCGCATTGTCCAGCGTTCGGTAGGTTCCAGCCTGATGGTGGACAAGGGCAATCACCGCCATTTCATGATCAAGGAAATCTATGAGCAGCCCGAAGTAGTCTCTCATACTCTTTCCCATTACCTCGATTTCGGCTCCTGCGAGGTACGGATCGGAGAAAGCCTGCCATTCGATCTGGCTGGCGTTGACCGGATTTCGATTTCCGCCTGCGGCACGGCGTATCTGGCCGGCCTTGTTTCAAAGTACTGGTTTGAGCGTTATGCCCGCGTTCCGGTTGATATCGATATCGCCTCTGAGTTCCGTTACCGAGAAATGCCACTTTCCAAGGGTGGCCTTTCACTGTTCATTTCCCAGTCGGGCGAAACCGCAGACACGCTGGCTTCGCTTCGCTATTGCAAGCAGAACGGCCAGCATATCGGGGCAGTCGTCAACGTTGCCGAATCCACCATTGCCCGCGAATCTGATGCGATTTTCCAGACACTGGCAGGCCCTGAAATTGGCGTTGCCTCCACCAAGGCCTTTACCTGCCAGCTATCTGTTCTTGCTTCACTGGCAATTGCCGTCGGCAAGGCACGCGGCACGCTGACCCGTGAGGCCGAGGAAAGCCTCATTCGCGACCTGACCGAAGCGCCGCGCTATGCCAACAAGGTACTCAAGCTCGAGGGCCAGATCGAGAAGATTGCCCATGACCTCTCCAAGGTTCGCCATGTTCTGTATCTAGGAAGGGACACAAACTATCCGCTTGCCCTGGAGGGTGCACTCAAGTTGAAGGAAATCTCCTACATTCACGCCGAAGGCTACGCTGCCGGTGAATTGAAGCACGGGCCAATTGCGCTTATTGATGAGAAAATGCCGGTTGTCGTGATCGCCCCGCATGACCGGATTTTCGAGAAGACCGTTTCCAACATGCAGGAAGTTGCCGCCCGCGGTGGCCGCATCATTCTCATCACTGATGAAAAGGGAGCGGCCGAGGCCTCCATCGAAGCCGAACACATGGTCGTGCTTCCGGATATGCCGGAAATTCTCACGCCGATCATTTATGCGATCCCGATCCAGCTTCTGGCCTATCATACCGCACTTGCCATGGGCACTGACGTGGATCAGCCTCGTAACCTGGCGAAATCGGTCACCGTGGAGTAAGCCGCTTTCGCCATTAAAGCGGTCATTGGCCATGGTAATCGCGATTCCATGTGCCTATACTGCCTTGCGCGCCGGTATTCACCGATCGCCTTTCCGCTTCTTTGAACGACTTGGCTGAATGTCCAGAATCCGCACTTACTTCCTGACCGGTTTCATTATCACCGCCCCGCTGGTGATTACCGCATACCTGATTTGGACTCTCGTTGAGTGGGTCGATTCCTGGGTCATTCCCTATATTCCGGCCGTTTATAACCCCGACAATTATCTGCCTTTCCATGTTCCCGGTTTTGGTCTGCTTGCAGCACTCATACTGATAACAGTGGTAGGGTTTTTGACCGCAAACTTCATCGGCAAATCGATTGTCACATGGGGCGAGGGCCTGCTCGGCAGAATGCCCGTGGTCCGCAATCTATATAACGGTCTCAAACAGATATTCGAAACAGTGCTCTCCGATCAAAGTGCCTCATTCCAGGAAGTCGGGCTGGTCCAGTATCCACGTCCCGGCCTTTGGGCAGTGGTGTTCATTGCCACTGAGACGCGCGGCGAAGTAGACCAGGTACTCAAGAGTAAAAAGGTGGAGACAGTGAGCGTGTTTCTGCCGACCACACCCAACCCCACTTCCGGCTTTCTTCTTTTTGTCCCCAAGAAGGATATCTTGCGCCTCAAGATGAGCGTGGAGGAGGGCGCGAAGCTCGTGATTTCGGCGGGCCTTGTCGCCCCCAGCGACAATCAGGAAAAGCTCCAGAAACTTGCTGACGAAACCAAAGGCAGGAAGGTGGGCGAAAATGCTCTCAAGGCTTTGTTTGAGCCGCATGAAGACGGAAAGGGCAAGGAGCAATAGCAGGCTTGGCCAGCCGGGTGGCCAATGCTGATGCACAGTGCTTTCTTCTTCCTGGCGCCTTGAAGTTACGAGGGAATGGGTAAACATGGCGTTTTGGTCCATTCTTGACGTGTGATGCACCAGCCCAAGATATTCACAACCTTAAAGACCTATGACCTTCAACAGTTCTCTGCAGACTTGATTGCAGGTGTTACCGTTGCCATGGTGGCGCTGCCGCTGAGCCTCGCCATTGCAATTGCCTCAGGGGCAGATCCTTCCAAGGGCCTTGTCACCGCAATTGTTGCAGGCTTTATCATTTCAGCACTTGGCGGCAGTCGGGTTCAAATTGGCGGGCCGACGGGCGCATTCATCGTTGTCGTATTCGGCGTGATCGCAGAGCACGGCTATGACGGTCTTGTTCTTTCAACACTGATGGCTGGCATCTTGCTGCTCATCGCCGGATATTTCAGGGCCGGCCGCCTGATCGCCCACATTCCCGAATCCGTCGTCAACGGCTTTACAATTGGAATCGGTGTGATCATCGCCACCAGTCAGATCAAGGATTTCCTTGGACTGTCAATTGAAGCGCTACCTGCAGATTTCCTCGACAAGATCCCTGCATTGTGGGAGGCTCGCGAGACGCTGAATCTCTGGGCACTGGCCATTGCACTTCTTGCCCTTTTGTTGATTCTGGCTTTCCGGCGTATCGCTCCGAGATTTCCCGGCCTCATCTTTGCGATAGCGTTTGCCTCGGCCCTGGTCGGCCTGTTCTCACTTGATGTCGACACAATCCATTCGCGATTTGGCGATCTCCCTTCCAATCTGCCTTACCCGGCATTACCCGAAATTTCAGTAGACCGACTTATCGAACTCTTTCCCTCGGCAATCGTGATTGCCTTCCTGGCTGGCATCGAGTCGCTTCTGTCTGCCATGGTCGCTGACCGCATGATCGATGGCCACCACAGGCCAAATGCCGAACTAACAGCCCAAGGTGTAGCCAATATCACATCCGCATTCTTCGGCGGGTTGCCCGCGACAGGAGCGATCGCACGTACTGCGACCAATATCAGGGCTGGCGGAAAGACACCCGTTGCCGGGATCATACACGCCATCTCCATTCTTGGCATCATGCTGGTCGCGTCTGACTGGGCAGGCTATTTGGCAATGCCGGCGCTGGCTGCGCTTCTGGTCATCACGGCGTTCAACATGAGCGAACCGCATCGATGGGGTGAATACGCCAGGGCCCCTGCTGGTGACCGGATCCTGCTTGTTGTGACACTGGCGCTGACGGTGATTATCGATCTGACAGTCGCTATCGGCGTTGGCGTGGCGCTTGGCCTTGCTCTCAAGCTTGCCCGATCAAATGGCGCGAACGACTGGCGGCCACCTGAGCGTTAAGCGCCGACCGGAAAATTGGCTTTTCGGATCGATGAGTTAACGTGCAACGCTCGAGAGCAATTTTCCACGAAGATTCTGCTCATTCCTGCAAGCGCGAAAAATGTCATTCACATCCTTGGTCCAGGCCGGCTTCGACTGGAGCAGGTCGCTGAATTCCTTGGCCAGCGAAATTCCCTCTTTCTGTAGATCTTCGTTGCGAGCTCTACCCGAGCCTCTTGCAAATTCGAGTTTCAAGTTCAAGCCGGCAAGCTGGCCAAAGAACGCATTTTCTTTTGCGCTGCGATCCTTGCCGAACTTTTCCTGATTGCACAGGCAATACTTCGTCGCGACCAGATTAAAGGTAGTGAAGACAAGTGTTTCTGGCAGGCCACCAAAATCGTCGCCCGCTTCTTTGGCCGATTTCCACACATCAGGAATGGCTTTTATGCAGTGGTAGCCGACACTGCCTTGCGTGATCATGGTTTTGCCCGACTTGGGATCCAATCGCTCGAAGCCGTTGGTGAAATACACACTTGCCACAGCGGCAAAGAAAATGAATCCTGTAAGCAGCTTCATTTCTTCCCCTGTTTCGGTTCGCAAAAGCTGGCAATGAATGCGCATCGGCAATCATGCTGACAAAGGTACCACTCGGAGATTGAAAAACTCTAAAACGCAGCTCAAAACTATCATCGTTTCGCAAACCCGCGAGTCTCATCCGCTCCGGATCAGGCGCACTGCCTGATCCTGGCCAAACAGGTAGAGCAATACCCGCAAGGAATTGCCTTGGGGGCCTTCCAGATCGGCATTGGTCGCCATGACAAGCTTTGCCGCCTTTCGGGCCATTTCCAGCACATCACCATGATGTTCTACGCTCGCAAGATTGAAGCCGGGTGTACCCGACTGCCTGGTTCCGAGGATTTCGCCCTCACCACGCAGCCTGAGATCTTCCTCCGCAATCCTGAAGCCGTCATTCGTCTCACGCATGATCTTCAGCCGAGCTTCGGCGATTTCTCCAAGTGGTGCCTTGTAGAGAAGAATGCAATTGGACTGGCGGTCGGATCTGCCCACGCGCCCGCGCAACTGGTGCATCTGGGCCAGGCCGAAACGCTCGGCATGCTCGATCACGGTAATTGTAGCATCGGGCACATCCACGCCGACCTCGATGACCGTTGTTGCAACCAGCAGCCTTGTTTCGCCGGTGCGGAACGCTTCCATGGCCGCATCCTTTTCCTGCGCACTCATGCGGCCATGAACAAGGCCGACCCTTGCTCCAAAGCGCTCCTTCAGCGACTTGTGGCGTTGTTCTGCGGATGTGGCGGGTGTCTCGTCGCTGTCTTCGACGAGCGGACAGACCCAATAGGCCTTCTGGCCTTTATCAACAGCCTTGCCAATTCGCTCGACCAATTCGCCCAGTCGCTCAAGGGGCAGGGCGCTGGTGGTAATCGGCTTGCGCCCTGTCGGCTTGTCGGGAAGCGTCGAGACATCCATGTCGCCATAAGCGCTCATTACAAGCGTGCGCGGGATGGGCGTTGCCGTCATCACCAGCACATCACAATGGGGTGCCTTGTCACCCAGTGCGAGGCGCTGATGCACGCCAAAGCGGTGCTGTTCATCAATCACGGCAAGGCCAAGGTCACGAAAGACTACCGGCCCCTGAAACAGGGCATGAGTGCCCAGCAGAATGTGGATATCGCCCGAGGCGAGACGGGCAAGTATGGTTTCGCGGGTCGTGCCTTTTTCCCGTCCAGTGAGGATTTCTACATTGATGCCAGCGCCCTCGCAAAGCGGCGCAATGGTGGCAAAGTGCTGGCGCGCCAGAACCTCGGTCGGTGCCATGATGGCGGCTTGTGTGCCGCTCTCGATTACTGCACAGGCGGCAAGCAGCGCCACGATGGTCTTTCCCGAGCCCACATCGCCCTGCAACAGGCGCAACATGCGTTCCGGCAGTTTGAGATCGGCAAGGATTTCCCTGGTTGCCTGCTGCTGACTGCCCGTCAGCTGCCATTTGAAATTGGCAAGAACCTTCCGCCCCAATTCGCCGGAAAACTGCCGGGACATGCCGCCACTCTTGCGTATGCGTTCGCGGATCATGGCCAGCGCCAGCTGGCCAGCCATGAATTCGTCAAAGGCAAGACGCTTCCGGTGCGGGGCGAGGGGGTCGAGATCAGTTCCATCGCGCGGCGAGTGAATGCGCTTCAGCGCGTCGCCGAATGCGGGCCATGCCTGCTTTTGTCTTAGCGAGGTGTCGATCCATTCGGGAAGATCAGGCAACTTGCCAATGGCGGCGCGGATCGATTTTTGCAGGGTCTTTTGCGCCAGTCCCCCTGTATTGGGGTAAACCGGCTCGATCAGGGGAAGATCGCCAAAGCCTTCCTCGTCCACGATATGGTCCGGATGGACCATTGTCGGCCTGCCATTGAACCACTCGACCTTGCCCGAGACAAAGCGCGTTTCACCCACGGGCAGGACTTTGCCCAGATAGTCCGGATGGGCGGAAAAGAAGACAAGACCGAGTTCGCCGGTTTCATCGTGTACGAATACCCGGTAGGGAACCCTGCGATTGCCTCGTGGTGGCGGCTGGTGCCGGTCCACACGAACCTTCAGGGTAACGATTACGCCCTCGGGCGATCTGGCAATGCCCGGTTGCCTGCGTCTGTCAATGACCGAGTGCGGCAAATGAAACAGCAGATCGCGAATGCGCGCCACGTCTGCCTGCTCCGTGCCCCTGAACAGGCGGGTCATTGCCTTCTCCAGCTTGGGTCCGACACCATCAAGCGTCGAAACGGAAGAAAAAAGGGGGTTGAGCAGTTCCGGTCGCATCTTCTTCGTTATCGTTTGCCTGCAGCTGTCAGGATTGCAGCTGCCATGAATGACGGGACGGACCACATTTCACACTGGCAGTTTGGATCATATGGTTTATGTAACCCGAAACGCTCCGAAGATGAACGGGAAGATGAAAAGCAGGATTCCAGATGCAGGAAATTGAAACCATCCCCGATGCGGTGCGTTTGCGCAAGCAGGTCATCTATCGTGCCAACCACAGGGGCATCAAGGAGATGGACATCATTCTCGGCGGCTATGCCGATGCCCATTGCATGGCGATGGATGATGAAAGGCTGTCAGCCTTCGTAGCCATCATGGATGAAAGTGATAGGGACCTCTTTACCTGGTTCACCGGCGAAGCACCCGTTCCATCCAGGTTCGATGCCGCCCTGTTTGAAGAAATGCTGGCCTTTGCCCAAGACAAGTTTACCCGTTGATACTCGCTGATGCTGTTTGATCCAGATCCTTCCAGGGCTTTGGCCGACAATGATCGGCCAGTCACCTTTTCCGGCGTGCCTGATGGCCTGCTTGCGGGTCTTCTGGGCCAGTTGGCTGCAGGCGCAGGCGATACAAGGGGGATGGTTTATATCGCGGCAGACGGCCAAAAACTGCCCGAACTAGCTGCCGGCCTGTCCTTTTTTGCGCCATGGCTGAAAGTCCTCGAACTGCCTGCCTGGGATTGCCTGCCCTATGACCGGGTTTCCCCGTCGGCCCGCGTCACGGCAAGGCGCATCAGTACGCTTGGCTTCTTGAGCCATCAGGTGAATGAGCCTTCTTCTGGTGTTCCCTTCATCGTCCTGACAACCGCCAACGCCCTTGTTCAACGCTGCGTGCCACCCGAAAAGATGCGTTCCCATGCCTGGGATTTCGTGCCCGGCCGCACCGCTGACATGGAGCAATTGATCCGCTGGATGGAAGCCAATGGTTTCGAGCGTTCGATAACCGTGCGCGACCGCGGAGAATATGCTGTGCGCGGCGGCATTTTGGACCTCTTTGCGCCGGGCACCGAAGAACCGATACGGCTCGACTTTTTTGGCGATGCGCTGGAATCGATCCGCAGCTTTGATCTCGCCAGCCAGCGGACTACCGGGCAGTTGACCCGCTTCTCACTGACACCGATGAGCGAAGTTTCGCTCGACAGCGACGCGATAAGCCGCTTTCGCACCGGTTACGTGGCCCGTTTTGGTGCGGCGACCAGGGAGGATGCCCTGTATCAGGCGGTAAGCGAGGGAAGGCGCTTTGCCGGTACTGAACACTGGCTCCCGCTGTTTCACGATCACCTTGTGCCGGTTACGGCCTATTTCAAAGATTTGATGGTTGTCGCCGATCAGGCCTGCGCAGAGGCCGCGACCGTACGCATTGACCAGGTGGAGGATCACTATCGGGCGCGTGAAAATGCGCTTGAAGTGGCGCTGGACGAGGGCGCTCCCTACAAGCCGCTGCCACCAGAAACCCTCTATCTGACCTTGGATGAGGTCAGCCAGCTGCTTGGCGGGTTGACACAGATTTCTCCATTCCAGTCGCCCGACAGTGCCGCACGCGCTGTCGTCGACCTCGGCGGCAGGCCGGGCCGGACCTTTGCGCCAGAGCGTGCATCAGGTGAAAACGTCTTCGATACGCTCGTAAGGCATATCCTTGATGAAAGGGAGCGCGGCCAGCGCGTTCTGCTGGCGTCCTGGACCGAGGGTTCTGCCGACCGCATGCTCAAGGTACTCGAGGATCATGGCCTTGAAGCCATGCATGCCGTTGAGAGCCATGCAAAATTCGAGAGCCTGCCAAAAACCATCGCCGGACTGGCGACTTTCCCGGTCGAGGAAGGCGCAGTCATCGAGGGGCTGACGCTGATTGCCGAACAGGATGTGCTGGGCGACCGCCTGGTGCGTCGCAGCCGCCGCAAGAAGGGCAGTGACTTCATCGCGGAAGTTTCAAGCCTTTCAGAAGGCGATATCGTTGTTCACGTGGCGCATGGCATTGCCCGTTTCGCCGGCCTTCGAACCATTGAGGCGGCAGGCGCGCCGCATGACTGTGTCGAACTGCGCTATGCCGGTGACGACAAGCTCTTCCTGCCGGTAGAAAACATCGAACTCCTGTCCCGCTACGGGTCGGAGGATGCCAATGTGCAGCTCGACAAGCTTGGCGGCGTCGCCTGGCAGGCGCGCAAGGCAAAGTTGAAGAAGAAGCTGCTGGAAATTGCCGGTCAACTTATCCGCATTGCCGCAGAACGCGCTCTTCGCACCACGGACCCGATCATTGCGCCTGAAGGCATATATGGCGAGTTCGTCGCCCGTTTTCCCTATGACGAGACGGAAGACCAGATGGGCGCGATCGAAGCGGTGATGGATGACCTGGCTTCCGGCATTCCAATGGACAGGCTGATCTGCGGCGATGTCGGATTCGGCAAGACCGAGGTGGCCTTGCGGGCAGCTTTTGTGGGCGCAATGGCGGGCAAGCAGGTGGCTGTCGTTGTGCCTACTACCCTGCTGGCCCGCCAGCACTACAAGACCTTTTCCGAACGCTTCAAGGGACTTCCAATTCGGGTGGAGCAGGCTTCGCGCCTTGTCAGTGCCAAGGACCTGGCTGAAACGCGCAAGGGGCTGGCGGACGGCACCGTTGATATAGTCATTGGCACTCATGCGCTTCTTGCCGACAGTGTTTCCTTTGCCCGCCTAGGCATCCTCATTATCGATGAGGAACAGCGCTTTGGCGTCAAGCACAAGGAGAAGCTCAAGGAGTTGCGCGGCGACATCCATGTACTGACACTTTCGGCAACGCCCATTCCGCGCACCTTGCAGCTGGCGCTTACGGGGGTGCGCGAACTTTCTCTTATTACAACGGCGCCGGTGGACCGGCTCGCGGTCCGCACCTTCGTCACACCGTTTGACACGCTTGTGGTGCGCGAGGCGCTGTTGCGCGAACACTATCGTGGCGGCCAGAGTTTCTATGTCTGCCCGCGTGTCAGCGACATTGAAGAACAGGCCAATTTCCTGCGCGAACACGTGCCGGAACTGAAATTCGCGATCGCCCACGGCCAGATGCCACCCGGCGAACTCGATGATGTGATGAACGCATTCTACGATGGTCAGTATGACGTGTTGTTGTCCACCACGATCGTTGAATCGGGGCTGGATATTCCCACTGCCAATACCCTCATCGTCTACCGGGCCGACATGTTCGGTTTGGCGCAGCTCTATCAGCTTCGTGGACGGGTTGGCCGGTCAAAGACGCGCGCCTATGCGATCTTCACACTGCCGGTCAGGAAGCCACTCACTGCGCAGGCACAGCGCCGCCTGAAGGTCTTGCAATCCCTTGACGCGATCGGTGCCGGGTTCGAACTGGCCAGCCATGACCTCGACATTCGAGGCTCCGGCAACATCCTTGGCGAAGAGCAATCGGGCCACATCAAGGAGGTCGGTTTCGAGTTGTATCAGCAAATGCTGGAAGAGGCGGTCGCCGAACTCAGGCAGGGCAATGACGAGGGTCTGGAAGAGCGCTGGTCGCCGCAGATCACTGTGGGTGCTGCCGTTCTGATTCCCGAGGGCTATGTGCCGGATCTCCAGTTGCGGCTTTCACTGTATCGACGACTTGCCGATATCACCGACACCTCACAGATAGATGCCTTCGGTGCTGAACTGATCGACCGGTTCGGCCCGCTTCCCGATGAGGTCGACCACTTGTTGAAGGTGGTCTTCATCAAGGCACTTTGCCGCATTGCCAATATCGAGAAGCTCGACGCCGGGCCGAAAGGCCTGGTGGTTCAGTTCCGTGGCGCGCAATTCCCCAATCCGGCCGCCCTGATGACTTGGATCGGTGAACAGGGCAGCCTCGCCAAGGTCAGACCGGACCAGAGCCTGTTCCTGTCGCGCGACTGGGACAGTGCGGAAAATCGCATCAAGGGGACGGCAGTCATTGCGTCCAAACTTGCGAAGTTGGCAGCCACAACTTGATTAATCTATTCAATTAATCTATTGTAATATCAGCGTTTTTCAGAAGTCAGCTCGTCGAGAAGCCGCTGCATCTCGTCTTCGGTCTTGCTGGATGACGAGTGGCTGTTGATCTCTGGCACATTGCCGGCACCCGACGGTATGTGCTCGCTGCCCAGTTCATTTTCCAGACTTTTGACAAGGTCATCATCGGAAGTATTGTGCGACCCGGCCGGGGCAGGTGCCATATCATTGTCAGGAGCAACGGATATCGAGTTCAGCACCTCACTGATTTCGCTATCCCCCCTGGATACAAAATCGGCATTAGCCTTGTTCGTCTCTGGTGCGGCATTTACCCTCTCGTTGGTGATGCCGGTAAGCGAAGATCCAGGCGGCGGAGTGGCCACGGATCCATTCTGGCCGGTTGAGGTAGCATATCCGACGGCCCCGACCGTTGCTGATGCAGCTGAAGCAGTAACCGTACTTGCAGGCGCTTTGGCAGCTTCGGGGGCAGGTTCATTCGGAACGGGTTCCAGCCGGTGCGCTGTTTGTGATGAAGCGGCAGCTTTTGGCGCCGAATGATCACTTGCGGTATCATGTCCGGAAGCAGCCTGCTGGTACCTCGCATTTGGGACACCGAGCGGAGCGGCGCGCACAATATTGCGTTCGATCACAATGTCGCTTGGCCCGCCAATCATCACCAGGTGTTCAACGTCATCGCGGCGTACCAGTACAAGGCGGCGTTTGTCGTCAACTACGGCAGCGTCGGTTAGCGATAGCCTTGGCTGCCTGTTCTTTGCCAGGCGGGTTGAAGAAGAACTGAAGAACAGCCGGTACAACCAGAAAAGGACAATGATCGCCACCACGAACACAGCAAGAAGAATTGCCAGCGATGTCAACGAGGTAAAATCCCCCGCGAGGAGGTTGTTGATGGCATCCATGAAACTGGTTCTCCGATCCGCTGCATTCGCGCAGTGTATAAACAAGACTTCCGTCGCAGGTTATCCGCAGCAAACGTTGCCATATGGAAGCCAAAAGTGTCAATTCGCAGTTAAAGTGGTGTTAACCGCGCAAGATGTGGCGGATATACCGTCAATTGGGCAATTTTGCGAATTCGTGTCTCGCCAAGCCTTTTCTGTTGGGAGGATATGTGATTCAAGTTACGGGCAGCCGGCTGCGGGGGGGATTCGTTCAGGCAGGAGGCAGGAAAACGCGATGAGAACTAGCGGGACGGCGGGCGATCCATGAATGATCAGTCAGGACCCGATGCTGCAGGGGCGCAGGCCATGACAGCTTCGAAGAGTACGGCATCCGGTAGCGATCGACCGGCAGTTACTGATACCGGCAATATCAGTGACGGAGCACATACATCGGCTCGGACCAATGAACTTGTGCCCATTGTTGATCTTTACGGAAAGCCGAAAAACGCGTCCTGGCTGTTTCTCCTGGGTGTCGTTATTGTAGTTGCTGCTGCCATGATGACCTGGTTTGCCAGGGATGAGATTGGCCAACCCATCCTTCTTGCAATTGTCGGGGCGCTTGCGGGGGTCGGAGTCTTTTTCCTCTTTCTGCTGGCCATCGGATTCATCCAGTTGACAGCCAACCGTCGGGGCGACGAATTCTCCCGGGGCCTCGTCAATGGCATGGATTCCGGGATCATCGTTACCGATAGCGAGGGCCGTATCATTTATGCGAACCATGCCTATGGCCGCATTACCGGTGCAGAATCCGGGCTTGACGTCGCCAATGTCGAAAGCATTTTCTCGCGCAATGCCAATGCGGCGCAGATTATCTATCGGCTTTCGCGGCAGGCCGGTACAGGCGAGGCGGTTTCCGAGGAATTTCGCATGCCCTACGGCTTGTTGCCGGATCAGGACAAGGCCTGCTGGTACCGGCTGCGTGTGCGAAGCATGGCCCATGGCGACTATCCCGACGGGCTTACTGTCTGGCAGATTTCCGACGTCACCTCCGACCGTCAGGCACAGGAGATGGCGTTCCAGGAATTGCAGCACGCAATCCATTATCTCGATCATGCGCCGGCTGGTTTCTTCTCCAGCGAAACCGATGGCAATATCGTATACATCAATGCCACGCTGGCCGATTGGCTGGGCGTTGATCTGGCCTTGTTCAAGCCGGGCAGCCTGAAGCTTGCGGACTTTGTGTCCGACAATGCCATCACGCTAATCGAGGCGGTAAGGCCTGAGGACGGACAGCCCAATACTGCAGTTATCGACGTTGATTTCATGCGCGACGATGCCAGCCGCATGCCGGTGCGCCTGTATCACAAGGTATCACCAAGCGCTGATGGTGCACCGGGTACCGCCCGCACTCTCGTGATCAACCGGCTTGCGCGCGAAGAGACCGATACAGCTTTGCTGGACTCGGAATTGCGCTTTACCCGTTTCTTCAACAACACCCCGATCGCCATTGCGGCTACCACCACAAAGGGCCAGACGCTGCGTACCAATGCAACCTTCGTGCGCATGTTCAAGAACCTGATTGGCGATGCCTCTGATGCGGAAGGGCGTCATCTCGCCAGCTTTGTTCAGGAGGCAGACCGGGCCGCTATCAACAATGCAATTGCCAGCCTCGTTGATGGCAACACGAATACCCAGATGATAGACGCGGTAATGTCCGGCACCAGTGACAGGTATTTGCGCCTGTTCCTTAGCCCGGTTCTCGATGGCCCGGAAGGGGATGAAAGCGACGAGCGCGTAATCGTCTACGCGCTGGAAACGACAGAGCAGCGCAAGCTGGAAGAGCAGTTCGCCCAGGGCCAGAAAATGCAGGCTGTTGGTCAGCTTGCTGGCGGCATTGCCCACGATTTCAACAATGTCCTGACGGCCATTATCGGATTTTCCGACCTGTTGCTGGCTAATCATCGACCGTCTGATCCGTCCTTCCAGGACATCATGAACATCAAGCAGAACGCCAACCGCGCTGCCAGTCTTGTGCGCCAGTTGCTGGCATTTTCCCGCCGCCAGACGTTGCGCCCGCAAGTGCTCCAGTTTGGCGAAGTGCTCTCCGACATGCGCATGTTGCTCGACAGGCTGGTTGGGGACAAGGTGGACCTCAACATCGTCCACGGCCGTGACCTGTGGCCGGTTAAGGCCGACCTTTCGCAGTTGGAACAGGTCGTTGTGAACCTCTGCGTCAACGCCCGTGATGCCATGGAGACCGGGGGCGACCTCGTTGTCCAGACCCGCAATGTGGCTGCCGATGAAATTCGTGAAAAGTTCAACTACCGCGAAATGCCTGCAGAAGACTATGTCCTGCTTGAAGTGCAGGATGAAGGTACCGGCATGGACGATGCAACGCTCGAGAAGATATTCGAGCCTTTCTTCTCCACCAAGGAAGTGGGGAAGGGCACGGGGCTCGGGCTTTCGACTGTTTACGGTATCGTCAAGCAGACTGGCGGCTTTATCTATCCCGACACCAAGGTTGGTGAAGGAACGACCTTCCGCGTATTCCTGCCGCGTTATGAACCTACCGCTGAAGAATCTGCACCGGCCGAAAAACCAGCGGTCGAAAATGGCCGTGACCTGACCGGTACAGCCACCATCCTGTTGGTGGAAGACGAGGATGCCGTACGTGCCTTTGGTTCAAGGGCGTTGCAGTCCCGCGGCTATACAGTGCATGAGGCTTCCAGCGGTGTCGAGGCGATGGAGGTGCTTGCCGAGTATGCCGACGAAATCGACCTGATTGTCTCTGATGTTGTCATGCCCGAAATGGATGGCCCATCCCTGCTAAGGGAGGTGCGAAAAAAGCATCCTGACCTGAAGTTCATTTTTGTTTCAGGCTATGCGGAAGATGCCTTTGCCAAGAACCTGCCGGAAGAGGAGCGGGGACGTTTCGGCTTCCTGCCCAAGCCGTTTTCTCTCAAGCAGCTTGCAACAACTGTAAAGGAAATGCTGGACCAGCCTCAAGCCTGAAAGCTGGAATGAGGGCGCGAGAGTTCCGTGCGCAATCCGTCCAGCATGGCAAGGCAGCGGTTCATTTCCGATATTTCGATATATTCATCAGGCTTGTGTGCCTGCTCGATGGATCCGGGTCCGCACACAACCGTGGAAACCCCCATCTGCTGAAACAGCCCGGCCTCTGTGCCGAATGAAACCACATCGGTCTCGCTCTGGCCGGTAAGGGCCAGGCATATTTCCCGCGCCTCGGACAGACTGGCCGGTGCAAGGCCGACCACCTCCGCAATGGTTTCGAGTTCGATTGCTGCATCGGGTGCCCGCTCGCGCATTTCCGGCAGTAGTTCGTTTTCAACATATTCGCCAATGGAACGCTTTACGTAATCGGCATCTGCTGTCTTTACAGGTCGCATTTCCCAGTTGACCTGGCAGTCACCGGCAATGGTGTTGCGTGATACGCCACCGAGAATCTGGCCTATCTGAAGCGTCGTATAAGGTGGGGTGAAAGCGGCCCCTTCGGGTGAGGAGTTCTTGAGTTCCTCGCGCAATTCCATGAGCTTTGCAATGTAGCGGACCGCATATTCAATCGCATTGACCCCCTGATGTGTCAGCGATCCATGCGTGGCAAGGCCCGTGAAACGGGTTGTGTATTCATAACAACCCTTGTGGCCCTCGATCACCCGCATGGACGTGGGTTCGCCGATAATGCAGGCGGAGGGCCTGATACCAGCTTCGGCCAAATCGCGAACAAGTTGTTGGCCGCCAAGGCAACCCGTTTCCTCGTCATAGGTCAGCGCTACATGGATGGGACGGGAAATTCCGCTGGCTGCAAAGTCGGATGCAGTGGCGAGAATGCAGGCAATAAAGCCCTTCATGTCGCATGTTCCGCGGCCAAAAAGCCGACCCTCGCGCCGGTCAAGCGCGAAAGGTTCGCTGGTCCATTCCTGGCCGGTGACTGGTACGACGTCACTGTGGCCCGAAAGCACCAGACCGCCGGGCAGGTCGGGTCCTATCGTTGCAAAGCAATTGGCCTTTGTTCCGTCCGCGCTGCTCCACACCCGAACAACTGCGCCTGCCTGTTCCAGCCAATCTGCCGCGTAGGCAATCAGTTCCAGATTGCTGTCCTCGTAAGTTGTTGGATAGGCAACAAGCCGGTCCAATTGGGCAATGGCGTCTTCAAGGCGCAGATGGTCACGAGTACCTGTCATGCGTCAATTCTTGACATAGAGTTTGCGTGGCCGGTCACAAAGGCATTCGGGCGCACCGCTTTCGGCAATGCGCATGGGCTCGGTGATTTCAAGACCCCAATCCTCCATCCAGAGTGCAGGCATGAAGTGAAAGACCATGTTTGGCTCAAGCACCGTAGTATCCTGCTTGCGGATAGAAGCCGTACGTTCGCCCCAGTCCGGCGGATAGGCCAGGCCGATCGCATAGCCGGCCCGCCCGTCGCGCTTGATATTTGCCCTTTCCAGAACGCCGTAGAAAGCCCGGGCGATATCGCCGGTGGTGTTGCCCGGTCTTGCCGCTTCAAGCCCCGCGGCGATACCATCCTGGACCACTTTTTCAGCATCGAGGATTGCCTGGAAAGGCTTGCCCAGAAACACCGTCCGGCAGAAAGGCGCATGATAGCGCCGGTAACAGCCTGACAGCTCGAAGAACGTCGCTTCGCCCTTCCGGAACTCGCGCCCGTCCCAGGTCAGGTGCGCAGCAGAAGCATCCGCACCTGATGGCAAAAGGGGCGCTATTGCCGCATAATCGCCCCAATGACCATCGGCCCCGAGGATCTGGTCACGAAAAATCTCGGCAACCAGTTCGTTCTTGCGTATGCCGGGCTCGACACGCTCCATTACGCCATCCATCATCTTTTCCGAGATCTTTGCCGCCCGGCGGATAAAGGTCAGTTCCTCCTGCGATTTGACCAGCCGCTGCCAGTTGACAAGCGATGTTGCGTCCTTGAATTGGGCGTTCGGCAGTTCCGCCTTCAACACTTCCCACGCCTTCGCCGAGAAATAGTAGTTCTCCATTTCAACGCCGATCGAACCCTTCTCGTGGCCCATCTCTGCGATCAGCCTTGCCAGGTGCTCCATGGGATGCATCTGTGTGTTCTGTACGTAATCATCCGGGTAGGGACGGATATGGTCTTCGTCCATCCAAACGGTCCGCTTGGCGCCCTGTCCATCCATGTAACGGCCCCACCAGACAGGATCTTGATCATGCGTCAGGATCACGCCCTGATGAACATAGAAAGACCAGCCGTCATAACCGGTCAGCCAAGCCATGTTGGCCGGATCTTCCATGAAGAGGCAGTCGATACCGCGTTTTTGCATTTCAGCGCGAACCAGCGCGATGCGGCGGTCATATTCCGGTATTGAAAAGGGCAGGTCGGTTGCGGGCATCATTTTCACTTGCTGTTGGCGGAAGGTATGCAGGCACACACCGCGCATGGGAGCCACCTGTCTTGACAAATCTTCCCCATTTCGCCTGTGCAAACAATAGCTCAACACGACTTCAAACCACCCACCAGCGACCCGGTATGCAGGTGTTGATTGGACGAAAGCCGGTATCGGACGCTAACCGTCGCGCCATTCATACCATTTATAGGCTGCCGCCAGATAGCTGCGCCGCAAAGCTGGAAGGGGAAATTTGCGCGGCGGTTGGCGCATCGCGGCGGGCAGGCTGTCAGCAAACATCTCGCCGCAAATCATTCTTGCCAGCAGCCTGCCGCAATGACTGCCCATCGCTACCCCATTACCGTGATAGGCAAGCGAGGCATAAGCATTTTCATGGTCGGGCAGGGGTCCTGTAAAGGAGGTCAGGTCGCGGGTAAGGCAGGCAAGGCCGGACCATAAATGTGTGGTTTCAACCGATTGCCAGTGCGGAAATATCCGGTCGAAATCCGTCCGGATACGCTTTGCCATTGCGGTCCGCGCCGCATGTGAGGCACTGGCGCCACCCCGCATGCCAAACAGCATGCGCGGCCCGTTTTCACCTTCACACTGTGGCAGGAGGTGGAAATAATGCAGTGAGTTGCGGGTGTCGTGGCACATCTGGTAGCTGGTCCAGCCTTGCGCCGCCAATTCTTGCGGTGCGATCGGCCTGGTTACCATGATGTTGGTAAGTACAGGCAGCAGCCTTCCCGATAGCCAGTCAGGCAGATCCTCCGAAGAGTAGCCATTGGTGGCGATCACAAGGTTTCGTGCGCGTATCCTGCCACTTGGTGTTTCTGCATGCCAGACAGACCCGGACCGTTTCACTGACAGGGCAGGTGTCTCGCCGAAACAGCGTATGCCTTCGTCCTGTACCGCTTTCGCAAGGCCGCTCACATATATCATCGGATTGAGAGCAAAGCCGACAGGCAGGGTCAGGGCACCGTGGTACTCCGGTGAGGCCATGCCGCTTTTTGCCAGTTCGCCCCTCTCGATCAGGCTTGCCTCAATGCCAAGCCGCTCGCGGGCCCGCTTCTTCTCATTGTGGAGATTTTCAAGCTGGTCGGGTCGGTGTGCCAGTTGCGTTTCGCCATCCGAGTGAATGTCGGCATTGATTTGGTGGCGCTCCAGGTTTTGGCGAACCGTATCGACCGCATCTTTCTGTATGTTGAAGTATCGGATCGTTTGCGCATCGCCAAAACGCTTCAGGTGTCCGTCAAAGTCCAGCTTGCTGCCACCCATGCAGGCAAAACCGCCATTGCGGCCTGACGCGCCCCAGCCCGGCTGGTTTGCTTCCAGAATGACTACATTGTCTGCAGGCGACCGCCGCGCCAATGCCAGCGCGCAGTTGAGCCCTGTATAGCCAGCTCCGATGATTACGGTATCTGCCATCTGGTTTGCTTCCAGCTTCGGCCAGTGCGGCGGGGTTGCGGTCTGCTCCCACCAGGAACCAACTTCGCGCTGATAGGCATCGGGTTCATAAATACGTTTCATGACTGAATGCATGACAGAAACCGGGTTTTCTTTCCAGCTGTCCTGTCGCATAGATTTCCTCCCGAAAGGAAAACGAGATCATGAGCATACGTTACACCAGCCTGATAAAAAGCCTCCCGACAACAATCCCCTTTGTTGGACCGGAAACACTGGAAAGGCGTTCTGGAAGAAGCTATCGCGCCCGCATCGGTGCCAATGAAAGCGTATTTGGTCCTTCACCCAAAGCGATCGAGGCAATGCAGAAGGCTGTTGTTGAAACATGGAAATATGCCGATCCGGAAAACCATGACCTGCGCCATGCCCTTGCCGCTCATCATTGCGTATCGCCAGACAATATTGTGATTGGCGAGGGCATCGACGGCTTGCTTGGCGTTGCCGCGCGCCTGATTGTTGAGCCGGGGGTAGAGGTCGTTATGCCCGATGGCGCCTATCCGACTTTTGCACTGCATATCAGCAATCTGGGCGGCACGCTTTCTCGCGTTCCTTATGTGGATGATTTTGAGAACATTGGTGGTTTGCTCGACGAAACAAGAAAGCGCAAAGCGTCCATCCTCTATTTCACCAATCCGGACAATCCGATGGGCACGTTCTGGTCGAAGGCCGACGTTGATGGGCTCATCAGTGAGCTGCCAGAGGAAACGGCATTGTTCTTCGACGAAGCTTATTGCGAATTCGCCGAGCCTTTCGATCTGCCTGGTATAGATGTCTCCAACCGCCAGGTGATCCGTTTCAGGACCTTCTCAAAGGCCTATGGCATGGCCGGCGCCCGTATTGGCTATGCCATCGCACATGAGGAAATCATCGCGCATATGAACAAGGTCCGCAACCAGTATGGCATTAACCGCACTGGGCTGACCGGCGCGCTGGCGGCACTCGAGGATCAGGACTGGCTGCAACAGGTGCGCAAATGGACAGAAGAGGGCAGGGAGCGCATTCGCGCCGTTGCGAAGGATTGCGGTTTGTCCGCCTTGCCCTCAATGACGAATTTCGTAACGATCGATCTTGGCCGCGACCAGGCATTTGCGAGAGCCGTGCTCGACGAAATCAATGCGCAAGGCGTTTTCATGCGCATGCCTTTCGCCGCGCCCGGCAATCGTTGTATCCGCGTCGGGGTTGGCAGACCGCAAGACCTTGATGTTTTCGCTGAAGTTTTGCCGCAGGCGCTCGCGACTGTTCGCGAGAGATAATCTCACTTGAACAAACCAGGCCGGTTGCGCACTCGCTGCGTAGCAGCCGGTAAACAGGCGGCAACAAAAAAACCGGAACGATTTCTCGCTCCGGTCTTTTCTCTTTCTATCATACCTGGCGCTAAGCTGGCTGTCGCTTGCTCGGTACCTGGCTTGAACAGTGCGCTTACACTGAATAGTACATGTCGAATTCGATCGGATGCGGGGTCATTTCGTAGCGAAGGACCTCTTCCATTTTCAGTTCGATGTAGGAATCGATCTGGTCTTTCTCGAATACGCCGCCTTCCAGCAGGAACTTGTGATCCTTTTCAAGGCTCTGAAGAGCTTCACGCAGTGAGCCGCAAACCGTCGGGATCTTCTTGAGTTCCTTGGGAGGCAGATCATAAAGATCCTTGTCCATTGCGCTGCCTGGGTGGATCTTGTTCTTGATACCGTCAATACCGGCCATCAGCATGGCGGCAAAGCCCAGGTAAGGGTTCTGGGTCGGATCAGGGAAGCGGATCTCGACGCGCTTGGACTTCGGTGAAGAGCCAAACGGAATACGGCAGGAAGCTGACCGGTTGCGCGCTGAATAGGCGAGCAGGACAGGGGCTTCGTAACCGGGAACCAGACGCTTGTAGGAGTTGGTTGACGGGTTGGTGAAGGCATTGAGCGCTTTGGCGTGCTTGATGATGCCACCGATGTAGTACAGGCAGGACTCGGAAAGGCCGGCATATTCATTGCCCGCAAATGTGGGCTTGCCGTCGTTCCAGATTGACATGTGGACGTGCATGCCGGTGCCATTGTCGCCGAAGACCGGCTTTGGCATGAACGTCGCGGTTTTGCCATAGGCATGAGCAACCTGGTGCACCGCATACTTGTAGATTTGCATCTTGTCGGCGTTGCGAACCATGGTATCGAACATGATGCCAAGTTCGTGCTGGGCCGCTGCCACTTCGTGGTGATGCTTTTCAACCTTGACACCCATTTCGGTAAGAACGGAAAGCATCTCGCCGCGATAATCCTGGCCTGAATCGATCGGAGGAACCGGGAAATAGCCGCCCTTGGTGCGCGGGCGATGGCCCATATTGCCGCCTTCATATTCGGTGTTCATGTTGGACGGCAGTTCGGAGCAGTCCAGCTGGAAACCGGTATTGTAGGGGCTTGAGGAAAAGCGAACATCGTCGAATACGAAGAACTCTGCTTCCGGACCAACAAAGACGGTGTCTCCGATACCTGATGCTTTCAGGTAGGCCTCGGCTTTCTTCGCAGTTCCGCGCGGGTCGCGGCCGTATGGCTCGCCAGAAATAGGATCCAGAACATCGCAGAAAATCGCCAGTGTTGACTGGGCGAAGAATGGGTCGATATGCACCGTATCGAGGTCGGGCATCAGGGTCATGTCTGATTCATTGATGGCCTTCCAGCCGGCAATGGACGAACCGTCGAACATGATACCGTCGGCAAACATGTCTTCATCGACCATGCCGGCATCCATTGTGACATGTTGCATCTTGCCTTTCGGGTCCGTGAAACGGACGTCGAGAAACTTTACGTCCTCTTCCTTGATGCGTTTGATAATTTCACTAGCTGTAGTCATGATACCCTCTTGTTAGCTGAGTGTTCGAATTAATTGAAATGAACCAGGTCCATATGGCCCCGGCTTGTGTTTTCAGATCAAACCGCGTCTTCGCCGGTTTCACCGGTGCGAATGCGGATAACCTGTTCGATGTTGGAAACGAAGATCTTGCCGTCGCCGATCCGCCCGGTCTGGGCCGCATCACGTATGGCATCGACTGCCGCATCGACCTGGGATTCGGCAACAACGACTTCTATCTTCACCTTTGGCAGGAAATCCACCACATACTCCGCACCGCGATAAAGTTCGGTGTGGCCTTTCTGGCGGCCAAAGCCTTTTGCCTCGGTAACGGTAATACCTTGCAGACCTGCCTCTTGCAGCGCTTCCTTTACCTCATCGAGTTTGAAGGGCTTGATGATTGCCTCGATCTTTTTCATGTCAGATTGTGCTCCCCTGATAACTGGGCACGCTTGATGGTTTGTGTAGCAAGAACGCAACAGGATGCAGGACAATGCCCACATGGTCCCGTCGCTTACCACGCGCCAACCGTTAAGCACGTTCCATGCCAGTTTCCCGGTTTCGCACAGAATTCTCGCTCAAATTGTCGAATTGAAAGCTGCAAAGGCAGGAAAATGACAAGATAGAGGGATGAAAACAACGAAAACAGGGGTCAAATTGCTAAGTTGTGATTGATGGCAGAAAAGTCAAAATGCGGGAACTGCACCGCGCTCGAGCATGTTTGTCCGCTTCAACGTCACAAATGAAACAGAATATGCCTATTTATTGCGCAAGAAGCTGAAAGAATGGGCATCTGAAGGCTGTAAGGATACCTGCTATCCGTGTCGCCAAGTCTGCGGGTTCCTGATTGAGAGCATTTCCCGAAAAATAAGGCGCAGCAGGGAAGGGGGCAGTCTCCGCACGGCAATGGTTGAGTTACAGCTGTTAACAGCATGGATATCTGCACTGGGGCCTGTTTAATCTGTTGAAGCGGTCCGGTTGCAGGCGCTGCGAGTGCCCACCAACAGAAAATCGAAAAGAACCCAATCATCAGTGCCTGTGCATATGTCCGGCCCGGCAGCGCCCGAAGCGGTCACGTTGTTCAAACCGCACGGTATTTACCCTGTTCGTCAGCCTTGCCGCTTAACGTTACCCGATGGCATTTGATGCAAATGGTTTGGCGCAATGATAGAGTCTGGAAACGGACGGGAAGGTGAGCGCTCAACAATGGAGCCCGCCATGATGCGCATGACTTCAATTCTTGCTGTGCTGCTCGCAGGGGCGGTCTGTCTCGGCCTGATCGAACCGCAATACGTTTTCGCCGGCCTGCCATTGCCGGCACTTGCAACCCTGGTTGCTGCCATCGCCATGGTGTACACCGTCACATTCAAAACCGGCCCATAACACGGCCAGCATTTATGGACGTCTGGTCAGTAACTGCGCACCAGACCTGCAAGTTTGCCCTGTATCTTGACACGACCAGGTTCAAGAAGTCGTGTCTCATAGGCCGGATTGGCTGCTTCCAGTGCGATCTTGCCGTCAAGTTTGCGAAAACGTTTCAACGTTGCTTCTTCCTCATCAACCAGCGCAACCACGATATCGCCGGGATCAGCAGAATTCGTTTCCTGGACGATGACCGTATCGCCATCAAGAATGCCAGCCTCGATCATCGAGTCCCCCTGCACCTCCAGGGCAAAATGTCGGCCCATGCCAATCATTGACGGCGGAACAGCCATCACATGGGTGATTTCCTGGATGGCTGCAATTGGCACACCGGCCGCAATTCGGCCCATCACCGGCACTTCCATGCCCGAACCGCCTTCGGAAAATCCGCCGGCATTGTTTGCGCCGCCAGACGAGGACACTGATGAGGATCCTGTTTCGCGACCATAACGCGCAGCAAGTCCACCGCGGCTACGACTGGAGGATTTCGAACCGGGAAACTGTGCAACATTGTTTGCCCGGGGTGCGGCGCCGCCCCGAATGCCACCTTGCGCCCCGCCCTGAATGATACTGGGCGTAAATCCCGCCACCGGAGCTGAAGTAGGAGTATAGCCTTCCGGCAACTTGATAACTTCAAGCGCCCGCGCCCGGTTGGGCAGGCGTCGTATGAAGCCGCGCTCCTCAAGAGCGGTGATCAGCCGGTGAATTCCGGACTTTGACTTGAGATCCAGCGCCACCTTCATTTCCTCGAAGGAGGGCGGAACGCCATCTTCCTGAAGGCGTTCGTGAATGAGTATCAGCAAATCATGCTGCTTGCGGGTGAGCATTGGCTTCTCCGGGTAAGTAGTGCCCGCCCTGAAACAACGGCCCGGACACGATTCATGCATCTGATTCATAGCATGTTCCATGGATGTTCCGCAAGTGTTCTTTCTCGTTCAATGGGACGGTGCACAAGGAGGCATGAGCGCTTTGCATGTAATTCGGGAAAGCTGCTGGTTCGATTTGCTGTCCTGATTTCTACAGCTGCGTCTGATTTGCGGGCCCCAGTGGCCAGGAAATCACGAAAATCTGAACTTGGGAACCAATCGCGGAAGGTCTCGTTGGTAAGGCAACAGCAAGCCGGTCCGCCGGTAAATCGAAAAAGTATTGCTGTGCCAAAAGAAGGAGAAATACGAGATGAACATTACGAGGATTATTGCCGCCACTTCACTGGTGCTGGCTTCCACTGCAGTAGCACCTGCCCAGACACCGCTTTTCACAATGATCTGCAAGGATTATGCAAATGGCGAGATTCTGCCTAGTGTGCCGCGCGACCAGGGTATCTCATGTCCTGATCCCAGTGAGCTGGTGCTTCAGGATGAAGCCGGATATGAAATCCGGGTTGAACGACCAAAGGATGACGGGCGCGGCGCCGGACCTGGCTTTCAGTTGAGGGTTCAGGATCCTGCCGGTCGTGAAATCGATACAAGCCAACCCAAGGATGGAACCGAATTCCTTGAAGAAGAAATTCGCGATTAGCGCCTTATGACAGAAAAAAACTTTTGAAAGCGCGCCCGCTTCGGGCGCGTTTTTTGTTGTGCGCGAATCGGATGTTCTTTCGTTTGCCCGCGCCCGGAAAACGGCCCCGAAGACCGCCTTGGAATGAATGCTGGAAATGGCCTGGATCAGCAACCCGGCGCGTGTAGCAGGTGGTATTGCGTTTGTGTGCGGTGTGATGACCATGGAACTTGGTCGATTCAGGACGCGACATGAATGGAACCAACTCCGCAGCATGAAGGGAACAGGGATAGAACAAAAATGGAAATTATTATTATATCAGTGACTTAACAGACTTGACAAAATAAGAACAAAATAGGTACAAATGGCTTAGGCAGTCGGATGGCAGGGGAAATGACCACTGGCGCCGGAAATACGGCTCTCAACTCGTTTACCCCGGATTTGAGGGAGTCACCTTAATTGAGGGGTATGCGGCTCTTTGGAAGGATGATACCTCATGGCTCAAAATTCACTTCGTCTTGTAGAGGATAATGGTGTGGACAAAGGCAAGGCGCTGGACGCCGCTTTGAGCCAGATTGAAAGGGCCTTTGGCAAGGGTTCGATCATGAAGCTCGGCAAGAACGAGCAGGTTGTTGAAATCGAGACGATCTCGACAGGTTCGCTCGGACTTGACATTGCACTGGGCATTGGCGGCCTGCCCAAGGGCCGTATCGTGGAGATTTATGGTCCTGAATCCTCGGGCAAGACCACGATGACGCTGCATGTGATTGCAGAGGCCCAGAAAAAGGGCGGCATTTGCGCCTTCATCGATGCTGAACATGCGCTGGACCCTGTTTATGCCCGCAAGTTGGGGGTAAGCCTCGAGGACCTGCTGATTTCCCAGCCCGATACGGGTGAACAGGCGCTCGAGATCGCCGATACGCTGGTGCGCTCGGGTGCCGTTGATGTGCTCGTGATCGATTCGGTTGCCGCGCTGACGCCGCGCGCCGAAATCGAGGGAGAGATGGGCGACTCTCTGCCCGGCCTGCAGGCCCGCCTGATGAGCCAGGCCTTGCGCAAGTTGACCGCTTCCATTTCGCGTTCCAACACGATGGTGATTTTCATCAACCAGATCCGCATGAAGATCGGTGTGATGTTCGGTTCGCCTGAAACGACCACTGGCGGAAATGCCCTGAAATTCTACGCTTCCGTCCGCCTTGACATCCGCCGTATTGGTGCCGTCAAGGATCGCGAGGAAGTCGTGGGCAACCAGACCCGCATCAAGGTGGTAAAGAACAAGCTGGCACCGCCTTTCAAGCAGGTTGAATTCGACATCATGTATGGCGAGGGTGTTTCCAAGACAGGCGAATTGATCGATCTGGGTGTGAAGGCCGGTATCGTCGAGAAATCCGGTTCCTGGTTCTCCTACAATTCCGAACGGCTTGGGCAGGGTCGCGAGAATGCCAAGCAATTCATGAAGGACAACCCCGCTGTTGCCGAACAGATCGAACTTGCGCTGCGCCAGAATGCAGGCCTGATTGCCGAGACCCTTCTCGAAGGTGAGATCGAACCTGGCGCCGAGGGCGCGGCTCCTGGCGATGACGACAGGTTCGACGAAGCCGCCGAAGGCTGATCCTTTCAGGGGGGTGAAGTTCCCTGGCATGCCGCATCTGCACGATTTGAATTGCCCGCTCCGGTAAAATGCCGGGGTGGGCAGTTTCTTTTGTGCTCTCATGTCCAGGCCTGGCGCGTTTAATGCAGCCATGGGTTGCGCATGTCATCGACCGGTTGCTGCATTTGTCCGGCACATGACGGCTCATCCGATTGCCTGCCGTGTCGCCTTTCGAACAGGGCTAGTTGGACCGTCAGTGCTTCCTCGCGACGGGTCATGCGAAGCTGTGGACAGGGGCAGGGGCCTCGGTTACAAGCAGCCCGTTATTTACCTGTTGAATCTGGGCGTTCCACACTAGATGGAGGGCCAGTAACTGTTCCTGAAGACCGGAAAGAATTCCATGTCCAAACCGTCTCGAAACCCGATCATGGGTGTCAATGAAATACGCCGGAGTTTCCTCGATTATTTTGGCAGCAATGGTCATGCGGTAGTGGATTCAAGCCCCCTCGTGCCTCGCAATGATCCGACGCTGATGTTCACCAATGCGGGCATGGTACAATTCAAGAACGTGTTCACCGGCCTGGAAAAACGCGATTATTTCCGCGCGGCAACCTCCCAGAAATGTGTGCGTGCCGGCGGCAAGCACAATGACCTCGACAATGTTGGCTTTACTGCCCGCCATCATACCTTCTTCGAAATGCTCGGCAATTTCTCCTTCGGCGACTACTTCAAGGAAGAGGCGATCACACTTGCCTGGAACCTTCTGACCCGCGAACTTGGTCTCGACAGACAAAAGCTCATGGTCACGGTCTATCATACCGATGACGAGGCTTTCGACCTGTGGAAGAAAATTGCCGGCTTGCGCGAGGAGCGGATCATCCGCATTCCCACCAATGACAATTTCTGGGCAATGGGCGATACCGGCCCTTGCGGCCCCTGTTCGGAAATTTTCTATGATCATGGCGAACACATCCCGGGTGGTCCGCCCGGAAGCACCGATGAGGATGGCGATCGCTTCATCGAGATCTGGAACCTCGTTTTCATGCAGTTCGAGCAGGTCACGCCTGATGAACGAATTTCGCTTCCAAAGCCTTCCATCGATACCGGTATGGGGCTTGAGCGTATTGCCGCCGTTCTCCAGGGAGTCCATGACAATTATGACATCGACCTTTTCAAGGCGCTGATTGCAGCCAGCGAGGATGCAACAGGCATCAAGGCCGAGGGTGATTTCAGGCCAAGCCACCGCGTGATCGCGGACCATCTTCGCGCATCATCCTTCCTGATCGCTGATGGTGTTCTGCCGTCAAATGAAGGACGCGGCTATGTTCTGCGGCGCATCATGCGTCGCGCCATGCGCCACGGCAGCCTGCTGGGCGCCACCGAGCCGTTGATCTACAAGCTTGTGCCAACGCTGGTCGGAGAAATGGGGGGCGCCTATCCCGAACTGCAGCGCGCACAGGTGCTGATTACCGAGACGCTGGAACTCGAGGAAACCCGCTTCCGCAAGACGCTAGAGCGCGGCCTTTCCCTGCTTGACGAGGCAACCGGCGACCTGGATGAAGGCGACAGCCTTGCAGGTGAAACTGCCTTCAAGCTCTATGACACCTATGGCTTCCCGCTTGATCTGACACAGGATGCCCTGCGCCGGCGCGGCATCAGTGTTGACACGAAGGGTTTTGACGACGCGATGCAGCGTCAGAAAGCGGAGGCGCGCGCTTCATGGGCCGGTTCGGGTGAAGCTGCAGATGACCGTATCTGGTTCGAACTGCGTGAAACCCACGGTTCAACCGAATTCCTTGGCTATGACACCGAAACCGCCGAGGGCGTTGTTCAGGCACTAGTGCGTGATGGTCAGAAAGTTGACAGCGCATTGCCGGGCGAAGAGATATCCGTCATCGTCAACCAGACGCCATTTTATGGCGAATCCGGCGGCCAGCAGGGTGACAGGGGCGAGATCCGTTTCGATGGCGGCAGGATTGAGATTACCGACACAAAGAAGCGCGGCGATGGGCTTCATGTCCATATCGGCAAGGTGGTCGAGGGAACTGTCAAGCCTGGCATGATGGTCGAGCTGGAAGTCAGCCATACCGGCCGTGCGGGACTGCGCCGCCATCATTCCGCCACCCATCTCGTGCATGAAGCGCTGCGCAATGTGCTCGGCGATCATGTAGCCCAGAAAGGCTCGCTCGTTGCGGCCGACCGGCTGCGTTTTGATTTTTCCCACCAGAAAGCCATTTCGCCTGAGGATCTTGCCGAGGTCGAGGCAATCGCCAACGAAATTGTCCAGCAGTCGGCACCGGTGACAACCCGACTTATGGCCGTCGATGATGCGATTGAGGCAGGCGCCATGGCGTTGTTCGGAGAGAAATACGGCGATGAAGTACGTGTCGTTTCCATGGGCAAGGCAAACCGCGGCGAGAAGGCCGGCAAGACCTATTCGCTTGAATTGTGCGGCGGCACCCATGTCGCCAACACCGGCGAGATTGGCCTGATCAAGCTGCTGGGCGAGAGCGCGGTTGCTTCTGGCGTTCGCCGCATTGAGGCGCTGACCGGCATGGATGCGCTAGCCTATCTGGAGGAGCAGGAAAGCCGCGTCCGCGATATCGCCGATACCCTGAAAGTTCCTCCCTCAGAGGCGGTCAGGCGTGTGCAGGCTCTGGTGGAGGACAGGAAGCGGCTTGAACGTGAACTGGCCGATGCCAAGAAGAAGCTTGCCCTTGGCGGCGGTGGCGGCACAGGTGAGGCAGCAGCTGTAAAGTCGATTAGTGGTGTTTCCTTTCAGGGCCAGGTGGTCGAGGGAATCCCCGCAAGGGACCTCAAGGGGTTGGTAGACGAGGCCAAGTCTAAACTCGGCTCGGGCATTGTTGCCATGATCAGCGTCTCGGAAGATGGCAAGGCGGCCGTCGTCGTCGGCGTTACCGATGATCTGACAGGCAAATACAGTGCCGTTGACCTGGTGCAGGCCGGCACTTCCGCAGTTGGCGGGAAGGGCGGCGGCGGCCGGCCCGACATGGCCCAGGCTGGCGGTCCGGACGGCGAAAAGGCCGCTGATGCGCTTAGCGCTATTGAGGCGGCCCTGGCTGGCTGAGGCCAGGGCGCTCCTGGCCCCAACCCGCAGTGAAGGCTGGTTTTAGCTGCCGTGTGCCTGTCCCACGATCCCGAATGCCTGACTTGTGCACAATTCTGCATACAAGCCTGCGTATAGGACATTCAAAACATTGTTGAATGGTTGCGTACGCTTGTATGCATGCATAGGTTGGCCGGTAATTTATATGAGGGGAGGCAAGTCCAGATGAGTCAGCTGTCGTTTTTTGGAGCTGCAGGAACGGTTACCGGTTCCTGCTCAATGGTAGAGGCAGCGGGCACGAGGTTCCTCATCGATTGCGGCATGTTCCAGGGCAACAAGACGATCCGCGAACTCAATTTCGAGCCATTTCCATTCGATCCGAAATCTGTCGATTTCCTGCTTCTGACCCATGCCCATATCGACCATTCCGGCCTTCTGCCCAAATTGGTCAAGCATGGATTTAGCGGTCCGATCTACTGTACCGAACCGACCGCCGACCTCCTGGAATTCATGTTGCTCGATTCAGCGAAGATCCAGGAAGGAAACGCTGACAGGCTGAATCGCCGTCACGAGCGCCGCGGGCAGGACCCGGTAGAGCCGGTTTATGAGGAAATAGATGCAAAGAACACACTCAAGCTGTTGAAATCGGTAGATCTGCAAAAATGGTTCGAACCGGCCAGGGGTATCGAGGTACGGTACCAAAATGCCGGCCACATCCTTGGCTCTGCCTCCATAGAACTGAATTACCCCGATGAGGACACCGGCAATACGATGCGCCTACTTTTTTCCGGCGATCTGGGTCCCGATGAAAAAGTGTTCCACAAGGAGCCGGGTGGGGACGCCGGCTTCGACTACATCATCTGCGAATCCACCTATGGCGACAGGGACCGAGATGATTACACGCTGGAGACCCGGCGCGGTCACATTCGCGATGAACTCATACGCGGACTCGAGCGCGGCGGCAATGTCGTCATTCCAAGCTTCGCGGTGGAACGCAGCCAGGAACTGTTACACGATATTGGTTGGTTGCTGAGCCATGGGGAGATCCCCAAGTGCACAGTGTTCCTAGATTCACCACTGGCGGCCCAGGTTACCAAGGTATTCATCAAGCACGCCGATTCGCTCGATGACATCGCCATGGATGAGGCAAAATTGTTCCGCCATCCGCAATTCCGCCTCGTTGAATCCGTTGAGGAGAGCAAGGCGATCAACATGATCAAGTCAGGCGCCGTGATCATCTCTGCCAGCGGCATGGCAGAAGCCGGTCGCATTCAACATCACCTGAAAAACAACATTTGGGGACACAAGAACACGATTCTTTTTGTTGGCTACCAGGCACCGGGCACGCTGGGCCAAATCATCTCCAGCGGTGCAAGCGATGTCCGCATCCATGGCAAGGAGTACAAGGTCAACGCAGATATTCGCAAGCTCGGGAATTATTCTGCCCATGCCGACCAGGGCGAATTGATCGAGTGGCTGGTCGAACGAGGCCCGGTATCGGGCGGGATATTTCTCAACCATGGCGATGATGACGCCCGCACGGTAATGCGCGACCTGCTCGCTGAAAAGGGGTTTGACAAGAATGATATCTACATGCCGCAGTTCGATGAAAGTTTCGAACTGGTGGCAGGATCGCCCCAAAGCAAAGGCAGGGACGGCAAGGCTGACGTCAGCAAGGACAGGGCTGGCAAGCCTGTCTCGCTTGGCAAGACGACAAAGAGGATCGAACCAGAAGAGCTCCTGCAGGATTGGTATAATGACTATGCGGCGCTCATTGTTGCGCTCACTAATCGGCTGGAAAACGAGACCGACCATGGCCAGAGGCGCAAGCTGATTGCGCGTTTGCGCAAGCTGGTTGATGAGGCTTGAGCCAATTGAAGCATGCAATGCTTTTGCCTATGTGCCCGCGCTGTCGGCCAACTCTAGGCATTGTCGCGGTGATGGAAGAGTTTCCTGCCGATGAATATGGCGAGGCCGGCCGCAATGACAATCCAGATCGTATTGGCAGTGAGGTCGGCAATCTGCTGTATCTGTGAACTGAATTGATAGCCGAGCCCGACATAGGTCGTTACCCAGATGATCTCCCCGGCAATCCCCCAGAAGGTGAATCGGACAATGCTGAAATGCGTCATCCCGCTCGCAAAGTTTACCCAGGGTCCCAGCGGGCTTGCCAGCCACCGGCTCAGGAAAACGCTCAAATTTCCCCATTTAAGCTGAAAGGCTGCAGCTTTTGCGAGGTTCCTCTGCAGGCGGGCGGAGCGTTGCAGTCTGCCAGGATGGGCCAGTAGCCTCCTTGAAAGGTGATAGCCGACCTGGTCGCCCGCAACTGCTCCGGCGATCCCGGCAAGCATTACAGACAGAACGGAAATCTCCTCTGCAGCGGCAAAGGTGCCAGCCGTCATCATGACAAGCGAGGCCGGAACCGGCAGCGCCAGGCAACTGGCAAATGTCACCGCAAAGACCAGTAAGGCACCGTACTCGCTGACCCAACGTCCCAGATCAATGGTACTCAACGGTCTGCGCCTTCCGGACTGCTGGAACGAGCTTCGGCGATTTCAGCTTCCAATCGGGCGATCAGTTCCTCGACGGTTATCCCGCGCTCCGTAGAAAGTTGCTCCAGCGATCGGCGCTCCCTTTCATCGGGCGCAATTCCCGCCGCCTCGCGCAAGCGTTCGACATCCACGTCATGGGAACGGCTGATATAGCCAAGCGCCATCCAGGGTTTGAGCGGTTCGTTCTTGTGATAGTTCCAGTAAACAAAACTGACACCGAGCCGCAGGATAAGCAGGATCGTGATCACGCAAAGCGTAAGGAAAGCCAGTGTCAGTAACCTGTTCTTCCGCCAGGCGCGCGCGATTGCTTGCATTGTCTTGACCGCTGGTTGTTGGCTCTTGCCAGACGATAGCAGACGTTACCCGTCCTGGCACTCGTACAAACTAAAAGACCGCCTATAAGGCGGTCTTTTCGTTGCATGTTCATGAGTTAGGAAATCAGGCCATGGCTTTTTGCAGGTTCTCGTCGATTTTGTCGAGGAAGCCGATTGTTGACAGCCATGGCTGGTCCGGGCCGATCAGCAGCGCCAGGTCCTTGGTCATGAAGCCGTCCTCGACACTTGAAATGCAGACCCGCTCAAGGGTGTTGGCAAAGTCGGCAAGTTCCTGGTTGTCATCAAGCTTGGCGCGGTGAGCAAGGCCACGAGTCCAGGCAAAGATCGAGGCAATCGAGTTGGTCGAGGTCTGTTCACCCTTCTGGTGCTGGCGGTAGTGGCGGGTAACGGTGCCGTGCGCGGCTTCTGCTTCCACTGTCTTGCCGTCCGGCGTCATGAGGACGGATGTCATCAGGCCCAGCGAACCAAAGCCCTGTGCAACGGTGTCTGACTGCACGTCACCATCATAGTTCTTGCACGCCCAGACATAACCGCCAGACCATTTCAGCGAAGCTGCAACCATGTCGTCGATCAGGCGGTGTTCATACCAGATCTTCTTGGCTTCGAACTGCTCCTTGAATTCGGCTTCATAAATTTCCTGGAAAAGGTCCTTGAATCGGCCGTCATAGGCTTTCAGGATCGTGTTCTTCGTCGAGAGATAGCACGGAACTTCCCGTTGCAGCGCATAGTTCATTGATGCCCTTGCGAAGTCACGAATGGAAGCGTCGAGGTTGTACATGCCCATGGCAACGCCGGAAGAAGGCGCGTCGAACACTTCGTAATTCTGTTCCTTGCCATCTTCGCCGACGAATTTCATGTACAGCTTGCCCTTGCCCGGGAAACGGAAGTCGGTTGCGCGGTACTGGTCACCATAGGCATGACGGCCAACAATTATCGGTTTCGTCCAGCCGGGAACCAGGCGCGGCACGTTGCGCATGATGATCGGTTCACGGAAGATCACGCCGCCCAGTATGTTGCGGATCGTGCCGTTTGGCGAACGCCACATTTTCTTAAGGCCGAATTCGACAACCCGTTCTTCGTCCGGGGTAATGGTGGCGCATTTGACGCCAACGCCGTGCTTCTTGATTGCATTTGCCGCGTCGATCGTGATCTGGTCATCAGTGGCATCGCGGGCCTCGACACCGAGGTCATAATATTCAAGGTCGATGTCGAGATAGGGGTGGATCAGCTTGTCCTTGATGAACTGCCAGATGATGCGGGTCATCTCGTCGCCATCAAGTTCGACGACCGGATTGTTGACCTTGATTTTTGCCATTTGAATTCCTGTCCGTGAGAATATGATTTCGGAATTTTGCCTACTGAAAGCAGTGCGAAACAGACGTTGGCGTTTCCTTAGCAAAACCCGCTCCTGATGCAAAGGATACCTTTGTCGGAGCCGCAGACTTTGTACAGCCCCCTTGATCGTTGAACTCCCCAATCGCCCGATTTTCCTTTTACCTGCGCGCGGTCTGTGGCAGGGAGGCGCGAACAAAAAGGGAGCCGGAAAGTGTCGGGTACAGACCTGAAGAACAAGACGCTGATCGCGGAAGGGCCGGCGATCATTCTTTGCGAACCGCAGCTCGGTCAGAACATTGGTATGGTGGCTCGCGCGATGGCCAATTTTGGACTTGCAGAATTGCGCCTTGTCAATCCGCGCGATGGTTGGCCGAGCGAATATGCGCAAAAGGCGGCAAGCGGCGCGATTCACGTTATCGACAATGCCAGCGTCCATGATTCGCTTGAGGATGCGATAGGGGACCTGACGTTTGTCATTGCCACGACAGCGCGACCCCGCGACATGATAAAGCCGGTGCGCGGACCTCAGGAAGCAGCGCTCGATCTGCGCCGGCGGTTCGTTGATGGCGAGAAGACAGGCATTCTGTTCGGGCGCGAGCGCTGGGGTCTCAACAATGACGAGATCGCGCTCTGCGACGAGATCGTCACTTTCCCGGTCAACCCGGCCTTTGCGTCGCTCAATATCGCACAGGCGGTTCTGCTGATTGCCTATGAATGGATGAAAACGGCCGAGAAAGACCTTTCCCGCGAAGCGTTCCCCATTGATGATCGCCCTGTTGCCGAGCGCAAACACCTTACCGGCCTGATGGACCATATCGAGGAATCGCTGGATGAGGCGGGTTATTTCTTCCCCCCCGAACGTCGCGAACGCATGGCGCAAACCGTGCGCAACATTTTCGTGCACATGAAGCTGAGGGAGCAGGAAATTCAGACCCTGCGGGGAGTTGTCGCGGCACTTGAAGGCAGGCGCAGAAAGCGCAAGAGTGGCGGCTCGACTTGATCGAATTTTTGACAATTGGAGTTGCAAAGTGAAGCGGGTGTTTATCCTTCTGGGCATCGTGGTCTTGGCAGTGGCAGCCTTTTTTGCCTGGCGGATGATGCAGCCACCTCCAGATGACCTCGACCTGCGTACTGAAAAGCGTTCGGAGCAGGGGCTTTACCAAACCAGCTTCAAGCCCGCTGAGGAAGAACCGGCTGTTGGCCCCATCGCAGTCTGGCACTTCGAGGTAACAAATGCAGACGGGGAGCCGGTTACCGATGCTGAAATCGTTGTTGATGGATCCATGCCGCAACATGGCCACGGTCTGCCAACTGTTCCGGCAAGCACGGGCGAGATTTCCCCCGGTGTTTACTCCATTGACGGCATGAAGTTTTCAATGCGGGGATGGTGGGAGTTTAAGCTCCGTATCAAGTCTCCGGCAGGAGAAGACACGGTTACCTACAACACGGTGCTGGAATGACGGACGGGGCGGTTGATGGCAACGGCAATTTGGTGCGCCGCTGGTTCCCGTTTACGTCAGCACTCTTGCTTTCAACTTCCCTGTTGGTGCTTGCCGGTTGCAATGAACCCAAACTGACCCAATACGATATGAAGAGGGCGAGGGAGTTCGTTATTTCCAGTCTCGACCCCTTGCCGCCTGATCCCTCCAATTCCGTGGCAGACAATCCTGCGGCCGCTGCGCTGGGAGAAAAACTGTTCTTTGATACAGGATTGTCTGCAAATGCTGCAGTTTCCTGTGCAACCTGCCATTCACCCCGAAAGGATTTCCAGGACGGTTTGCCGCTCGGTTTCGGCATCGATCAGACGCCCCGCCGCACCATGCCGCTGGCGGGCGTACAATGGGGCCAGTGGTTTTTCTGGGATGGGCGCAAGGACAGCCAGTGGAGCCAGGCGCTTGAACCGCTGGAAACCCCGGCTGAACACGGAATGACAAGGGACATGGTCGCCCGCGAGGTGTTATTGCGCTACCGCGATGAGTACGAGGCGATTTTCGGGCCGGCACCCGATATGACCAATTGGCCATATTTTGCTTCGCCGCTTGTTCAGGGGACCGCCATGGAGACCTGGCATGGCCTTGATACCGATACGCAAATGGACATCAATCTCGTCTTCGCCAATACGGGAAAGGCGCTTGCCGCGTTTCAGCGCACCCTGCTGCCGCAGGAAAACCGTGTTGACCGGCATTTTGCGGCGCTGCTGGAAGGCAGGAAGCCGCTAGAGGCCGACCGGCTGAGCGCTGATGAAATCGAGGGCTTCAAGCTGTTCACCGGCAAGGCCAAGTGCGACAATTGCCATAGCGGCCCGCTCTACACCGACGATTTCTTCCACAATACGGGCGTACCCATTGCCGATCCTGAAATGCCTGACTTTGGCCGCGCTTTCGCAGTCCTGTTTCTCAAGCAGGATATTTTCTCGTGCCTGGGTGAGTTCAGCGATGCAGAACCGGAGGCATGCCGTGAGTTGAGGTTCATGTCCGAGGACCCCAAACTCTTCGAGGGTGCATTCAAGACACCCGGCCTGCGTGGTGTATCCAGACGCGCTCCCTATATGCATGCCGGCCAGATCGGGACGCTTGAGGAAGTGATAGAGCATTATATCGAGGCGCCTGACCCGTTTGCCACCCTGCCTGATTTCGATGGTAGCATTTCCCCTCATGGCGACCATACGGCAGTTCAGAAAATCGAGTTGTCGCCGAATGAAAAACGACAGCTTCTGGCCTTTCTAAACGCCCTGTAGATACGCAACAGGGTTTGAATGCTGCACGAACCGTTCACCAAACACGCACTTGGTGTGCGTGCGGATGATCGCTATCTCCTGCGTGAAGGAGAATATGAGAATATCATGAGACAGCCAAGCTTGTTCATTTCCCACGGTGGCCCGGATATCGTATTGGGCAGAAGCGAGGTCGCAGCATTTCTCGCAATGCAGGGCCGTGAAATCCTCGAGCGGTCGAAACCCGATGCCATTGTCATTGCGTCCGCGCATTTCGAAACCGGCCAGCCACGTGTCGTCAGCGACCCGAAGCCGGGCATGATCTATGATTTTGGCGGCTTCCAGCCTGAATTGTACCAGATGACCTATCCGGCGCCCGGCTCGCCGCCCGTCGCCTCAGTCGTTCTCGAAGGTCTCAAGGCAGCAGGGTTTGCGGCAGAAGCAGTTTCCGAGCGCGGATATGACCATGGCGCCTGGACCATCCTCAAGCTGATGTTCCCTGATGCCGACATTCCGGTCGTACAGGTTTCTATACAGCCTCAAGAGGATGCCAGTCATCATTTTGCGCTGGGCAAGGCATTGGCAAAACTTCGGGACAGCAATATTCTCGTCATAGGTTCAGGCCACATCACGCATAATCTGCGCGCTGTCTTTGCTGCCATGAGGCATGGACACGTTGACCAGACCATGGTCGCCAAGACCAAGGCCTTCACCGGGTGGATCGCAGACCATCTCGTAAAGGGGGAAATCGACGAAGTGCTGAACTGGCGCACGCACGCGCCGCATGCGCTGGAAAACCATCCAACGCCCGAACATCTCATGCCCTTGTTCGTCGCAGCCGGCGCAGGCGGGGAAAAAAGCTCGGCGAAGCTGCTCCACAAATCGGTGCAGCACGGCCTCTTGCAGTCTGATATCTGGGAATTCAATTGAGGATCGACTGGCGAGACTGGTCCAATTGCAAGGCCCGTCCAGCGAAGCGTTACCGCCGCGCGACCACCTGGCCTTCATTGCGCTCGATCATCGCATAAAGGTATTGCACCGCCGGAAGATAGATGTTTTTCGGCGGCAATATCCCGACACTGCCAGCTATCCGGGTCATGAAGTGGTTGCAATTATAGGCAAGCAGGAGATAGCTCGGCTTGTCTGCCTTGGCATCACGCACTTCGGTCAGCAGTTTTTCAAAGCGCTGTGCGTTGAGCGAGACCCTGTAACCGACATCGGGGCGGATGCGGCAATCATCACGATGCGGTGTCAGGATACCAGGCATCGGAATACCCGATGCGAGAGCCGCACCTGCATAGCCACCCATCGGGGCCAGCATGATGAGTTTTTCATCCAGTGGCTCTCCATCGGCCCCAAGACGCCCATAGGCCACATAGGTGTGGCCAACCGGTAGGAGGGGGGTCTGACGCATTCTTATTTCGATGTAGTAGGGATCACCCTGATTGATCCGGCTTGCGCCGATTCGTTTGGGCTTGGGACCAAACCCGCCCTCACACTGACCATGGTCTATTGAACTGTGAAGCAAGGGGATTCGCGATTGTGCGGCAGCTTCAAGCGGGTCGATAACCGGAGTAGTCTGTGACCCGATCGAAAAACCGCCATCGCCATTTTCCAGCAGTCCGCCGCCAGGCAACAGCGAAACCACGGCTGAAGAGCCAATCTCCGTTTCGGTTTCAGGACTGGCATAGGCACTCGTGGATGCTGCAGATGGTTGTAGCGGTTGATTCGGATTTGTATTTGGTAGCAGCAAGACACTGCCGTTGGAAGATTCCGTCAGATCCAGCTGCAAGCGGGTACCCGTCGACGCCAGAACTGTCTGATCGACCGGGGTAAGGATTTCGTCTGCCTGTTGTGGCTCCTTCTGTTGCGGCTCTGCGACCAGGAGGGAATCTGCCGGCCCATCCATCGCCATCGCGCCAGATTGTGAGGTTTGCGGCGCAGGCAGTCGATTCGAGTCTACAGCAACAACTTCCAGGTCGGGTTGAGGTGCCGCCAATTCCGTTACCTCTTGATCTGAAGTGCGACTCTCGCGGCTGACAGTCTCGAAATAGCTGCCTGGCCCACCAACGCATCCCGCGGCCACAAGTGCAGGCGTGATCACGCAAGCAAGCCTGACAAGGGACCAGGCAGGCCTCGTGATTGTGAAGGTCAGCTTTTCGAATCCTGATGGCAAAAGTTAATCCCGCAAGTCCCCGCCCATCATTTACCGCGCCGCAGGATGGACAAGTTGTTTACTTAAGGGAATGAAATCAAACGGATTATTCCCTGACTTATTGCCCTGTTTAACTCAATCGGGCCATCAACACAAATCACCAAATATGGCAGATGAGACATTCAAGGGTCACATTACTTGCATGGCATGTTGTATATGTGACAGGTTTGCAACTATCGGCATTGCTATTGCGCAAAGAAAACAGGCCGAACCCGGGAAAAGTCCGGCCTGTAGATTTCAAAAAGTAATACCTCCAAATACCGTCAGGCAGTGGCTTTTCCGGCCATTGGTACGCCTTTTTCAGTCAGATAGGACTGCAATTCGCCCTGCTGGAACATTTCGCGCACGATATCGCAACCGCCCACGAATTCGCCCTTGATGTACACTTGGGGAACTGTTGGCCAATTGGAATAATCCTTGATGCCCTGGCGCAGGTCATCATCGGCAAGAACGTTCACGCCCTTGTATTCAAGGCCGAGGTAATTGAGGATCTGCACGACCTGTCCGGAAAAACCGCATTGCGGGAAGTCTGGCGTGCCTTTCATGAACACGATCACATCGTTGTTCTTGACTTCGTTCTCGATAAACTCGTTCATTCCACTCATCACTTGCTTCCTCTTGTCGGAGAGATTGCTGGCACTAGCCATCCTTGCACCCAATATCGGTTGGATCATGCCGTTAATCAAGGCCGCGCGAAAGGGGCCTGATCATCAGAAAAACAGCCACCAGATCACCAACGTCCAGAAAATCGCGGTCGCGATACCCCACCAGATAAATCCGTCTTTCCATAATGGCCGGGAAAGAATGTTCGGGACCTTTTCAAGGCCCGATTTCTTGCGTTCGGGCATCTTGTTTACTCCGGCGCGCTGGTCTGCAATGCCAGGGCATGCAGAACACCGCCCATATTGCCCTGTAGCGCCTTGTACACCATCTGGTGCTGCTGCACCCGGGTCTTGCCGCGAAAGCTCTCGGAAACCACCTCGGCCGCATAGTGGTCACCATCACCGGCAAGATCACGGATCGTGACCTCGGCATCGGGAATTGCTTCCTTGATCATCCGTTCAATGTCAGCGGCATTCATTGGCATAAGCGTTTCCTCGTTATTCTGCGGCTTCGGCCAAGCCCGCGCCACCATCCATATAGGAAGGAAACCATGATTCATGGGTACTGCGCAATTCCGCTACGGATATGGAAACGAGATTTGCGATTTTCAGTTCGTCACCACTTACCGTACCGATACGTAGGCAGCTCACGCCCGCACCCTCAGCATTGGCCGCGAAAAGATTGGCGTTGTCAGGCGCAACACTGCACAGGTAGCGCGCCTGGTCCTCGCCGAAAAGGGCAGCATGTGGTGCCGCACTGTCGAGCTCGATTTCCATGCCCTTGCCGCTGGCCATTGCCATCTCCGCAAGCGCTATCGCCATTCCGCCATCGGAAATATCGTGGCAGGCAGTCAGGTAGGAAGAGCGGATCGCTGCTCGCACATAGTCGCCGCGCGCCTTCTCCATTTGCAGATCGACCGGCGGTGGTGGCCCGTCCTCGCGTCCCAGGCATTCCCTCAGATAGATGGACTGGCCCAGATGCGCAGCCTCGGTACCGACCAGGAAGACAATGTCGCCTTCGTTGGAGCCGCCAATCGTTGCCATTTGCGAGAGGTCAGGCAGCAGGCCCACAGCACCAATGGTCGGGGTCGGCAAAATCGCCTGGCCATGGGTCTCGTTGTAGAGCGAGACATTGCCTGAAACGATGGGTATCCCAAGTGCTTCGCAGGCCTCGCCGATGCCCTTTATGGCAAAAACGAGCTGGCCCATGATTTCCGGCCTTTCCGGATTGCCGAAATTGAGATTGTCAGTGGCCGCTAGAGGTTCTGCACCCACTGCAGAAAGATTGCGGAAGCATTCGGCAACTGCCTGCCTGCCACCTTCGCGCGGATCTGCTTCGCAATAGCGTGGCGTCACATCCGAGGTGAAAGCTAGCGCCTTGTTGGAGCCATCGACCCGTACAACACCCGCATCGCCGCCAGGGCGCTGCAGCGAGTTGCCCTGGATATAGGTGTCATACTGTTCCCAGACCCAGCGGCGCGAGGAAAGATCAGGTGAACCCAGCATGGTCAGCAGGGCGGCATTATAATCCGCCGGTGCTTCCACCATGTCGGGTGTCAGCGGTGAGTGGCGGCCCGGCTCGATCCAGGGACGGTCATATTCGGGCGCCTCGTCGCCAAGCTCCTTGATCGGCAGATTGGCGACTTCGTCACCCTGGTGCAGAACGCGAAAGCGCAGATCATCGGTCGTCTTGCCGACAATGGCAAAATCCAGTCCCCATTTGATGAAGATGGCCTTGGCCATATCTTCCTTCTCGGGAGAAAGGACCATCAGCATTCGCTCCTGGCTCTCCGACAGCATCATTTCATAAGCGCTCATTTGCTCCTCGCGGCAGGGCACCTTGTCGAGGTCGAGTTCAACACCCAGATCGCCTTTTGCACCCATTTCAACAGCAGAGCAGGTCAGGCCCGCTGCACCCATGTCCTGGATGGCGATTACCGCACCGGTGGCCATCAATTCAAGGCAGGCTTCCAGCAGGCATTTTTCGGTGAACGGATCGCCAACCTGCACGGTGGGGCGTTTTTCTTCGATACTGTCATCAAATTCGGCTGATGCCATGGTCGCACCGCCAACACCGTCCCGGCCTGTCTTTGCGCCAAGATAAACGACGGGCAAGCCGACGCCCTTTGCCTGTGACAGGAAGATCGCATCGGTTCGGGCAATGCCGGCAGCAAAGGCATTGACGAGGATATTGCCATTATAGCGCTGGTGGAAGTTCACTTCCCCGCCAACGGTCGGGACGCCAAAGGAGTTGCCGTATCCGCCAACCCCGGCAACAACCCCGGAGACGAGGTGGCGGGTCTTCGGATGGTCGGGATCGCCGAAGCGAAGGGAATTCATGGCCGCAATCGGCCGCGCGCCCATGGTGAACACATCGCGCAGGATGCCGCCAACGCCAGTCGCCGCACCCTGATAAGGTTCGATAAAGGAGGGATGGTTGTGGCTTTCCATCTTGAAGACCACGCAATCGCCATCACCGATATCAACAACGCCGGCATTCTCGCCCGGCCCCTGGATCACTCGCGACCCGGTAGTCGGCAGCGTTTTCAGCCATTTCTTCGATGATTTGTAGGAGCAATGCTCATTCCACATCGCCGAAAAGATCCCAAGCTCGGTAAAGGTCGGCTCACGCCCGATAAGATCGAGAATGCGCTGATATTCGTCAGGCTTGAGGCCATGGGCGGCAATCAGGTCTTCGGTGATTTCTATATCATTCTTGATGGTCATGGGTTTGTCTATCTGGCTCGGCTAATCAGGCTCGTGTCAAAAGGAGTATCAGGCGGTGCAGCTTGTCTGGCCGTTGCGCCAGCGCATGATATCTTCATTGATCCGGGCGGCAAGCGGCTCTGAGGCAAGCGGGCCATAGGCGGTCAATCTGGCCGGTGTACCTTCCGCCTCGATGACATATTGCGGCAGGCCCTGCGCCGACCTGGCATTGAGGATCAGGATACGCGGCTTGCCAACTCGGGTATCGAGTTCGGGAATAACCTTGTACGGCCTGAATTCCTTGTCTTTCGATTTGACCCAACAAGTCTGTGCACCCTTGTTGACGGCCTGCAGCAATACAATCGCTGCGGCATTGTTGGTTACCGGTGCTGCCGTTTCTTTTTTGGTCTGGCAACCGGCAAGCAGGAAGGGTAGGGCGCAACAAACGGCAGTCATCCATTGAGAGGTGCAAGCAGAACTGCGAAGGGAACTCTCACTGCGCCCCTTCATCATCAGGCCGCCGTTTTCTCAAGCGTGCCAAGGGCAGCTTCGAACAGTGCCCGTCCATCCATTCCGCCATGTGCCGGTTCGATCAGGTTTTCCGGATGGGGCATAATGCCCAGCACATTGCCACGGGCGTTCAAGATGCCGGCGATATTGTTGATCGAGCCGTTCGGATTGGTCCCGTTGGTATAGCGGAAGGCCACCTGGCCGTTATCCTCAAGCGCTTTCAGCGTTTTTTCATCGGCAAAATAGTTGCCGTCATGATGGGCGACCGGGCAGCGCAATACCTGGCCCTGTTCATAGCCGCGGGTAAAGATGGTCGATGCATTGCTGACTTCCAGCTGCACTTCCTTGCAAACGAAATGGAGGCCCGCATTGCGCATCAGCGCGCCCGGCAGCAGGCCGCCTTCAGTCAAGATTTGAAAACCGTTGCACACGCCCAGAATGCGGTTTCCCGCCTCGGCCTTCTTCCCAAGCGCAGCCATCACCGGAGCCCGTGCCGCAATCGCGCCTGAGCGCAGATAGTCACCATACGAAAATCCGCCCGGCACCACATAAAGATCAGCTTCCGGCAGCTCCGTTTCGGTATGCCAGACGAGGTGAGGGGCCTTGCCGCTGATCTTTGTCAGCGCCGCGATCATGTCGCGGTCGCGATTGGAGCCAGGGAAGAGGATGACGGCTGAGGTCACTTGACGATCTCCACAGCGAAGTCCTCGATCACCGTGTTGGCCAGCAGCTTCTCGCACATTGCCTTGAGATTGGCTTCAGCCTTGGCCTTGTCCTTCGTGTCGAGTTCGACATCGAAAACCTTACCTTGGCGCACAGAAGACACCCCGTCAAAGCCGAGCGAACCCAAGCCGTTCTCGATCGCCTTGCCTTGGGGGTCCAGTACGCCATTCTTCAAAGTGACGGTTATGCGTGCCTTGATCATTTGGTAAGACCTGTTGCCCTATTTCTTCTTGCCATTGTCGGTAACCAGGACAGGGCCTTTTCCGCGCCGGGGCTCGCTGACATTCATGATGCCTAGTCGGTGAGCCACTTCCTGATAGGCTTCCAGCATGCCGCCAAGGTCCTGGCGGAAGCGGTCCTTGTCCATCTTTTCCTTCGTCTTGATGTCCCACAGACGGCAACTGTCCGGCGAAATTTCGTCCGCCAGTACGATGCGCATCATGTCGCCCTCAAAGAGGCGGCCCATTTCGATCTTGAAGTCTACCAGCTGGATGCCGATTCCGAGGAACAGTCCGGACAGGAAGTCATTGATCCTGACCGCCATGGACATGATGTCGTCGATTTCCGGCGGCGAGGCCCAGCCAAATGCCGTGATGTGTTCTTCCGACACCATCGGATCATCGAGTTCATCCTTCTTGTAGTAGAACTCAATGATCGAGCGCGGCAGCACTTCGCCTTCCGGTACGCCGAGACGTTTGGAAAGCGAACCGGCAGCCACATTGCGCACCACGATTTCCAGCGGAATGATCTCGACTTCCTTTATCAGCTGTTCGCGCATGTTCACACGCCTGATGAAATGAGTCGGGATTCCGATTTTGGCCAACTGCAGAAAGATGTGCTCGGAAATGCGATTGTTCAAAACGCCCTTGCCGTCGACAATTTCATGCTTCTTCTTGTTGAAGGCAGTGGCGTCATCCTTGAAGAACTGGATGAGCGTACCGGGTTCGGGGCCCTCATAAAGGATTTTTGCTTTGCCTTCGTAGATGCGGCGGCGCTTGGACATTGCTAGATTTTCCGGCATTTGCTGCGCAAAACAGGGAGTTCGGGCAGCTTTTTGTCGACTGCGCCTGGCGCGCAGAATCCCTGTAACGAACCTTTTCCGCGCTGTTTATTGAATTTCACGCGCTTTAACAATCTCCCCAAACATATTCGTGACCATGTTCCACGAATTAATATTGGAACGCGCATTTTCACCTGCGCTCATTTTTCTGGAGATTTGTCTGATTTCACTTCAAAACGTCATTGATACGTCCTATATCCCAGCCAACCAGTTCCAAAGGGAGGCTCCTATGAGCGGTATGGATGATCGCGGCGACGCGTTTGAAAAGAAATTTGCACATGACGAGGCGCTGCAGTTCAAGGCAGAGGCCCGCCGTAACAAACTTCTTGGTCTGTGGGCTGCCGAACTGCTCGGAAAGAGCGGCGATGAAGCCCAGGAATATGCCAAGGAAGTGATTCGTGCCGACTTCGAGGAAGCCGGTGACGAAGATGTCTTCCGCAAGGTGCGTGCCGATTTCGATGCCGCTGGCGTTGAGCAGTCCGATCACCAGCTTCGCCGCACCATGGACGAAATGATGGCCAAGGCGATCCAGCAGATCAGGACAGAAGCCTGATTCAGCCAGAGCTGCTTTGTTATAAAGCCCGGTCCAGACGGACCGGGTTTTTTATTGTCCGGATCCAGGTGGGCAGGCCGGTACCTTGAGATGGTGCATGAACTTTGAAAATACCATGAGGCCCTCCGGCCATGGGCCATGGCCGCTTTCGCCATTGATATGGCCGCTTTCTCCCGCATCCATGAAAAGCGAACCCCAGCTTGCAGCCATTTCCTCGGCTACTTCGAACGGGCAGAACGAATCATTACGGCTTGCGATGGTCACAGATGGAAAGGGCAGCGGGTCGGTTCGCGCGGGCCCGAAAGTCAATAGATGGCGTGGACGTATCTCAGGATTGGCCACATCGGGTGGTGCAACGAGGAATGCTCCGGCAATGGGCCGGGTAAATTCATCGGCGGCCTGCACAATAACCTGGCTGCCGATCGAGTGACCGACCAGCACCACGGGTTTTTGTGTTTGTGCAACAGCGGCAATAAGGTTGGCCTTCCAATCCTCAAAGACCGGCTTTTGCCAATCGCCCATGGCCACGCGCCGCGCCGCCGAGAGCTTGTTTTCCCAGCGGGTCTGCCAATGGTCTTCGGGCGCCCCCTTGTAACCGGGTACGATCAGGATTTCAGCGTCTTTGGTTTTCATGGCCCGCAAATGGGCGTTTGTAACCGCCATGTCAACAGGTCGCAAATGCCCGTACTGGCAATTTTGTTGTTGGGCGGCTGGCGTCAGTACAGGGAACTGGCGCCAACCGCGAACCGCCAGGTAGCGGCAGGTGGATGCTATTGCGCCTGACCGGTTGCTGGCAGGACCGGTGCAGTGGGTGGTGGTGGTGCGGTATCAATAGTGCCAGCCGGTGCACTTCCTTCCAGACTGGTTGTTGAAGTCACATCTCCAAAAAGGAACATTGCCACAACTGCAGCAGCCATCAGCGCCAGAATGATCAGGATCGCCTTGCTGCCAACCCGGGATTCGTTCAACTCGCCATAGTTGATCCGGTCATGCTTAGTGTCTCGATAATCATGGTATTGGGCCATAACGTCTCTCCTTTTGCCCCCGGTTCAATCTGCAGGGGGACAAGAAAAACATGTCTGAAGAAACGGGCGTAACTCTGGCGGCAGGGTCACTTATGGTTTCGACTGCAAGGTGCCGAGAGGCAGTGTAATCAGCCGAAAACCCGCCTGAAGATCGTGTCCACATGCTTGGTGTGGTAGTCCAGGTCGAATTTTTTCCGCAATTCCGCTTCTGGCAAGGCAGCAGTGACCTCGCTGTCAGCAAGCAACTCCTCGAGGAAGTCCTTGCCCTGTTCCCAGACCTTCATTGCGTTGCGCTGGACCAGCCGGTAGGCATCCTCGCGAGACACACCTGCCTGGGTTAGCGCCAGCAGGACCCGTTGGGAGTGAATGAGGCCACGGAACTTGTTCATGTTGGCCATCATGTTGTCGGGATAGACCAGCAGTTTTTCGATGACGCCTGTAAGGCGCACCAGCGCAAAGTCGAGGGTAACGGTCGCATCGGGGCCGATCATGCGCTCGACCGATGAGTGGGAAATGTCACGCTCGTGCCAAAGCGCCACGTTTTCCATGGCGGGCAGGGCGTAGGCGCGAACCATTCTGGCAAGGCCGGTCAGGTTCTCGGTCAGCACAGGGTTGCGCTTGTGCGGCATTGCCGATGAACCCTTCTGGCCCGCAGAAAAGAATTCTTCTGCTTCCAGAACTTCGGTACGCTGCAAGTGGCGCACCTCGATCGACAGGCGCTCGATCGAGGAGGCGATCACGCCAAGGATTGCGAAATACATTGCGTGCCGGTCCCGCGGAATGACCTGTGTAGAGACCGGTTCGGCAACAAGGCCCATTTTTTCAGCGACATGTTCCTCGACCCGTGGATCGATATTGGCAAAAGTGCCGACTGCACCGGAAATGGCGCATGTGGCGATCTCGGCACGGGCAAATTCGAGGCGTGCCCTGCAGCGCTCGAATTCAGCATAGGCCTGGGCCAGCTTGACACCGAATGTAGTGGGTTCGGCATGGATGCCATGCGAGCGGCCTATGGTAATGGTGTCCTTGTGTTCATGGGCGCGGGTTTTCAGCGCGGTGAGCAGGCGGTCGAGGTCGGCCAGAAGGATGTCGGTTGCCTTGACCAATTGCACGTTGAAGCAGGTGTCAAGAACATCCGAGGAAGTCATGCCCTGGTGGACAAAACGCGCCTCGGGTCCGACAATCTCGGCCAGATGGGTTAGGAAGGCGATCACGTCATGTTTGGTGACGGCCTCGATTTCGTCGATCCGCTCGACATCGAATTCAGCATTTCCTGCCTTTTCCCAGATCGTTGCGGCCGTTTCCTTCGGGATTACGCCCAATTCAGCCAATGCGTCGCACGCATGGGCCTCGATCTCGAACCAAATGCGGAACTTGGACTGGGGTGACCAGATATCGGTCATTTCCTTGCGGGAATAGCGAGGGATCATTTCGTGGACCTTGCATTGGACGCCAATGCGGCTTGGCTACCACCCGTATCCGCGCCATTCAACTGCCGCAGGATGCGACTTTCGGGTTTACCAACCATTTTCGGCCAGCAAATGCCCTACCTTTCACCCTCATGCATCGTCACTGCCAGAAAGCGTCCGTCCGGCCCTTCAAATCCGACGCTTTCATACAGTACAAGAATGGCGAGGATCATTGGCTCACCACGGCGCGGCTCGAAGGAAACAATATCGGCGAAACGATAGTCAAGCGGGCAGCCACGGCTCGACGGTAGCCGTTCGTCACGGTGGAGAACAATGGGCGGGCTGACATCGCTGCGCACCAGTTCAAAACCCTTCGATCCTCCGAAGCTTTCGCAGGCTTCTGCAAGATCGCCCGATGCTGCCAGCGGATACTGGCGGATCTCAAAGACGATGGTTTCGTCAGTCGGCGGATTGAAGAAGTAGGGACGGGCCTCCATCCGGCGCGGTGTTGGCGAAACCTCCAGCGGCTGATTGGTGGCGTTGATCGTTCCTGCAACCGTGAACTGATCAAGTAGCGCCCCCGCCATGGCGCGCGAATGATTGCGCGCCTGTTCAAGAGAGGCCGACTCGTTATCTATACGGGCGCGATAGGGCGATCCTGCCCGCCAGCGGTCTGTTGCAGTTTCGATGACATAGATATTCGAATAGGGAAATCCGGAGCCGTCCTGAATACCATACTCCTCAAAGGCGAAGAGCGAACCATCCTGCGTAAAGCCAAGTATCTGGCGGCTGGCAAAATCACCGGCCTGCGCGCTCACGCTCGTCAGGCCGTTGGCCAAAAGCATGATTACAAGCATGGCAAGTGTGACGGACCAGTTCCAGATCCTTGAAGCTTGCTGGTGCATGGTGTCTTCCTTGTTCATTGGATTTCAGTCGCCGTATTTTTCACACCAACATGGAAAAATGTCATTTTCAAAGGGCCTTGCAGCATGAATGCCGCGCGCAATCGCCCGCGCCATGGTGGAACCGGCAACGGCACAAAGGTCAATCCATGCATTCATGTTTGCGGGAGCAGGCCTCGCACCGGTTGAAACAGCAAAGATGATATCGCCATCAAGCGGCGTATGGGTTGGCCACAATGCCCGCGCAAAACCGTCATGGGCCACCATGGCAAGGCGCTTGGCTTCTGCCTTGGAGAGCACGGCATCCGTGGCGATTATGGCAATGGTCGTGTTCTGCCCGGCAGCCAGTTCCTCGCGAAACTTGATGCTGATCTTGTCCAGGCCGCTGGCATCGATCGGCAATCCGAGGCCACCGAACTCGCCATTACGTTCGAAGGGCGCGGCCCAGAAGTTTCCGCTTTTGCCCATTACCGGACTGCCCAGCGCATTGACCGCAACCAGCGCACCGATTGTCGACCCGTCAGGCATGGTAGTAGAGGCTGATCCAAGGCCGCCCTTCAGACCGGCGACCAGCGCGCCATGTCCAGCGCCGGCGCTGCCGAGATCAAAATGCGCCGCAGCCGATTCGGCGGCCGCCTTGCCAAGTTCGCGATAGGGCGGCCACTCGCCCCAATTCTTGTCGCCGCCATTGATCATGTCGAACAGGATGGCGCCTGGAACAATCGGAATCTTCTGCCCGCCCACCTCAAAACCGCGCCCCCGCGTCCTGAGCGCAGCCTGAATGCCGCCAGCCGCATCCAGCCCGAAGGCCGAGCCGCCAGACAGAACAATGGCATCCACCTCGGAAACTGTGTTCTCGGGCGAAAGCAGCTCTGTGTCGCGGGTGCCCGGTGCCCCGCCCATGACATGGCAGGACGCTATGGAGGGTCTTTCGCAGATGAGGACTGTGGTGCCGGTCTTGATGCGCTCATCCTGTGCATTTCCCACCAGCAGGCCGTCAACATCGGTTATCAGATTGAGTTTGCCAGGATCGTGCTTCATTCACCAATTCTCTCAAATCTTCCGTTCTGCCAGCGATAGGGCGCAAATTGCGGAACGGAATTGTCGCCACTGGCATCAAACGCGACATCGCCCAGCACGGTGTCGAAACGAAACTGGTTAAGCCGTCCGATTGTTGCCTCAGTTGTCGGCGCAAGAGCCTGAATGGCGACCTGCATGGCCTGGTATCCCAGCAAAACATATGGCTCCGCCTGCCGATCCATTGCTGCTAGGCGCTCGGCAAGTCCCTGAGGAACCTCCTGTGAGACTTCCGCTTTCTTGAGGATTGCAGTCACGCCTTTGCCCGGCAGCAATTCAGTATCGAGATAGGGGAAAATCGACAAGGCTTCGCCGCTCCCCAATTGGAGGTTTATTTCCAGTTCCTCAGCATTGCTGGCAATCATGGCAACATCTTCGGCTGATGCTCCAACGAAGGCGTGGGTGACGCCCGCACGCACCAGCCTGCGCACCATGCGGGCCTGGGTGGACTGTGTCGGTCTGAAATTGTCCTGGAATTGCGGCGGCAGCCCGACCTCTTCCATGCCAGATCGGAACGTGTCGGCAAGGTTGCGGCCATAGACAGTGCCATCATCGACGATCGCATAGGGAACACCCGCCCATGCCCGGGCAAAGTGTGAAACGGCGATTTCCGCAGCCTCACTGTCGCCGGGCGAAAGGCGCCAAAGTTTCCATTCATTACGCTCGCGGTCCTTGATCAGCCGCTCGGACTGGGCTCCGGCTACCAGTAGGGGCATGCCTTCATCAAGAAACGCGTTGGCAAAGTGGGTGGCAACAGCATTGCACAACATACCAGTGATGATGCCAGGATTTTGTTCGCGGATATCTTCTGCGGCAAGACTCGCCAGTTCCTCGTCACAGCCATCATCGGCCACGAACATGGACACGTTTTGCCCGGTCGAAAGGTTGTGATCCTCCAACGCAAGACGTGCGCCCGTTTCAAACTGCAGGGCCAGTTTCGAAATTGCACCACTCAGCGGTAGCGAAACTCCGACGGTTAGCTGCGCATGCGCAGTCAGCGGCCAAAACATGCAGGCGGCAACCAGGACGGTTGCAAGTATGGGTCGCAGGAGGTGTTGCATCTGGCGGCGCGGCGTTTTTCGGTAAGGTTTCACCCGGTATTGGTAGGCTGCCAGGAAAAACGGTTCAAGGTTGAATCGGTTGTAGGTACAAAACTGGCACTCATTGACGATGGTCGGGGGTTGCCAATCATGCAAGGCAAGTTAACTTGTGGCGGTAACAACCTGACCTGTCACAACGCCTTGAAAGTCCTTCATGTCCATTCCAGATTCCATTGATGCCACAAGCGACTTGCTGTCTTCGGGCGGATACGTTTCGGACCGGTCACTGGCCACCGTCCTGTTCCTCGCTCTTTCCATGGGTCGCCCGCTTTTCCTGGAAGGCGAGGCAGGTGTGGGCAAGACCGAGATCGCCAAGGTGCTTGCTGAAAGGCTGGACCGTCCACTGATCCGCCTGCAATGCTATGAGGGCCTTGATGTTGCCTCTGCGGTCTATGAATGGAACTACGCCGCACAAATGGTCGAAATCCGCATGCGCGAGGCAAGCGGCGATACCTCCCGCGAAGGCATGGCGAAAAGCGTCTTCTCCGAGCAGTTCCTCATAAAGCGGCCGCTCCTGCAGGCGCTTGAGGGCGCACCGGGTCGGCCACCCGTCCTGCTGATTGATGAACTGGACCGCACCGATGAGGCGTTTGAGGCCTTCCTTCTCGAGATCCTCTCGGATTTCCAGGTGACGATCCCCGAACTCGGCACGATCAAGGCCGCCGAGCCTCCAGTCGTGATCATCACGACCAATCGCACCCGCGAGATTCATGACGCGCTGAAGCGCCGCTGTCTGTATCACTGGGTCGACTACCCAGATGCAGAGCGCGAATTGGCGATTGTTCAGACCAAGGTGCCACGCGCGGGCGAAAAACTCTCGCGTGAAATCGTCGCCTATGTTCAGAAGCTTCGCGAGATCGACCTGTTCAAGAATCCGGGCGTTGCTGAAACCCTTGATTGGGCTACCGCGCTCATCGAGCTTGACAAGCTGGCGCTCGATCCCCAGACCATCTCGGACACGATTGGTGTACTTCTCAAATACCAGGATGACATTGCCCGCATTCAATCGAGCGAGGGGACGAAAGTGCTCGACGAGGTAAAGGCATCGCTCCGGGCAGCGGAGTAGGCTGGTGCCAACGTCTCTTGGCGAAACACGGGAATTCGAGGTAGCCAGCCCCGAAGGCAAATTGCCCGATAACATTCTATATTTTGCGCGAACCCTTCGCGGCGCCGGAATGCGGGTCGGCCCGGCCAGCGTGGTGGACGCCATCCGCGCAGTCACGGTTACGGGGATAACTGACAGGGACGACTTTTACTGGATACTTCACTCTGTATTAGTCCACCGAAAGGAGGATCATCCGGTCTTCGATCAGGCGTTCAAGCTGTTCTGGCGTTCGCGCGACCTTGTGGAAAAAATGCTCCAGATGTTTTCGCCCATGGCCGCTGGCCGCCAGAGCGAGGCGGAAAAGGAGGCCGGTCAGACGCGCGTCTCGCAGTCGCTATTCTCGGGCCAGCAGAGCAGGAAGGAAGTTGAAAAGCCAGACATCGAGATCGATGCCATGTTCACCGCTTCAGGCAAGGAAGTCCTGCGCAAGAAGGATTTTGCCCAGATGAATGCCGATGAGTTGGCGCAGGCGCGCCTTGCCATGGAAAGGCTGGTCCTTCCGGTTCAGACCGTAACCACGAGACGCTTCGAGAGGTCCTCGCGCCAGCAATTGTTTGACGCGCGGCGCACGCTGTCCTCTTCCATGCGTACTGGTGGCGATCTCGTGCTTCCCAGGTTCCGCAAGAGGCGCGAAACTCATCCACCGCTGGTGGTGTTGGCGGATATTTCGGGTTCAATGTCCAATTATTCCCGTACCTTCCTGCATTTTCTTCATGCATTGAGTGAAAGCCGTAATCGCGTATACACTTTCCTGTTTGGCACACGGCTTACCAATGTGACGCGCCAATTGCGCAACAAGGATGTCGATGAGGCGCTCGATAATTGCTCTGATGCAGTAGAGGACTGGTCCGGCGGAACGCGGATCGGCTCGACCCTTGCAGAATTCAACAAAAAGTGGTCACGGCGCGTATTGGGGCAGGGCGCTATTGTCCTCTTGATCACCGACGGGCTGGAGCGTGACCAGGACGATCTGCTAGAAGCGGAAATCGACCGCCTTCACCGCTCCTGCCGGCGGCTGATATGGCTCAATCCGCTGCTGCGGTTTGATGGCTTCCAGGCGCGCGCAAGGGGCATTCGTGCCATGCTGCCCCATGTGGACGAGTTCCGTGCAGTGCATTCGCTGGATGCGCTGTCTGATCTGTGCGTAGCATTGTCGAAGCCGCCTTCACGCGAGAATGATCCGGCCCAATGGTTGAAGCTGCTGTCCTGAACCTTCAATTGGGCGATGACACATTGCCGTCCTATCGCTAGAATTGGCAAAACGCCACGGAGTGCGCCCGATGCCCGAACAAGGCCAGATGAGTGAACTTGAAATTGCCGAAAGCTGGATGAAGGCCGGCCGCGAAGTCGCCATCGCCACGGTGGTGGAAACTTGGGGCTCGGCACCCCGCGCGGTCGGTTCGCATCTGGTGATCGACGAGGACGGCAATTTCGAAGGCTCGGTATCAGGCGGCTGTGTTGAGGGCGCCGTTATCGCGGACGCGATGGATGTGATTGCGTCGGGTGAACCGAAGATGCTTGAATTCGGCGTTGCCGACGAGACGGCATGGCAGGTCGGATTGTCCTGCGGCGGGCGTATCCGCGTCTATGTAGAACGGGTCGGCTGATGGATCCCAACAATCTCAAGAAGCTGAACAAGGCAGTGCGCGAGCGCCGCGCCGTGCTTTTGTTGAGCGAACTGGCAGGCGGCCGTGACCGTCTGATCGGGGAAGGTGATCCGGTTTCCGGTGAATTGGGCGAGGCAGTCTCAAAAGCGTTCCGCACCGGCAAGTCGTCCCTGCAGGAAATCGGCGGGCAGGAATTTTTTCTCAACGTGCATGTTCCCGCGCCCAGGCTCGTTGTCATCGGTGCCGTGCATATTTCACAGGCGTTGATTCCGTTGGCAGGCCTTGCCGGGTTCGAACTGGAAATCATCGATCCGCGCACTGCCTTTGCAACGCCCGAGCGTTTTGCGGAGGTCAGCCTGCATGCGGACTGGCCGCAGAATGTGCTGTCAAAGGCGCCACTCGATCCGTACTGCGCGTTGGCTGCTGTTACCCATGACCCGAAAATCGATGATTATCCGCTTCAGGCCGCTCTGGAAGCCGGCTGCTTTTATGTTGGCGCGCTTGGCAGCCGCAAGACCCATGCAAAACGGGTGTCGCGATTGATGGTTGCGGGTCTGGATGAAGCCGTGATTGACCGCATCCATGCTCCAATTGGTCTTGATATTGGTGCATCCACACCGCAGGAAATCGCCATTGCAGTCATCGCGGAGGTGATATCGGCCTTTCGCAAACGCGAAACAGGTTCGCCAACTTCCGCCACGCCTTCGCCGATCGAGGCAACAGGATGAAATTCGGCTCCCGGCCAGTCGTGGAATGCGAAGGTGCGGTTCTCGCCCATTCGCTGAAACTGGCGAACAAACGCCTGAAAAAGGGTCACGTCCTGACAAGGGAAGATCTTTCTGCGGTCCGGCGCGAGGGAATAGACACGCTGATTGTCGCCATGCCGGAAGCTGGCGATATCGGCGAGGATGACGCAGCCCGCATTCTCGCGGACGCAATGCAGCCGACTGGTTTCACTGCATCACCTGCCGGAACCGGTCGTGTGAATTTCCATGCAAGCGCCAATGGTGTCTTTACAGCCAACTGGCAATTGGTTGACCACATCAATGCAATCGATCCGGCAATCACCCTTGCAACGCTGGAACACATGGAGCCGGTTCTTGACGGGCGGATGGTCGCCACGGTCAAGATCATACCCTATGCGGTTGCGGGCGAAGCGCTTGAAAAGGCGCGCAAACTGGCTACCGGCAATCCCTTTGAGGTAAGAACCTACCGGGCGCACCGTGTCGGGGTCATCTCGACCCGGCTACCGGCGCTCAGATCCAGCGTGATTGCCAAGACCCTGAAGGTCCTCGAAAGCAGGTTGCGGCCCTCCAATTCGGTAATCGCGAACCAGGCAGAGTGTGAACACACTGCGCAGGCGGTAAGTGCGGCGCTCGAACAAATGCGCGAAGCTTGCCACCTTATCGTGATCTTCGGCGCTTCCGCAATCAGTGATCCTGATGATGTCATTCCGCAGGGCCTGCGCCTTGCCGGTGGACATGTGGAGCGGGTTGGCATGCCGGTTGACCCAGGCAATCTGCTGATGCTTGGCGCATTGGGCAATGTGCCCGTCATCGGCGCGCCAGGTTGTTCGCGCTCGCCCGCCCGCAACGGGTTCGATTTCGTGCTGGAGCGGCTGCTTGCAGGAATTCCCGTTGACGGAAACGATATTGCGAAGATGGGCGTTGGCGGCCTTCTCATGGAGATCGGCTCACGTCCACAGCCTCGCGAAGCAACGCGCGGTCAGAGCGCCACCATTGCCGGGATCCTGCTTGCCGCCGGGCAATCGCGCCGCATGGGAACGGCCAACAAGCTGACACTTCCCCTTGCCGGCAAACCCATGGTTCGTCTGGTCGCCGAGGCTGGTCTTGAACAACTGAATGAACTGGTCGTCGTAACAGGACATGAAAGCACGGATGTGCTGGAGGCCTTGTCAGGCCTTGAAATCCGTCCGGTACACAATCCGGATTATGCTGACGGGCTTTCATCGAGCCTCAAGGCAGGGATCGGCGCTGTTCCGCCGGACAGCACGCATGCAATGATCCTGCTGGCAGACATGCCGGGGATAGGCGCAGCACATATCGAGAAGCTGGTCTCGGCCGTGGAGCAGGCACCGCCAGGAGCGATCATCGTTGCGACCCACAAGGGCAAGCGCGGCAATCCGGTGGTCTGGCCGAGGGCCTATTTCGAGGCACTCAAGCATATCACCGGTGATACCGGCGCGCGTCATCTTGTTGGTGAAAACAGCGAGAAGGTGATCGAGGTGGAACTGGGCGAAGCAGCGTCAATCGATCTGGATACGCCTGCTGCCTATGCCGACTGGCTGGAGCGCGGAAGCCCTGCCTGACCCTTGCCGCCAGCATTTGCGCTACAGGCCCTGGAGCAAAACTTCACGTTTTCCCAGTCTCGCTCCCATTTCTTGCGCCAGGTAAACGGGCGCTGGCAAACCGGACAGGTCTTGCTTGGCAGATCAGATTTCCTGCGCATGGGTGGCATTTTCGAGTAGCCTCTCACTCAAATCAATTGCAGCCCTTTGAGGCTGGCATGTCCGTCCCTGCCGATAATTATATGGTCGTGAACGGTGATGCCAAGGGGGGTGAGCACGTTGATGATCGTCTTGGTCATCTCGATATCCGCCCTTGAAGGGGTCGGGTCACCCGATGGATGATTGTGTACAAGGATGATCGCGGTTGCGGCCAGTTCGAGCGCGCGTTTGGCGATTTCGCGGGGGTAGACCGGCGTGTGATCCACGGTTCCTGTCTGCTGGATTTCGTCCTTGATCAACTGGTTCTTCTTGTCGAGAAAAAGTATGGAGAAAAGCTCCCTTTCCTCGAATGCCATTGCGGCCCGGCAATATTCAAGAACACTGCTCCATGAGGAGAGCAGGGGCCTAGCCCTTATCTGGCCATTGGCAAGCGCCTGTCCTGCGGCCTGAATGAGCTTGAGGTCGAGCGCGACGCTGTCACCAACTCCGCTGGTCTCCTTCAGCCTTGAAATTGGGGCCGAGAGCACAGCGGATAGTGAGCCATGCTCTTCAATGAGCGCCTTTGCCAGCGGCTTGGTGTCTCCCTGCCGGAAGGAGCGAAACAGCAGCATTTCCAGTAACTCGTACTCAGCAAGTGCTGCCGCACCCTTTTCGGCAAATTTCTGGCGCAACCGGTCGCGATGGCCGTGATAATGCGGCTTGGCACCGCTTTTCACACGCCGAATGGAGGTAGACCTTTCACCAAAACCAGGAAATTCGTCGCTCACCGAAAAGGCCCCGTGTCAAAGAGGGTTAATACTAAGGGCACGCTGGTGAGCGGTGGGTCTGCCCTGAAAATCAATTGTAGGGTGGCACAGTATGGCCGGCGGGGGAAAGGGTGAAAATCTCGCATCCTGTTTCGGTAACCCCGACCGAATGTTCAAACTGTGCCGAAAGCGAGCGGTCGCGTGTTACCGCGGTCCATCCGTCGCCAAGGACTTTCACTGCCGGTCGTCCAAGGTTGATCATCGGCTCAATGGTAAAGATCATGCCGGGCTTCAATTCGATACCTTCGCCGCGCCTGCCAAAATGCAGGATGTTCGGCGCATCATGGAACAGCAGACCGAGGCCATGGCCGCAGAAGTCACGCACCACGGAACAGCGTTCGCTCTCGGCATATTCCTGGATTGCTGCACCAATATCGCCTGTCGTAGCGCCCGGCCTTACCTCTGCCACCCCGCGCATCAGCGATTCATATGTCACCTGGATGAGCCGTTCGGCAGCGCGGCGAATCTCGCCAACGGCATACATCCGGCTTGAATCTCCATGCCAGCCATCAAGCACATAAGTCACATCAATGTTGATGATGTCGCCTTCCTTCAGTGGCTTGTCATTGGGAATGCCGTGGCAGACGACATGGTTGATCGAGGTGCAGCATGATTTGGTATAGCCCCGGTAGTTCAGCGTAGCAGGGTAGGCTCCATGATTGATGCCAAAGCGGAAGACGAAATCATCGATCTCCTGCGTGGTAACACCGGGCTTGATCATGGCAGCCAGCTTGTCGAGGCAAGTCGCGGTTAGCTGCGAAGCCTTGCGCATGCCATCGAAACCATCCTCGCCATAGAGCTTGATGGTGCCGGTATTCTTTACTGGTGCGGCGGTTGCCTGAACATAGTTTTGCATCGGGTCGTTATGGGGTTTTGCCGACAATTTCGCAAGTGGCGAGAATGCTGGCGACTTTCATGATGGTCACCCTGGCGTGTATTTGCGGCATAATCCTGCCCGGATATCCCGGAACCGGCCGATCCGCACAACAGGCAGGCAAGGTCAGGGAAACCTTTGCGTCTGCTTTTCAGAGTGGTCTCCAGACGCGGTTTGGGAAAGCACACGCAAGACATCGGTTGTGGGCAACAATTGAGTGATTGTTTTTTTAAGGGTTTTGCCCTTGTTGCGCGCGCTCCCTTTCAATAGACAGAACGGGGATCAATGAACCGGAAATGACCAGGGCGTGCGTCAGTTCTGAAATTTGGACGAAGAGCAGCTTCAGGGCAGCGTGCAATAAACAGGTCAAGAATGTCCAAACGCAAACGTTTCAGCCTGTATGCCCTGGTATTTCTTGCGGTCATTGTCTTGGTTTTCTGGCAACCCCTGAACCGCTATCTCTTTCACCCCGAAGGTCTTTCCATGGCGCGGAGCGAGGCCTGCGTGATCAACCAGTCAGGCATCACATTGATTGTACAGCTTTCGGTGGCAGATGGCGCTTCCTCTACGACCATGCTGGATGACGGCGACAATGCCTGTTCCGCTGCACCTAAAAAAGGGTTGGCCGCAGAGGTGAGGGTTTCAATCAGGGACAACCAACCGCCATTTTGTGTGGCTGATTTCCGATCCGGCCAAACACTCGCTCTGACTGCTTTTGAAGCGCCTGACAAATGCCAGTGGCAGCCGGCGTCATGAAGCGGGCGGGAGCGATATGCTGATGTGGCGCATTGGTTTTGGACTTGAGAAGATTGGCTTGGCAGCGCAAAGGCGCCCGGTTCTCTTTTCCATTTTCATAATACTGCTGATGGCAATCTCTGCTTTCAATGCGAGGAAACTCTCCTTTGATGGCAGCGTCATCTCGGTACTGCCGTCTCAGTCCCAAGCGTTCCAGGACTACCAAAAGATCAATGCCGATTACCGCAATTTCTCGCGCGATGTCACGATACTGATTGAGTCCGAACGCCTGCTGACGGCATCCGGTCTGGAGGATTTGCGCCTTTTGCAACTGGAAATATCATTGGCCGAAGGTGTCGCCCAGGCAGTTTCCATCTTTTCAACGCCCGATTTTGATCCCGTCACAGGCGAGCCCGTCGACTGGTTTCCCGACGAATTCGGCAGTGATGGGGAGATGATGGAACTGATAGACGGGCTTATAGAAAAATATCCGCAAGTGGCCGGTTTGTATTCCAGGGAGAAGCGGACCGCTGTCATTGTGGCTTCGCTCGTTACGGGCGTTCAGGAAGACGATGCCGCCAGTTTTGCCGCCTACCGGCAAGTGCGCGAAGCGGCAGGCGCTGCCAAGCCCGATGATTTCAAAATCACTTATACCGGACTGACGCCGATCGGTGCGACAATTCTCTCGTCGCTGATTTCCGACCAGTCAATGCTGACTGTCGTCGGACTGCTGCTTGGCATAAGTATTGCCTTCTATATTTTCCGGAGTTTTCTAGCAGCTGTCCTGTGCGCGGTTCCCCCTGCGCTAACCGCGCTGTGGGCTTTCGGCCTTTTTTCGTTTTTCGGGGTGCCGATCAACTATCTCACAACGGTACTGCCAACGCTTGCGCTCATCCTTGCCTTTGCTGATGGCATCTTCCTGTACTTCCGCTGGCAGACCATGTGCGCCGACAATCCTGATCTCGATGCCAATCTCACGGAAGCCATTACCCATGTTGGTCCCGCTTCATCCCTGACATCTTTGACCACGGGAATTGCATTTCTTTCCTTCTCCTATGCCGATAGCGAAGCCCTGAAGGAATTTGCCTTTCTAGGGGCAGGGGTCGTGATGTTGGCATTTCTTGCAGTGATTATTGCGCTGCCGCTTGCCATCCACTGGGCGATCCGACTTGGTCTTGCAAAGCCCGGCCAGGCCCGCAAGCCGATCTTTCAAAAGGTCGGCAGGGGCGTGAGGGGTTTCGTTCTGGCTGCGCCGAAGACAATCGCAGTGCTGGGCCTTGCTGGCGTTGCCATATTCGCAAGTGTTCAAAACAACATTACAGCTGAATACAAGCTGACCCATTACCTGCCCAATGATTCCGAGATACTTTACGGCGAGGAGTTGGCAAACCAGGTTATTGGCGGGCGCGCATTGCTTTTGCTTTCGGTGCCGTTTGTGGGCGATCGCGGATTCTCCGAACCGCAAAACATCGAGCGTCTCTCCGCCGTCGAAGAAATCGTGAGTACCCAGTTCAGCAGGTCGAACATCTTCTCCGCCAATCGGGTTCTCGAAACAGTAAAGACCTCACAGGCCCGCCAGCGGATCACTGAGCTTGCCAGCGAAGCGCCGGACGATGTGAGGTCCGGCTTTCTTGCTCGCGACGCGCAGAGTGCGTTGATCAGCATCAGGGTGCCATCAGACATGCCGGTGTTGGCGGTACAGGAAGAGACTGCAAGGTTGAAGTCAAACCTCGCGGCTCTTGCTTATGGCAATGACATCATTGTTTCAGGTTTCCCGGTCCTGATGTCGGTTGAATTCACCAGGCTAATCGACCAGCTCCGCGCTTCCCTGATGATAGCAATAATGCTTGGGATCCTGTTTGTGGGGCTGGCAACACGCTCCCCCTTTGTAACCCTTGCCGCCATCACGCCCAACCTGCTGCCGATTTTCTTCATTACCACGGTCCTCTTTCTGCGCGGCGGAACCATCAACCTTTCCGAAGTGGTCGCATTGACCATCGCTTTCGGGATTGCCATCGACAATGCTGTGCACCTCATTAACGTCTACGATTACCGGTTGCGCGAGGGCAAGGAAGTGCGTCATGCTCTTTCGGGTGCCATCGAAGAGGTGGGACCGGCCCTAACGGCAGGAACAGTTATAATTTGCGTCAGCGTGATTGTGACGCAGATCAGTTCCCTGCCGGTTGTGCCGGTACTCGGGCAGTTGATGATTGCAACACTGATAATTGCATTGCTTTCCAATCTTTTTATATTGCCAGCCAATATTTTGACACTCGACCAGCTTAGGAACAGGTTCCGCAGCAGGAATACCCAGCCAGAATGAGTGCCTGTATAGTTGATGAGGGAACTACGTGATACGACGGACACAAAGCACGAAACACTTCAGAGGCGCCCAGGTGGTGGCTATTGTCACAGCAGCCTTCGCTACGGTACTGGTTCCCGACGCAAGAGCCGAGACGGCCGCCGAGTTTCTTGAAAGTCTAGAAGGAAGCTATACTGGCCGTGGCAAGGCGCGCGTAATCGGCGATAACTTGGATACCGTTGCCTGCAAGATTACCAATGACTTCAATGCCGGAAAGCTCAGCGTGTCTGGTGAATGCGCCAGTACCAAGGGCAAGAGCAAGGTTAATGGCGGCATTTCCACCAATGGCGACAAGTTGACAGGTACATTTGTCGCACCGCGTCCGAATGTCGAGATTACCCAGAGTTCAGGAGAGTTCAAGGACGGTAAGGTCCTGCTCTCCGCTTCAATGATGGATAATCAGGTTGGCAAACTGATGCGGGTAAGGCAGGTGATTTCCCGCACCAGCAGCGGTCTCAACGCCGAATTCTTTCTTTACGACAGTGCCACAAGGACCTTCCAGCCCTCCGGCAACATAGTACTCAAAAGGCGCTAGGCATGGGCAACTTCATTGACCCGACGAAAGAGCAGTTTGGACTTTTCAAGGATTTGCCAACGGATCATCCGGTGCAGATGCTCAACCTCGTCAAATTGAATAAGACGGCAGTTTACGAGGATGGAACCACGACAACGGGGGCAGAGGCTTATGCTGCCTATGGCCGCGAAAGCGGCCCGGTTTTCCGTAAGCTCGGGGGCAGGATCATCTGGTCGGGCGAATTCCAGCTGACCCTGATCGGGCCTGCCGATGAGGATTGGGACATTGCCTTCATCGCAGAATATCCAAGCGGGAATGCCTTCATCGACATGATACGCGATCCTGATTACCGCAAGGCCGTCAAGCATCGCCAGGCGGCGGTAAAGACTTCAAGGCTGATCCGGCACAAGCCCCGGAATGCCGACAACGGTTTCGGCTGAGCATTTCCGCAAAGCTCAAACTTCCTTGAGCCACAAATCCGGTGCCAACCGCTTTGATCGCAACTGGTTGACCGGATGCGTCGTATCGGCATGGCCGATGCAGACCGCGCAGAACAGCATGTCGTTTTCGTCCATCTGGCAAAAGTCGGTGACCGTTTTGGGGAATTGGTACCAGCATTCCTGTGCACAGGACTGCAGGCCGTGCTCCTCCAGCAACAGCATGAAGGTCTGCAGGAACATACCCGTGTCGGACCATTGCGGCGCGCCCATCATCCTGTCGAAAAAGCAGAAGATCGCAGCTGGCGCGCCAAAGAACCGGTAATTGTTGGCAAACCATTTGAGCCTTTCCATCTTGTCATCTCGATCAATGCCCAGGAGGGCGTACATGTCTTCGCCGACTTCGAAGCGGGCAGTACGATAAGGCTCGATCATGTTTGACGGGTACACCTCGTATTCGGGTTTCTCGCCGTCGGGATGCGCCTTGCCAGCCAGCCGTTCTTCCATGATCGCGCGAAACTCGGCCATGCGCTCACCGTTGAGGATACAGATTTTCCAGGGTTGCAGGTTTCCGCCTGAAGGGGCTCGCGAAGCCTTGACCAGGATTTTCCGGATCAGGTCACTTGAAACCGGTTCGTCGGTGAATGCCCGAACCGACATGCGCTTATCGACCGCTTCGCTGACTTTCATGGACGTCATTTCCCCATTTTTTGTGAGTGTTTGCTTTTTGCCCAGTGATGTCGCTGGTCAATGGTTCTTCTGGCATGACTGGCATTGCCAATCCAACCGAATTGTCCGGCTTGCCCCTGTTGATCTGGGGCAGATCCCCGTTCGTCCCAGGCATCACGCCAAACTTATACTTGAAGTGAGCATAAGTATGATCTATGCTGATTCCAATTGGCGATCCTGCCAAGACTTCAATGCTCGCGCCCGCCAGTGCCCGGAGCATTCATTCTTAGGAGGCATCGCATTGACGAACAGCCCGTTTTCCTTCCCAACCAGGCGCAGGGTTCTTGGCGGTTTGACTGCCGCCCTTGCCATGACAGCGGCACCAGCCTCGGGGCTCGCCTTTTCCGGTAGGCTCCCGGCATCAAGGGGCATTGCCCGCCGAAAAGGCGCCGAGCCGACACTGGCAAGATACCTGTGCGGCGAAACCCACGACAAGATCGCAGCAAGGCTCGATGCAATCATTGCCGATCCGGCTATTGACGGCGAACGGACTGCGCTAGCCCTGATGGAGGCGCGCTGTCCCGGTTGTGGCCAGAGGGTTGATCCCGCAACGAGCCGTATCAGCGCGGTAGTCCCAAAGTGGAAAAATGAGGTCCATACCCGCCATGGAGTAATCGCATGAACAGGAAAGCCAGCACACTGACACGCCGAACCTTTGTTGGCGGTACGACTGCCACAATCGCGCTGGGAGTAACGGGTGGCCTGTTTTCAACAAAAACGTCTCATGCCGGAACAAGCGCCAATCAGTTGGCACGGCATGCGCCTCATGACCTGTTTGCTCACCATTGCCGTCTCGTTCACAAGGCAATGGGCGAGAAGCTGACCGCGATCGTTGCTGATCCGCAGATCTCCGATCAGGAAACCAGCCTGGCCCTGCGCACAACCTTCTGCCCGTGCTGCAAGACCCGTATTTCCGCCAGATACCCGGCGAGTTCAGGCGAGGGTCTTTTTGTGACGGACAATGGAACGGCAATTACAAAGGTGAACTACCATGCAACAACCTGACCGCAGACAGGTGCTGGGCGCCATGGGCATGATAGCAGGAGCGGGCATATTGGTAGCCAGCCTGCCAGTGCCGATGGTGGACGCGATTGGGTCGAAAGCCGAAGGTGAGGCTACGCCTGCTCCATTGCGTTATGTCTTTGCCAGCGACCCAAGGGTAGTTGAGCCCGGATACAAGTTGTTACCTGGATAGCGGGCCCGGCAACCCGGCAAGTAATTGCCGGGTTTTTTGCATGTAAATAGGCTCGTTTCATACAGTCGTACATTTTCTGACATCAAAGTGTCGTACAAAACAGCTTGCTATTTGCGCGATTACAGCGCATTCTTACCATGTTCGGGCAAATTGCGAACATGAAGACGACTGGAAGACCCAAGTAAAAGAGACTGTGGTAACCCGGCTGGGGCTGAGGGACCACATTCGAAAATACGAGCGCACCGGATGCGCCAGTAAAAATCCGGGAGTGTGTGAGAAAGAATGTTCAGCAATATCACCAGTTTTGCAGACCTTCTTCAAACAACTCAATTCTGCCTTTCTTCGACATAGTGCTTGCCTGCCACCGCCGGTTTACCGGCGTTTTTGCTGTTTCCCATGTGGGCATCAGCGCATATCGACTGAAAGGAAAGTCCAATGGCCATGACTGGCACTGTAAAGTTCTTCAACGCAGACAAAGGCTTCGGTTTCATCACGCCGGAAGATGGCGGCAAGGATGTGTTCGTACACATTTCAGCTGTTCAGGCTTCAGGCATGGATACCCTGTCTGAAAACCAGAAAGTCTCTTTCGAGACCGAAGACGACCGCCGCGGCAAAGGCCCGAAGGCTGTTAACCTGGTTGCTGCATAAGCCCTGGTTGCTTGCAAGCATTGAGCGCCATTGGCGTTTGAAAATTACCGGCCCGCATCATGCTGGCCGGTTTTTTAATGCGATTAACCGGCCAGTGCCTGACGGATTTTCCGCGCATTGGCAGCGAGTACTTCCTGGTCTTCCATCTCGCCGGTATGTGGCTTCATTTTCGTTCCTTCAAAACGCGGAATGACATGGACATGCAAATGGAACACGACTTGGCCACCGGCTGGTTCGTTGAATTGCTGTACGGTCACGCCATCAGCAGCAAACGCCTTCTTCACCGCCCGCGAAATCATTGCTGTGGTCTGCGCCACTGCTGCAATCATGTCGTCATCAGCATCGAGGATATTTCGGGCAGGGGCCTTTGGTAGAACGAGACAATGCCCGTCGCCCCTTGGCATTATGTCCATCATGACATAGGTTGCTTCATCTTCGTGGACGACATGCGAAGGCATTTCGCCACGAAGTATCTTTGCAAAAATGTTGTTGTTGTCATAATCGTGGGAGGGCATCAGGATTCCTGTTCTGCCGCCATGGCCGTGACGGGTACATATTGCTCATCGCAATATGACATTTGCAATGGCGGAATTTCAAGCTGAATGGTTGAAGTTGCGCATTGAGTTGGCACTGTGATTCAATTGCCTGCTACCGGCTGCAGAAGCATGGAATTTGACCGGTATTTCAGTCAATGGCCTCTGAAGGCCCTGAAAAGGGCATTGCCGGCGTTCTCGGGTTTGGCAGGCTTTTCTGCATCTTTCTTGATTTCTTCATATCGCCTGTGCAAGTGGCTGTTGGCGGCCTGTTGCAGCATTTCTTCCTTGGAGCTTGCCGATGCATTGGGCTGCGCTGGCCTTGAAAGCGGTGCGTACTCCATTGCAATTGACGGCTGTACCGGAGGTAGCTCCCTGCGGACCAGATTGGTCTTTGGCTCAAGCGGTGCTTTCGATCCCGTCCCGGCAAGTTCGGCGAGTTCGTCCATTTCCTCATGTTCGAAGCGGATGGTTGCTCCCCGCATTTTCGAAATGACGGACTGAAGGTTGATCTGGCGCCCGGCTCTTATCTCGTTCTGGTTCTGGCGAATATTGGCGCCCGGCAGATCCTTTTCCTTAACCGTCTCGAACGTCATTCGCATCGGCGTATAAAGCGCCTCACCAAAGGCAATGCATTCACGGTTCGAAATTGAAGGCAGGAACGAAATCGTGCTCGCCGCACCGCTGTTAAACGCACCGGCAATGATCTCCTGGTCCTTCTTGTTCGACAGGCGCATGGCAAAGAAACTGTTGCACTGCGAAAGAATCGTCGGGTCCAGTTCGCCGGGGCGCTGGGTAATGATCCCCAGGAAAACGCCGTACTTCCGGCCTTCCTTGGCTATGCGGCCGATGGCATTTCGTGTCGGCCAGAACCCGTCTTCGGCCTTTGCGGGAATGTAGCGATGGGCTTCCTCGCAAACTACCAGCGTCTGAATGGCGCCTTCGCTGGAAATGCCCAGGTCGAAAGCCATGCGGCAAAGGACAGACACCACCGAGGACACCACTTCCGAAGGGAGGCCCGACATTTCCATCACACAGATCGGCTTGCCGTTTTGCGGGATGCGAAAGATCTTTGAGATCACATCGCCAATCTTGTCGCCGCCGCAAGTCGCAGGATCGAACATGAACTGGAAACGGGCATCATTCGAGATGGTATCAATTCGATCCTTCAGGGATTTGAGAATCGGTTTTTCGGCCTTGTTATCCAACATGCCGAGCCTTTGCTCTATCAGCTTTTGCAGGTCCGCCAGACGATACGGGATCGGAGTATCTGCGTTGATCCTGCTCTTGGTGCCCTGGGTCTTGCGAACCAGCGAGGCAGAGCCGCTCGATAGCTCGTTTTCGGACTGCTGCCTTTGCTTGGCCGCCACGATGAAATCGCGCAGAAGTTCTTTTTCCGCCTCGACACCGCCCTGGCCGCGAAAGATCACCTCCGCGATTTCGTCAAGTCCGAACAGCCAGAACGGCAGTGTCAGGTTGTTCGCATTGATAACCTTCGAGTTTTCCGGAAACGCGGTGCTGAATTCATTGTGCGGATCCAGCATGAGTACGCGGATATCCGGCCTGGCCTGAACGATCTTGCGCAGCATCAGGCTTACGGAGGTTGACTTGCCTACACCCGTTGACCCGACCACTGCAAAGTGGCGGCTGAGCAACTTGTCAAAGTCGATCTTTGCCTCGATTGTCCGCTCCTGTGTCAGGTGTCCAATCGTGATCGTCGAGGCGGCGTTGTTTTCATAGATGGCGGCAAGATCGCTTGAGCGAATGCGGTGCGCCACGCACCCCATCATGGGAAAGCCTGAAATACCGGTCGTGAACTGGTCCCGGCCATTGTGGTTGAAGATCTCACCAATCAGTTCGATATGGATAATGACCTTGTTGCGGCCAGCCTCATCCCACTCGATACCGTTGGATTCAACCTTTGCCGTCTGGCCAATAACCCTGTTTTCACCCACCCGCACGGAAATCAGCTGCCCGACCGCCCAGTAATTCTCCATGTAATCAACGTTCGGATCAACATCTGCAGATATGACCGCGGTTTTGCTGTCGCAGTGTATGATGTGACCTTCGGTTCTGCGCCGATTTGGATCCAGTGCTTCCGTTTCGGTCATGGCGGTATTATTATCCAACTCGCTTGTTCAGCTTCGGGTTGTTCGGGCCGGGTATGATTCTCTCTCCTGAAACCTAATTTGCGAAAGTTAAGATACGGTCAAAAAACAGACCGGCTTCGTGCCACGTATTTTTGCTATTTTCCTTGGCGGCTTGATGCGCAGGGCTTAGAAGAGGGTTAATTCAAACCACAGCAAAAAAAGCGGTATGTAATGGCACTGAACGAGCCCGAAGTCGAAAAGGAAGTGGCTGAGCTCAAGGATCAGGACGGCTCGGCGTCGGTTGGCACTCTGTATGACGACGACGGATTTATTAGCCGGTCTTTCGCCGAGGGGGTCGTCGAGGCGCTTGAAGTCAATGATCGAGACAGGCTGATAAGCCGGATCGAGCCGTTACACGCTTCTGAACTGGGTGATCTTCTAGAGGCAATTACCGAGCCCCAGCGGCTCGCTCTGGTTGAACTTGCAGGTGACGATTTCGACCTAGGTTCACTGACCGAGGTCGATGAGGCAATTCGACTGGGCATTGTGGAATCCCTGTCCAATGAACGGCTTGCCGAAGCTATTCAGGAACTCGATTCCGATGATGCGGTCTACATCCTCGAGGATATGGAAGAGTCAGACCAGAAGGAGATTCTCGACAATATACCCTTTGACGAACGCGTCATCCTGCGCCGTGCGCTTGAATACCCTGAGGAATCCGCTGGTCGGCGCATGCAGAGCGATTTTATCGCCGTGCCGCCTTTCTGGTCAGTGGGTCAGACAATCGACTACATGCGCGAGGACGATGACCTGCCTGACCGTTTCCACGAAATTTTTGTGGTTTCCCCGCAATACAAGCTGATGGGATACGTACAGTTGGACCGGCTTTTGCGGTCATCGCGTAAAACCGGGATACAGGAAATCCTTGAGGAAAACATTCGCCCGATCGAAGCCGAGATGGACCAGGAAGAGGCAGCCTACATCTTCCAGCAATACGATCTTGTCTCGGCAGCTGTAGTCGATGAAGCGGGCCGCCTCGTCGGTGTAATGACGATCGACGACATCGTTGATGTCATCAACCAGGAGGCCGATGAGGATATCAAACGACTTGCTGGTGTTGGTGACGAGGAACTCTCCGACTCGGTCATGGAAATCGCGAGGTCACGCTTTCTTTGGCTGTTTATCAACCTTGCGACCGCAATCCTGGCATCTGTAATTATCGGCCTGTTCGATGCCACAATCGAGCAGATGGTGGCGCTGGCTGTTCTCATGCCGATTGTTGCCTCCATGGGCGGCAATGCAGGCACCCAGACCATGACCGTGGCCGTTCGCGCGCTCGCAACCAAGGACATGGACAGTTACAATACAAGGCGAACCATCATGCGCGAAACGCTGGTTGGCCTGATCAACGGGCTTGCATTTGCGTTGCTGATAGGCCTGGTCGCTGCCTGGTGGTTCAGCAATTTCGATCTTGGCATCATCATCGGGATTGCGATGATCTTCAACATGATGTGTGCAGCGCTTGCTGGCATCTTGATCCCGATTCTGCTTGACCGCTTTGATCTTGACCCGGCCATTTCCTCCAGCGTTTTCGTAACAACTGTGACCGATGTGGTTGGATTCTTTGCCTTTCTGGGACTTGCAGCCTGGTGGTTCGGAATTTGAGTTTCTGCCCTTGTCTTACTCTTACGTAAGTCGGAATTGACTTTTACGTAAATTTGTCAAAGAACAGTGCCAGAGGGAGAATTCCTGTGGCAAAAGAAGACGATCGCGAATACTTCACCATCACCGAAATGACCCGGGAATTTGACGTGTCCACCCGAACGATTCGGTTCTATGAAGATGAGGGATTGATCAATCCGCTTCGCCGCGGTCGTACGCGCCTGTTTCGCCAGGCGGACCGGCTCCTGCTCAGCTTCATCCTTCGGGGCAAGAGGCTTGGTTTCTCAATTGCCGAGATCCGCGAAATCCTCAACATGTACAAGGAGCCGCCCGGTGAGGCGGGTCAATTGCGCCTGTTGATGAGCAAGGTCAATGAAAAACGCGGGGAGCTCGAGCAAAAGCGCCGCGACATCGAGGAAACCCTTGCCGAGCTCGACCAGGTCGAGGAAGCAAGCCTCGCACGCCTCGCCGAACTTGGCGTGAGTGCCTGATACGTCCTAGATCCAGCGGCGCACCCGCTTGGCATATTGCCGCCAATGGGAACCGAATTTCAATTCGAGGTGTTTCTCCTCACGCCGGATCGCGAGCGTATTGGTTGCAAACGCTGCGGCAAGGCCGGTGAGGGCAAACCACGCATTGGCGAAAACCATGGCCAGCCCGAACATCAGCAGCGTGTTCGACAGGTAAATGGGATTTCGCGAAAAGCTGAACGGGCCAGTGGTAACCAGATGACTGGCTCCACGGTGCGGCAGGATGGTTGTCTTGTGCTTGCGCAGTTCCAGAAAGGTGCGAACATCGAGGAACAGTGCGCCACCGATAATTATCAGGCCCGCCATGAAGAGCCATTCACCGGCCATGCCGCCGGGCCAAGGCACAGGCTCAACGCGAAAAAGCAGGTAGCCGGCAATAATTGCCAGCCCATACAGGATGGGTGGCCAGGGCAGGCGGTTGGGTGCAGTCTGCAATTTCGTTGCCCGATCATTCATTGTGATTTATCCGTCTGTTTAAACGAATTTGCCGGTTTGCCCATGCAGGCCGCCAAACACAAAGCGAGGATAGTAATGGCATACACCATTCGCAAGCTGGAAGTTGCCGACAGGAAGCAGTGGCTGGAACTGTGGCGCGGCTACCAGGCCTTCTACAAGGCCGATCTTTCATCCGACAAGGACGCATTGTTCGAGCGATTGCTGGCACCCGGACCTGATGGCCCTTACTGCCTAGTGGCGGAGGAGGACGGACACCTTCTGGGCCTTGCCCAGTATCTGTTTCATCTTACCACCTGGGGTCTGGAGCCGCGCTGCTATCTCAATGATCTCTTCACCAGCAAGGAAGCCCGGAGCAAGGGAATTGGCGGTGCGTTGATAGAGGCGGTGGACACAGACGCCCGCAAGCGCGGTGCGAACCAGACATACTGGATGACGCAGGATTTTAACGAGACCGCCCGCCGCCTGTATGACAAGGTTGCAACGCTTACGCCATTCATCAAATACGCCCGGTAGCAATCAGAGTCTTGCTGACACCCAGACAAAGGCAAACAGGAGTGCAATCATCACCGGTTGGTGCAGCAGGTAATAGACGAGGCTGTTTCGTCCGATGAACCGAAGCAGCCGACCCGGCTGTCCTTTGGCCACATATCCCGAAAGTGCCTGGTCCCAATTTCGCCTGAGGCCAATCTTGGCGACGGCAATGCCTGCAAGCGTCGCTGCGAAAAACGGGAAGACAGGCACATAGTCGCTTGATCGCGGTGTAAAGGCGTTGAGTCCCGTCCACCACCACCAGGGATCATTGAGCGTATCGGACTTGCCATATTGCGTCAGGACCAGCACGGCGGCGGCGCAGGCAAGGGTGAAGACTGGCGGCAGGCGCAGGAATATCAGGCCCAGAATGCTGGCAACCGCGATGTGGTGCAGGATGCCGAAGAAGATGAAGATATCGGGCGTTGCAAACCATGTTGCAACGGTAATGAGCGCCGCCGCACCTGCCACGATTGCCAACCGTTTCGCAAATGGCCGCGCCCTGAAACCCCGCTCATGGGCGAGTACCAGGTTGACGCCCACCAGGAACAGGAAGCTCGAGGCAATGCAGCGTGCAAACCATATCATGGCTGGTTGCGATGCGAATCCGCGTTCGGCAATTCCGAACATTTCCAGGTCCCATCCAAAGTGAAATATCGTCATCGCTACAAGGGCAACACCTCTTGCCAGGTCGATTACAGGCAGGCGGGCAGGATAGGGTGATATCATTCGATGATGTCCGTTGGCTGGTCCAAATGCCCTCACTGCCACAAGAAGCGTGCCATGCACAGGGTGCACACCAGCATCGCACAAATGCGACGGTTTGGTGACAGATTCCCCTTGCTGTTCGGTTAACAATCCATTAATCCATCGCGGTCCCGGCCGAGCAGAACAAGAACCACCGGCTGGAAAACAGTTGAACTGTTGAGAAACAAATCAGGGCGTTAAATCATGCTGAATGAAAAAGCGCCAGGTTCCGTATGGAACGTGGCATTTGTCGCGATCGCATTGTTCGTGGCAGGGTTGTTGGTGACCAATACGATGGTGCCGTCCAGTGGCACATCTATCTCCGCCACCGCAAACTGACGCAATTGGAATTGAGAGTATGAAGAAGGCTGTTCGAGAGAGCAGCCTTTTTTCATTTTGCTCGCAAGTATGGACAAATCCTGGCTAAGCAGCATGTAGTCCGGATATCACATGAAAGTAACAGGAGGCGAAAATGGCGATCAGGGGTGTTAAGGAGCTGGTTGAAGAGGCGAACGGGCAGGTCGTGACCCACAGCCCGAAGGAAGCGCTCAAATGCCGTGAAGTGGCCGCCGCCATATTCGTTGACATCAGGGACATCCGCGAACTCGATCGCGAGGGCAGGGTGGAAGATGCCGTTCATGCCCCGCGTGGGATGCTGGAATTCTGGTTCGACCCGCAAAGTCCGTATTTCAAGGAGGTCTTCGGCCAGTCCGACAAGCAATATATTCTTTTTTGTGCAGCCGGATGGCGTTCCGCGCTTGCGGCAAAGACCTTGCAGGACATGGGTTTCGAAAATATTGCCCATATCGAGGGTGGTTTTGCTGCTTTGAAGGATGCCGGTGCACCAGTGAGCGTCCCGGCACAGAAAAAGAGCGCCACCTGACTTTCCAGACAGGCTGTGGATAGCTGCAATGCCAGGGTCGGCGGACTTTGCGGCTCCGGCAAAAACGCTTTAGGCTCCGCATACACCCAACATTACAGAAACGGTTTCCACCATGGCCAACAAGGACAAACCCGCTTTGCACCTTTTAAAGCTGTGCGTCGGCGTTTCAGCCATCGAGGAATTGCAGGCCTGGATCGATTTTCGGCTGGATCAGCGCCGGCTCAATGGTGATGAGGTAGTCCAGAAACACACGACCAGAATGGTCCCCAAGCGGATCGGGGAACTGCTTGATGGCGGCTCCCTTTATTGGGTGATCAAGGGAAACATACAGGTGCGCCAGCACCTGATCGACATTCGCCCTTTCACTGACAACGAAGGAATAAGGCGCTGTGACCTCATTCTCGAGCCGCGGCTGATACCGGTTCGCTGGCAACCAAGACGTGCCTTTCAGGGATGGCGCTATCTAAAACCCGAAGATGCCCCCGCTGATATTGCAGCAGGGTCTGGCGAGTCAGAACTGCCGACGCAACTGCGCGTTGAACTGTCTGAGTTGGGCCTGCTCTGAAATCGGACAAATGTCCCGTGTCGTCCTGATTGGTCAATATTTACCAAGCGATTGTTTTCATGAACACTTGTCAAGCTTTTCCTTGCCAATTTTCCGCTTTTGACTGATGATGTGGGGTGAGCGGGAAACACTATACGGTGGGATCAGGGAAGATGTTTCAGCAACGGACGGGCGGCGGAAGCCAAGCCTATGTAATCGTAATAGGCAACGAGAAGGGCGGCTCGGGCAAGACGACAACCGCCATGCACCTGATAGTTTCTCTGCTGAATGCTGGACACAAGGTGGCAAGCATCGATCTGGACTCACGGCAGCTGAGCCTGACCCGCTATGTGGAGAACCGCCGCAACTGGGTTCGCAGGAACAGCATCTCTCTTCCTTTGCCCCATCACAGCAATCTGCCGCGCTCCAGCTCCGACAGCATCCTTAACAACGAGAATTCAGAGTTGCGCGATTTCTCCCATATCCTTCAGGATGTCGAGAAAACCCACGATTTCATCGTGATCGACACGCCCGGCCATGACAGCTACCTCATGCGACTTGCCCACTCCATGGCTGATACCCTCGTCACTCCATTAAATGACTCCTACGTCGATTTTGACGTCCTTGGCAGGGTGGATCCCATTACAGGTGAAGTTCTGGAAATCTCCCATTATGCGCAGATGGTCCGCGATGCCCGCAGACAGCGCCGCTCTGTAGACAATGGGCTTTTGGACTGGATCGTCGTGCGCAACCGCCTCTCGCATATCGGTTCACGCAACAAGACGAACATGTTCGAAAGCCTGAAGAACCTCTCGATGCAACTGGGTTGCCGTCTCGCAGAAGGAATTTCGGAACGGGTGGTTTTCAGGGAATTGTTCCCGATCGGGATGACTGCTCTCGATGAATTGAGCGAGGACATACTGGGCGCTTCCCCAAGCCTTTCACATCTGGCGGCAAGGCAGGAAGTGCGCTCGCTCGTCTCGGTGTTGCGCTTGCCGGTTGACGATGCCGGGCGCCGCAGGGCCGATGCCCGCAAGCGCTGGATGGATCGCAGCAGCGAACCGTTCGAAAAACTGTCGATTTTCGCCGATTAGCCATTTCCGGCCTTGGTGGAGAGCTTAACGGCTCGACATGCTTGCATCGTCGCCAAACTGGCTGGCGAATGGAGTTCTGGTACTTGCATTGGCTGAGAGTCACGCCAAATATAGGTCATGACAAGAAAGCCCGACCCCACTCGAAACTCCACGACCGGCACCAGTCTGGCTGATGCAAAGGCTGGCGGCGAGGTTGCGGCAAAAAAATCCAGCACGGGTGAGATCAGCGCTTTTCTCAGGCAGGCAAGCCGCAACAACCCGATCGGTACCGGCAGGATTGTATTTGCCCTTGACGCTACCATGAGCAGGCAGCCGACCTGGGATCGCGCGATGAGGCTTCAGGGTTCGATGTTTGAGGCCGTTTCCGAAGCATCGGGTCCCGATGGCCGCAACGGCCTTTCGGTCCAACTGGTTTATTTTCGCGGCTATGGCGAGTGCCGGGCGTCTAAATGGGTTATCCGTTCAGATGCCCTGCGTGACCTGATGACCGGGATCGACTGCCGGGGTGGCCAGACCCAGATTGGCAAGGTGCTGTCCCACGTCAACAAGGAAGCAAAAGTCCGTAAAGTGGATGCACTGATCTTCATAGGCGATGCCATGGAAGAGAATGTGGACACTCTTTGCCAGAAAGCCGGTGAAATCGGCATGAAGGGCACACGCTGTTTCTTCTTTCAGGAGGGTCATGATCCCGGAACAGAGCGGGCATTCAAGGAGATGGCCCGGTTGACCAAGGGTGCATGGTTCCGCCTTGGGCCGAATTCTGCCAGCGAACTCGCCGAATTGCTGGGTGCGATCGCGGTATATGCCAAAGGTGGGCTGAAAGCGCTGGAAGCAGGACGTTCGGCCCCCAATCGCAAATTGCTCAGTCAATTGAAGTAGGCCATGTTATGATCGCGGCGCAATCCTTTGCAGCTGTAGCCATCCGGGAATGGGAATAGCAGAGTGACCATTATACTCTCGACGATCCTGATATTGCTTCTGGTGACGGGCCTTGGCTGGTTGTTCCTGTCACTGCCTGCAACGCGATTGGCTTCCCTCATGACAACGGCGCTTCCCATTGCCTTGATCGCGCTGGGAGGGCTGCTTGTCATTGTCGGGAGAGGTGGCATTGGCATTCCCATGGCAGTGCTCGGCCTTGCCTGGCTGCGCAGGATGCGCGGGACGCAGCGCATGGGATCTGCATCCCCCGGTCAGAAATCCACAGTGCGATCGGCCGCGTTCGACATGGAGCTCGATCATGAATCCGGAGAAATGGACGGGGTTGTCCTGCTGGGACGATGGGAAGGGCAGTACCTTTCCTCGCTGGATGAGAGCGAGTTGTTCGACCTGCTGGTCGAAATCCGCAGCGATGCGGAAAGCGTCGCGCTATTGGAAGCTTATCTTGATCGCCGGCTTCCTGGATGGCGTGAAGACGCACAAGCGCACACTGGCGGGAGAGAGAGCAGCTCGCCTGGTCCTGGCAGCATGACAAAGGAGGAGGCCTACCAGGTGCTTGGTCTTGAACCGGGAGCGTCGGCGGCCGAAATCAAGGCCGCCTGGCGCAAGCTTATGAAGACCATGCATCCCGATAGTGGCGGGTCCGAGTTTCTGGCTGCCAAAATCAACGCCGCCAAGGATGTTCTTCTCGACTGACATTCTGTCTCCCTTGACTCAATACAACTTCGGGGACGGTATTCGCGCTTTCATTGTCGAGAACGAAAGAGCGGGACGAATACAACCGGACAAAACACGCCCGGTCGGCAGGCTATATTTACTGCTCAAGCGCAAGGCAGTTGAACTTCACCGATTTGAGTTTCGCACAAGCGTCCCATGCCGCCGACTTGGACGAGAAGCCGGCAAAGCGTGCACGGTACAAGGTCGCGCCATTGGATTGAACCGTTTCGGTGTAGTTCGACATGTTTTCAAGCAGTCCCGGAAGTTTCGCTCGGGCCTTTTCAAGTTGACTGATTGCGTTTTCCTGGCTTGGCATGGCGCCAATCTGAACGTGCCAACCGCCTTGTGCTGGTGCGGCGGCGGATTCGACAGCAGCCTCGATCACGGGTTCAGGCTGCGACTCAACATAGGCTGAAGGGGCAGGGACTACGCTCGCAGTCACAACGGTATCCACCGGCGAAACGGACGGACGTTTTTCGGGAAGCGGCGCTTTTTCAGGCTTATTGAAAAGCGAAGCAAAAAGGGTTGGCTTGCTGCCGTTCCTTGCAACGATCATGCGGTCGCGGCCCTTGGAGGCACGGGGCAGATACTGGTTGATCAGTTTGGTCATCTGCTCGTTTCGGCTTTTGCCTGTACGCCCGCCCATCACCACGGCAACGATTGAGCGGCCATTGCTCTCCACAGAGGAGACAAGGTTGAAACCCGAAGCACGGGTATAGCCTGTCTTGATACCGTCATAGCCACGGATGGTGCCCAGAAGGCGATTGTGGTTGCGGAAATTGTGCTTGCCAAACTTGAAGTTGGGCGTAGCGAAATAGCGGTATTGACCCGGAAAATGCTCTCGCAGGGCAATGCCGAGGATGGCCATGTCCCTTGCAGTGGTGACCTGACGCGAATCCGGCAGGCCTGAAGCATTGCGAAAAACGGTGCTCTTCATGCCCAATTGATGCGCCTTGCGAGTCATCATCTCGCCGAATTTGCTTTCGGTACCGCCCAGATGCTCCGCAACGGCTGCTGCTGCGTCATTCGCAGACTTTGTGACCAGCGCATAGATCGCCTGTTCGGCGGAAATGGAACTGCCTGCCGGCACACCGAGCTTCGATGGTTGCATTGAAGCTGCATGGCGTGAAAACTGGATCCGGGTTTTATTGGAAACCTTGCCCTGCTCCATGGCGTCAAACAGCATGTAAAGCGTCATCATCTTGGTCAGCGAGGCCGGAAAACGTTTCGAGTTTTCCTGATGGCCGTAGAGCACCTTGCCTGTCTTGGCATCGATTACCACGCCGGAATAGGCCTGTTTGGCATGCACATTGCCTGCAGCAAGGCCGGAAAGGGCAGTGATGATGGTGAAAATGGTTAGCATACGCGTCGCAAGACGCAGTGTCGATCCGAGAACGGTAAGCACGACATAGACCCCGTATGTTTGGTCCTGAACAAGAACCGGTGTGTTTTGACGCCTTCCGCAAAGACGCATTGCCTGCCGCCCTCAGGCGGGTATGACAGGGCAGACTAGAGGAGCATGGTTACCAAGGGGTTTATGGCTAACGATTTCTTTCAATAAAACTTCAAACAGGTCTTAAATTGCCCGCTGCATGACCTAAATAAGACAGGGAGAAGAAACCGCCCGAACGTTTGCGAGTCACTCCTTCGGGCTGCCGCAAATCTATCAACCAACTTGGCGAAAAACAGGTATGCAGATAAACTGCCGGATTGACGGGTTGGGGCATGAATCATACTCTTTGAGGTCAGGGAATTGCTGATGCAGCCCTATGTACCGCACTGGAAACCAGATGCTGACCATGACCCGGACTTTAATGATGTCGAATAATATATTCGAGCCGAACAACGACAAGGCACCATCCCTGGATGTGCTAATTCCCAGGCTGCAGGATCGCAAGAGTGATGATGCGAACAACGGCATTGGAACCGGGCTGGCCACGAAAACCAAGCCGAAGGTCAAAAAGCCGGATCTGTACCGCGTCCTGCTGCTGAACGATGATTTTACCCCAATGGAGTTCGTGATCCATATTTTGGAACGATTCTTCCGCAAGACTCCTGAACAGGCAACTCAGATCATGTTGCATGTTCACAATAACGGTGTGGGGGAATGTGGCATTTACACCTACGAGGTCGCGGAAACCAAGGTTACTCAGGTGATGGACTTTGCGCGCAAAAACCAGCACCCTTTGCAATGTGTCATGGAAAAGAAGTGACAACCACAAATCAACCGGTCGGGACAATACCGACCAGGCCTTTGGCGGGGCAAACGAACAACAACGGAGCATCAATTGCCATCATTTACCCAAAGTCTTGAAAAGGCCCTGCACACGTCGTTGACACTCGCCAATGACCGAAGCCATGAATATGCCACTCTGGAGCATTTGCTGCTTGCGCTGCTGGACGACAAGGATGCAACCGACGTCATGACCGCCTGCAATGTCAATCTGGAGACATTGCGCGCCTCACTGCTGGACTACATCGACAATGAGCTTTCCAACCTCGTTACCGAATATGACGAGGAAGCCAAGCCGACCGGCGCGTTTCACCGTGTGATCCAGCGTGCAGTCATCCATGTGCAATCCTCGGGCCGCGAGGAAGTCAGCGGCGCGAATGTGCTTGTCGCCATTTTCGCCGAACGCGAGTCCCATGCAGCCTACTTCCTGCAGGAGCAGGAAATGACCCGCTACGATGCGGTCAGTTACATATCCCACGGCATTGCCAAGCGGCCAGGGGCCACCGAACCACGCCCGGTGCGAGGCGTTGATGATGAGAACATTGCCATGGGTGATGATGACCCCAAGCAGAAAGGCGACGCCCTGTCCGCCTATTGTGTAAACCTGAATGAGAAGGCCAAATCCGGCAAGATCGATCCGCTGATCGGTCGTGTTTCCGAAGTCAACCGCACCATCCAGGTGCTTTGCCGCCGTTCCAAGAACAACCCGCTTTATGTGGGTGATCCTGGCGTAGGCAAGACCGCTATTGCCGAAGGACTGGCAAAGCGCATCGTCGAGGGCGACGTCCCGGACGTGCTGGCCGATTGCACGATCTTTTCTCTCGATATGGGCACGTTGCTCGCCGGCACCCGCTACCGCGGCGACTTCGAGGAACGCCTCAAGCAGGTGATCAAGGAAGTGGAAGAAACCGATGGCGCGATCATGTTTATCGATGAAATCCACACCGTCATTGGCGCTGGAGCGACATCAGGCGGGGCAATGGACGCCTCCAACCTGCTGAAACCGGCACTTTCTGCCGGAACAATTCGCTGCATCGGCTCCACGACCTACAAGGAATATCGCCAGTTCTTCGAGAAGGACCGCGCTCTGGTGCGCCGTTTCCAGAAGATCGACGTGAATGAGCCGACGATTGAAGATGCCATCGATATCATGAAGGGACTCAAGCCCTATTATGAGAAGTTTCATGACATCAAGTACACCGCCGAAGCCATCAAGGCGGCAGTGGAGCTGTCGGCACGCTATATCAACGACCGCAAGCTGCCGGACAAGGCGATCGACGTGGTCGATGAAACAGGCGCATCACAGAAGCTCCTGCCTGAAGGCAAGCGCAAGAAACAGATCGGCATCCGGGAAATCGAGGAAACCATCGCCACCATGGCCCGCATTCCTCCAAAATCCGTTTCCAAGGACGATGCCGTGGTGCTCGCCAATCTGGAAAACCAGTTGAAACGTGTGGTCTATGGCCAGGATCAGGCCATTGAGGCCTTGTCGGCTTCCATCAAGCTT
>CAZIPH010000001.1:234471-236246 GCA_964541115.1 uncultured Salaquimonas sp.
TGCTACCTGTTTTCAGGACCGACTGGCGTCGGCAAGACCGAGGTCGCAAAACAGTTGGCAAGCTCCATGGGTATTCCGTTACAGCGCTTCGACATGTCCGAATACATGGAACGCCATACGGTTTCACGCCTGATTGGCGCGCCTCCGGGATATGTCGGCTTTGATCAGGGCGGATTGCTGACTGACGGTGTCGACCAGAACCCGCACTCGGTTATCCTGCTTGATGAGATCGAAAAGGCCCATCCGGACCTTTACAACATTCTGTTGCAGGTCATGGATCACGGCAAGCTTACCGACCATAACGGCAAGCAGATCGATTTTCGAAACACGATCATCATAATGACGACCAATGCGGGCGCGTCGGAAATGCAGAAAGATGCAATCGGCTTCGGTTCCACAAAGCGGACCGGCGACGATGAAGAAGCAATCAACCGCCTGTTTCCGCCGGAATTCCGCAACCGCCTGGATGCGATTGTTCCCTTTGGATCCTTGCCGACCCCGGTCATCCACAAGGTGGTGGAGAAATTCATCATGCAGCTGGAAGCCCAACTTGCCGAACGCAATGTGACCTTCGAACTGACCAAGGATGCCACCGCCTGGCTCGCCATCAAGGGTTATGACGAAAAGATGGGCGCGCGCCCGCTTTCAAGGGTGATCCAGGAGCACATCAAGAAGCCGCTGGCCGAGGAGGTATTGTTCGGCAAGCTCCAGAAGGGTGGAACGGTGAAGGTTTCGCTTGAAAAGGACGAGAATGGCAAGGAACGCATCGCGCTGGAAGCCATAGAGGACGCACCGGTCAAGCCAAAGAAACCTCAGCCGACACGCAAGGCGGCCAAGCCCGCAGCAAAAACTGTCGGCAAATCGTCTGATGGCAAGGCCTCAACTGCCAGAAAGTCTGGCGGCAGGAGCAGCGGCGGCTCCTCGGTTCCAAAGGTTCCGTTGAATACGCGCTGAACTTTCCTGATGCTGACAAGTGTCTGCACGAGCGAAAGAATACCAAAACCCGGCCTGGCGCCGGGTTTTTTACGCCGGTCTTTTTCTTCCCGGTCCTTTGTCAATCGCGGCTCAATGGCGGTAGAGGAGGGCGCGGCGGATCCTGTCTGAAACCTCTTCAAAGCTGTTGGCCAATTTCCACTTTTCTATTCCCGTTGACTCGCCTAGAAGGACCCCGATGGCTCCGTAGCTCAGCTGGATAGAGCATCCGCCTTCTAAGCGGATGGTCGCAGGTTCGAATCCTGCCGGAGTCACCATTATTTCAGGGTCCATTCCCGACACACGGGTCACGGTTGATACCGGAAGCATCGGTCAAAGTTTTGGCCCGAGCCATTTATCAACCGGCACTGGAAATGAAAAAAGCCCGGCTAAATGGAACCGGGCTTTGATCAATAAATGCCTGAAGTCTTAGCGGCAGGATGCCTGGCAGGCCATTGCCTCCTGGCCACAGGCTGTTGAGCCCTGGAAGTTGGTCACGATCTGCGACATTCCTTCCTGTGGTGTGCTGGCAAGCTTGTTTGCGCTGACAACGCACTGGGCATATTGTGAGTTACATGATGCGGAGCACTGCATCATGCCCATCATCTTCTCACCCATATTGGCGCTGGCGCCCGAGAAACTCACGCCGAGCAACATTGCGCCTGCGAAAAGTGCAGATACGGTCTTCTTCATTCCGATTCTCCCTGGTGATCCCCAATGGCAAAAAACATCATCGACTCCTCTGAGCCGTGTATGAAAAAGCATATCAATCCTTGAGAATGTTGCAAATCAAAAAACCATCG
>CAZIPH010000002.1:0-117849 GCA_964541115.1 uncultured Salaquimonas sp.
ATACGGGGTCACTTCTCAATGGAAATCAACAGGCGAGCACATCCAGGCGGAAATCGCGACGCTGGAACTTGCCTTTTCCAATGTAGCCCCACTCGGCAAATGTGATCGGATCGCCGTCTCTCGTCTTCATCGTCAGCGCATCACCGTGAACGCTATTGTTCGCAAGGACCGCCAATGCGGCGAAGTATGTCTCGTCCTTTGCATCAAGGTTCAGGTACTCGGCGAATATCTCGACCAGGTTCGCGCGGCACTCCGCAATGTTGTCTTCGAGGAGCTCGATTCCGTAGATGCTCATCAGTCCGAGCAGGGTATAGTGGCGCTTCTCGAAATCGGACTTTCCGAACTTGACCTCTACAGCTGCGAGTTTTCGTTGCAGCACGCGGACAAGAAAGTTGCCGCTGCCGCAAGCAGGTTCCAGAAAACGGGAGTCGATGCGCTCGGCTTCCTCCTTCACCAGATCAAGCATGGCATCGACCAACCACGGCGGTGTAAAAACCTCCCCATGGTCTGCGACGCGCTTCTTTGATTTGATCAGGTTCATGACGAATCTTTGTTTAGTCGTTGCGAATATTTTTGATCCATTGGGACTATAGCAAATCCTGATATTCAGAAAGAATATTTGCGGTCTGATTCAAGCCAAGCTTTTCGATCCGTAGTATCAGATCTTCGGCATCAATTGCCGGGTTTTGGAAGCGCTCGCGCATCTGGCGGAGTGCAGCGATCGCTTCAGCTCCTGCCATATCGAGGATGTCGGCGATGAAATCGTCCAGGCTGACCGCCGTCAACTCATGTGGTTCCAGCGCGGCCTTCGGGAAGTCTGTGAGGTTTTCGGTCACGATGACGGCAGCTTTCGTCTTGATAGCGCAAGCCAAAACGTGCCGATCATCCGGGTCAGGCAATTCCAGGGCATCAATGAGCCCGATGTAGTCATCTACCGATGCCTCTGGAAACGCGGTCTCCATGTTCACTCGTTGTCTTGCAGCGGTTTCTTCATCCGCATACTGCTTGATGAAAAACCGCTGGAACTCGTCCAGAATATCGTTCGACCAGCGCGGCCGATAGAAGCCTGCTTCAGCCAGACTCAACAGGATGTTTCGGGACAAGCCACCAGCGATAACATTGGCGTCCAGGACGGCCGTGAAGCGATCGGCGCGCAAGGTCAAAGATAACCTTTTTCGGCATCCAGCTTCGCCATGTCCGAAAGGACTTCGCTACGACGCGTATCCCTTCCTGCCTTGTAGGCAAACAGATCCTCAGCCTTGATGCGCCGATGCCGTCCGGTCTTTGTGAACGGAATATCTCCTTCTTCCAGAAGCTTGATCAGGAACGGTCGGGAGACATTGAGGTGATCGGCGGCCTGTTGCGTGGTTAGCTCCGCACCGACCGGAATCAGTTTGAAGCCTTTGCCGCTCGAGATCAGTCGAAGCACCTGCAGAAAGGTGTTCGCAATCGCCGGCGACAAAGTCACATCTGCGATCTCACCTTTCTCAAGAGCCAATTTCAATTGGGTCGGCTTATCCTCGGTCACAAGATTTGCCATGATCTTGCGGAGCTGGTCGGCACTGTCGACCTCGATATCAGTCGGCATGCGATCCGCAAAATTGTCATGTGCTAGCGCAGACATCGTTTCACTCCTTCGTTTTTCAATGGCACCAATTCGGTTCAATGGCCAATATAGGCACTTATATCACAAACGCAATAAACGAAACAATCGAATTTATCGAATCAACCTAACACAAGGTTAGGGTAGAGCGACTTCCACCCGCATACGCGCATCAATCTCCTTGCTTACCCGATCTGCACTGGTTCTCAGGACTTCATCCACAAAATGGGTGTAGCGGCTCGTAACCGTACCAAGGCTGTGTCCAAGCATGGCCGCTATGGTTGCGTCGGAGTAATTGAGTTCCGCGGCAACCGAGGCATAGCTATGGCGAAGTGTGTGCATCACCGCACCGTCGATTTCGGCGCGTTCACAGATCTGGATCCAGATCTTGCGAAGGCCGTCATATGCACCATTACCTCTGACCGCTGGAAACAGGTATTCCGATGAGCGGTCGCTTGGAAGCGAGTTGATCAGAGCAAACGCAGCCGACCCGATTGGCCGGATCTGGGCGCCGGTTTTTGAATCCTCCAACCGAAAGCAACCGCAATGCTCATCGATCTCGCGGCGCTTCAGCAATCGGACTTCGCCGACGCGACATCCGGTAAGCGTCAGCAACCGGATCGCGTTGATAGCAACGGAACTTACTCCCTCGCCCTCCAACTCAGCCATGGCACTGCCCAACGCTGCGTATTCCTCAGGACGGAAAAAACGTGTCCGCTTCTGATCAATGCCGCACCGGATGCCGTGACACGGGTTGGCTTCGCACAGGCCCATGTCGCGAGCATAGGTCATCATTCCACTGAGAAGCGCAACGGTTCGGCGCGCTGTTCCGCCACCACCCGAGACAATCGAGCGACCTCGCTTCTTTCCAGACTTGATGTTGCGCTTGGTCTTGCCTTCACGGATGTCGATGACGAACCGCTCGACGGTCCGACGATCCAGTGACGCAACCGGGAGATTGCCGAGCAGTGGGCGGATATGCGTTTCGATGCGACCGACATCCGTGGCGATCGTGGTCGCCTTCTTGGGCCGGTTGAAGCGGGTGAGATAACGGCCTGCACAGATGTCATCCATGTACTGATCGCACAACTCGGCGATGGTCATGTCAGCTCTCTTTTGCCGCTTCTCCTCGGACGGGTTCTGACCCATCCGGACTTCACCAAGCCTTTTCATTGCTTCGGTGCGGGCCTGGTCGGGGGTGAGATGTCCGTAACGCCCAATCGTGTATCGCCGCGTCCGGTTGTTCTCGTCGCGATACTGGATCAGGAATGACTTCTGGCCGGTGGCGAAGACGCGCACGCCGAAGCCTTTCAGTTCGTCACACCAGAGGAAATAATCCTTATCACCTGGCGGGCTCTGGTCGATCAGACGCTTGGAAATTTTCGGCATGGCAGCGGTCCCGCACGGAAGCAATACGGAAGCAAAATCAGCGAAAAGTCGGAAATTTCAGTCCAAAGCCGTCAATCGTGATATTGCTCTAACATCATGATTATAATAGTATATTCCAAATATGGCCATGTTTGGGAACGGTGCGAAAAACAGCAAAATGCCCGCTCCGAAGGCAGAGGTCACAGGTTCGAATCCTGTCGGGTGCGCCAATAAAATCAATCAATTAGACACTACACGGGTTTGGCAATATCTTCGCAGGTAGCAACATGGGTAGCACAGCGAAGGTAATCCGGGGTCATCCGCGCGCCCCGATTCACGCCACAAGATAGAGATAGAGGTAGGTAAGAGAGAGTTTGCTTTCCTTGGTGAGCCTGAAGCAAGAAGCCTCACCCTACTTGTCGCAAAAGGGCCTCGGCCTGTTCCAGCACCAGTTTCACCGCCTCGCCTACAAGCGCGAGCTTTTGTCCGCGATTCCCTTGCCAGATACTTGTCAGAACTGGGACTGATAGATCGCGTGCCCCGGCCCTGGGAGAACGGATATTGTGACAGCTTCAATGCCTGCTTCAGGGATGAACTCCTGAAAGGCGGGTTCTTTTACATCCTCGGGAGAAAACACTAACATTGAAACCGGTCCGGTCAATTGGGGCTGATCACAAGGAAACCGGCAAAACCCGAAAGGGATCATGGCTGTTGATTGCCAAGGAAATGATCCCATTTTGCAAAAAGTTATGTATTATCATCGGTAATTCTGAAAGGTTGTCATTGTCGCGGAAGGAACGCGCGACGATTTTGGTACAATATTGTCATGGGAGGACAAGATGATTGATACACTACTTCGCGGGCGGCAGGCCCTGATCGGAACGGTTGCGCTGATCGCGCTTGGCCTTGGCACACCAGCCCTAGCACAAGAACAGCTTTCAATCGCAACCGGCGGCACTGGTGGGGTCTATTATCCGATTGGCGGCGGCCTGGCCGAGGTTATCAATACCCATGTGGATGGCTATTCGGCGACTGCCGAGGTGACCGGTGCGTCGGTTGAAAACATGGGGCTGATCGCAACGGGTGATGCCGATATAGCGATTGCCCTCGCCGACACGGTGGCCCAGGCTTACACCGGGACTGGCCGTTTTGACGGTCAGCAATTGCCAATGGTTCGAGGCTTGGCATCTCTCTATGCGAATATGGTGCATATCGTGGCACTGGAAGGCAGCGGGATCACCTCGCTAAACGACTTGCGCGGCAAGCGCGTATCGATTGGTGCGCCTGGTTCGGGAACGGAAGTCAACACTGGCGCCATCCTTGAAGCGAATGGCCTGACCTACGACGATATCGACGAGCAGCGGCTGAACTTTAATGAAACCGCCGATGCCCTGGCCAACGGGGATATCGATGCGGGATTCTGGTCCGTGGGCTCGCCCACCTCTTCGATCCTGAACCTTGCGACCACGCAGGATATCGTCATCATCGCGCTGACCGAGGAACAACTGGCCGCCGCGAAGGCTGCCGACAGCACATTTGCCACTACGACACTGCCGGGTGGCACCTATAACGGCGTCGACGAGGACATCCCCGTTCTGGGCATTCCCAACGTCCTGACGGTTTCTTCTGAAATGTCCGATGACCTCGCTTATGCGATCACCAGCGCCATGTTCAAGAACATCGCGGAGATCCAGGCAGTCCATCCGGCGGCAAACCAGACCACGGTCGAATTCACACTTGATGCCACCCCTGTGCCGCTGCATCCAGGTGCGATCCGTTACTTTGAGGAAATCGGCGCTGAGATCCCGGATCGCCTGCGTCCGTGATTCACTGGTCAAGAGGAGGGCTTGCAGCCCTCCTCCTTTTTCTTGCATCGACCGCTCATGCGGGCACGCTTGTCGCAACGCGCATGAACGGCGAAGAGATCGCGCGTTTCGAAGTGCCGGACGGGGGCGGCTGGTGCATTCTGTGGCATCATTCGGTCAAGGGGTTCGAGGTCTCGGACTGCTATGAAAACAGGGGCGGTCAGATGATCCTTGTCTGGTCCCACCTGCCGGATTTCGCTGCCGGGCTCGATCACATACCAGGGCGCGGACGTCAGGTGACTGACGGGCAGGGTGGCTATTTCATTGTGGATATCGATGAACCCGTACCAGGCAACGCCTATACGTTGCGGCCGGGCACCGGGAATGTCGATCACCGATTGGCAATGGGTGACAGGGTGGTTTCCCTGTCTGCGGTTGCACCACGTGAACGGGTGCAGATCGCCTTGATTGGGGCAAGCGAAAAATGACATCCGAAACCGACTTTGTACCTGCGCCGCAGCCACCCGTCGTATTGCGCGCCATTATGGTGATCGGGATCGCACTGTCCGTTTTTCAGCTTTACTCGGCAGGGGTACAGCCGCTTGGCCTCTTCTTCCAGCGGCCCATCCATCTTGGCTTCATCCTTGTCCTGTGCTTCCTGATTTACCCTGCCTTCGGCCGCAACCGGCCGCGTGGCGTACTCGGCTGGCTCATCGACGGCACGTTGATTGTCTGTGGAGTGCTGGCCGGGGCCTGGGTACCGATCAACATCGACATTATCGCCAACCAGGTCTTTCCGCGCCAGATCGATGTCTGGATGGGCGTGCTGACAGTCCTTGTCGTGCTGGAAGGTGCGCGCCGGGCTGTTGGCCTCGGAATGGCGATCATCGGAGCAGTTTTCCTTGTCTACGCTTTTGCGGGCAGCCGTGGTGAATTACCCTTCCTTGCGGACTGGATGCCTGGAATTCTTAACCATCGCGGCTATTCCATCGACCGGGTAGCCAGTCAGATGACGCTTGGTGCTGAAGGTATTTTCGGCATTCCGCTGGGTGTCGCTGCGACCTTCGTATTCATCTTCGTATTGTTCGGCGCTTTCCTGGAGGCGACAGGCGCCGGCAAGTTCTTCATCGATCTTGCCTATGCTGCCACTGGTCGCCAGCGGGGCGGTCCGGCAAAGGCCGCAGTAATCGCCAGCGCCGGCATGGGCTCGATATCCGGCTCGGCCATTGCCAATGTGGTAACCACAGGTGCCTTCACCATACCGCTGATGAAAAAGCTCGGCTACCGCCCGGCACAGGCCGGAGGGATTGAGGCCGCCGCCTCGACCGGCGGACAAATCATGCCGCCGCTGATGGGCGCGGGCGCCTTCCTCATGTCCGAGTTCACCCGTGTGCCCTATGTCGAAATTGTGCTGGTGTCGATTTTCCCTGCAGCGCTCTATTTCGGTGTCGTCTATCTCCTCGTGCATATAGCGGCAGTCAAGCAGGGGATGCATGGTCTTCCTTCTGAAGAACTGCCGAGCGTGCGCGCAGTACTTGCAGAAGGCTGGCATTTCCTTTTGCCGCTGGTTGCCCTCGTCGCGCTGCTGATGGCCGGTTATTCGCCGATGCGCGTCGGCTTCTATGCGATCCTGTCGATCATGGCAGCGGCCTCGGCTCGTGCACTCTGGAATTTCTGGGTTACCGGCCCCAGTGCAGCGAGATTTGTCGACCTGTGCCGCACGGGGATCAGGCTGACGCTTGATGCATTGGAACTGGGTGCACGCAACGCGGTTGCAGTCTCAATGGCCTGCGCGGTTGCAGGTATTATCGTGGGTGTTGTCGGCCTGACCGGCCTTGGCCTGAAATTTTCTGCAATGATGATCGCATTCTCGGGAGGCAACCTGCTCCTGGCCCTCCTTCTCGTGGTGCTCGCCTCGCTCATCCTCGGCATGGGACTGCCGGTGACTGCCGCTTACATCGTTTTGATCATTCTGGTCGGCCCCGCCCTTACGCAGGAATTCGGAATTCCGTTGCTAATCGCGCATCTGGTGGTTTTCTGGTACTCGCAGGATAGCAACGTCACACCACCGGTGGCACTGGCAGGTTTTGCCGGGGCGGCGATTGCCGGCTCGAAACCCATGGAAACAAGCGTTCAGGCGTGGAAATATGCCAAAGGACTTTACCTGATACCGCTTTTTATGGTGTTCAACGATGAAATCATTCTGGGGGGTCCGCTGCCGTTGGTGCTGTGGAGCGGAGTGATCGCCATTCTAGGCCTGGTAGCCTTTGCCGCAGTTCTGGAAGCCTTTCTGTGGCGCCCGATGCAGCTGTGGATGCGTATTTTGCTGTTGCCGGGCATCGTTGCCCTGTTCTGGCCGGACATCTGGGTCGAGATTGTCGGGGCAGCGCTGGTTGTGGCGCTCCTCGCGTTCAACTGGTTGCAGGCCCGCAGGGATCCTCAAGCGGCTATCGCAGCGACATGACGGCCAGCCCTTCCCGAACGGCCGCAAGGTAGTGCCGCAGATTGCTGAGAGCATCGCCTGCTGGTGCGGGAGAGACCAGTAGGGGAATGAAAAAATGTAGAAGGGGCCCTTGGCACGGGCGCAAATTCTGGAAGAATATTCCGGCAGGGCAAACCGGCTGGACGATAGGGGGCCTGAGCTCTTGTCAGTGATGAAACATCGTTTACCGCGAGACCTGACGAGGCGGCATCTGCTGGGGGGCATGTTGGGAGCATTCTCGCTTTTCCCTCAAGGGGCTGGCGCGCAATCGCGAAAAAAACCAGATAGGCTGACAGTGGTAGTCGGCGCCGGCCTGGCGGGATTAACGCTGGCCCGCCAACTGCAGGATGCTGGCGAGGCAGTCACGGTACTGGAAGCCCGCAACCGTTTTGGCGGGCGTGTCCATACCTCGCGGCAATGGCATGGCCTGCCGATGGACCACGGCGCCAGCTGGATCCACGGCAAGCGAGGCAACCCGCTGACTGAACTGGCCGAGGCAGCAGGCGCGAAGCTGGCGCAAACCAGCTATGATGCCTCGATTCTGCTGGGGCCCGGCGGGCACGAGATTGATCCGGACCTGCGCCCGGCAGAGCGTATCCTGCGTCGCGCATTGTCGGCGGCTGAAGGCAGCGAGCGCGATATGTCGGTTATGCAGGCGTTGCGAGCCTCGACCGATTGGCGAACTTCTGATCCGGGCCTGCAAAGGTTGGTTCTGTATCTGGTCAACAGTACGCTGGAACAGGAATATGGCAGCGCTGCGGACCGCCTGTCAGCCTGGTATGGTGAGGAGGCGCGTGAATTCAGCGGCGGGGACGTGCTTTTCCCGGGCGGGTTCGACCAGATCACCACATATATCGCAACTGGCCTCGATATCCGTTTGTCGGCCGAGGTTACTGCCATTGCGCCGGGCGAGGTGCGCCTTGCTGATGGCAGCGTAATGACAGCAGACAGGGTGGTCTGCACCCTGCCGCTTGGCGTTTTGCAATCAGGGCAGGTGAGATTTGCCGAACCCCTGTCGCGAAAACATCAGGCGGCCATCGACGGATTGGGAATGGGTCTCCTGAACAAGTGCTGGCTGCTTTTTGACCGTATTGCCTGGCCCGATGATGTTGACTGGATTGGCTGGCTGGGGCCGCGCCCCGGCCGCTGGGGCGAATGGGTGTCGCTGGCGCGTGCCCTCAAGGCACCTGTGCTACTCGGTTTCAACGCCGCCGATGAGGCGAGTGAGGTCGAAAAACTTGGTGATCGTGACACCATTGCCGGCGCCCATGAAGCGCTTCGCGCCATGTTCGGCTCAAGTTTTCCCGCTCCCCGGGCGGCGCAGATCACCCGCTGGGGGCAGGACCGCTTCGCGTTCGGCAGTTACAGTTTCAATGCTGTTGGCACCAGTCCCGCCACGCGTCATGCGCTGGCAGAAAGTGACTGGGATGGCCGGCTGTGGTTTGCGGGCGAGGCGGCTTCCCCGGAGTATTTCGGAACGGCACATGGAGCCGTATTGTCGGGGCGGACCCTCGCGCGCAGGCTGTTGAATGGATAGCAAGAAGCCGGGACAAGGCAGGGAGCGGGGCCCTAACTCATCACCCAGGTCTGATAAAGCGAGCTGGCTTGCTGGGCCACGGGGCCGGGTTTGCCTGTGCCGATGACCCTGCCGTCAATCCGCACCACCGGGGTGACACCGCCAAGCGTTCCGGTCACGAATGCCTCGTCTGCCGAATAGCACTCTGCTAGCGTGAAATCCTTCTCAAGTGCGATACCGCCCCCATCGCGCCAACTGTCAATGACGGCCTTCTGGGTCAGGCCCTTGAAGGAGTAGAGGCCCGCGGAGGTCCACAATTCACGCCCGCGGACAATGAAGAAATTCGTCGAATTGCAGCTTGCAACAAAACCGCGCGGGTCCAGCATCAATGCTTCGTCCGCGCCGGCATTGATTGCCTGGATCAGCGCCTGAATGAGATTAAGGCGGCTGTGCGAATTGAGCCGCAGGTCGAAAACATCCGGTCCGCTGGTGCGGAAGGTCGAGGTAAACAGAGACAGGCCCGCAGCTTTTGATTCAGGGCGCGGCGTCTTGAATTCGGCAGCAATCACCAGCGTTGCCTTGCCAATGACGAAACGTGGATCCTGATTCGGCGTACTCTTGCGCCCGCGCGAGATCATCATGCGGATATGCGCACCGTCTTCCATCTTGTTGGCATCAAGGGTCAGTTGTATGGCCTGCTTGAGCTCATCCCTGCTTCGCCCGATATCGAGCGCAATGGAGGTTGCGCCTTCAAACAGCCGATCAAGATGCGCCTCGATCTGTATGATCCGGCCCTGTTTGAGACGAAGGCCTTCCCAGATGCCGTCGCCAAGCACGAAACCGCTGTCAAAAACCGAAACGCTGGCTCTGTCACGTGGCAGCAACTCGCCATCGACATAGACCAGTACATCCTGGTTTCTGGGATCAGGCAAATAGCCCTGTGCACTGGATTCCTGGCTCATGAAAATGACCTTGCTGGTTTTGAAACTGTCTCGAGAGGACACTAGGGAACGATCTTTTGCGCGGATATGCGCCGCTTTTCAAGGCCGCTTCGCCTTGTCAGTCGCCGGAGCGGCCTTGGCCGCCAGTCCTCAGGCCATCTTTCGGTTGTAGCGCAGCGATGCGACCAGTGCGAGGCCGATCAGTGCAACGCCGATCAGGCCGGTAATCACTTCTGGCACATGTATCAGTGACTGGGTAAACATGATCACCGACAGCAGGAAGATCGAATAGAAGGCACCATGTTCGAGATAGCGGAATTCGGCAAGCGTGTTCTTTTCCACCAGCATGATGGTCATGGCACGCACATACATGGCGCCAATGCCAAGTCCGATGGCGATCAGAAAAAGGTTCTTCGTGAAGGCAAATGCGCCGATGACGCCATCGAAGGAGAAACTTGCATCAAGCACTTCAAGGTAAAGGAAAGCGCCAAGCCCGCCGGCACTGGCAACGCTGCGCGCCTCTTCGGCACGGTCCAGCAGGTTGCCGACAAGCTCCACCATCAGGAAGGTGAGCAGGCCCATCAGGGCGGAAATCAGGAAAGTGCCCATCTTGAGCGGATCGAGCTGCCAGGCAAAGGCGACAACCACGACCAGCACGAAAGCGATTTCAAGGCCGCGAATCGAGGCCCATTGGCGAAGGCGCTTTTCGAGAATGACAAACCAGTCGACCTCCTTTTCCTCGTCGAGGAAATAGGTCAGCGCCACCATCATCAGGAAGGTTCCGCCGAAAGCAGCAATTGAAAGATGGGAACCCTCGATGATGGTCGCATATTGATCGGGTTGCCAGACAGCGAGCTGGATGGCGGCAATCGGGCCGATCTTCGCCGCAATTGCAACGATGGCCAGCGGGAAGATTATACGCATGCCGAAGACGGCAATGAGGATGCCCCAGGTCAGGAAGCGTTTCTGCCAGATAGGCGTCATGTATTTCAGTTTGTTGGCGTTGACGATGGCATTGTCGAAGGAAAGGGAGATTTCCAGGATCGCCAGGACCGCGCCAATGAGAAAGAAGGAGCCCATGCCCGAAAGCGTGCCGTGATCCTGCCAGCCGATCCATGCGATCATGGCGAGGCCGACTGCGGTAACCACGAAGGGCCAGAAAAAATAACGACGCGTGGACATCATGCATGCTCCGGTCTCTTGCCAAGGGCAAGAGCAATTGTTTGCCCGCGTAACACCTGCCGACTGGCCCGTGCTGAAACGGATTGTAGGTTCAAACCGACAGGATGATCTTGGGACTGGATGTGCGGTTGTTTCTGATATCGCTGAACGCCGCCGCACCCTCTTCCAGCGGTCGCTTTTCCAGCCATGCAAGGTGGCCGAGCGAACCGTCGAAAATGGCTTGCGCCGTCTCACGAAAGTCCTGGGGTGTATACGTGTAGGTGCCAATAAAGGTAATTTCTTGAAGCGTCACGCGCCGCGTGTCGATTCCGCCCTTGTTGTCACCAAGGCCGATATGGATGATGACCCCGCCGGGCTTTACGGCTTCGCAGGCTTGCGCCCTTGTGCCGGCATATCCCACCGCATCAACGACAAGGTCATGGTTTCCCTTGCCTGCCGCTTCCGGCTCAATGGTTTGGAACCCGCTATCGGATTCAATCCGCTCTCGGCGGCCCGCATTGGGTTCGACGATGACAATGTAGCTTGCGCCCTGTGCCCGCAGGCACAGCGCCGTTCCAAAGCCGATGGCACCGCCACCAATGATCATGCAACGTGCCTCGTCGAGTGGTCTGTCGAGCGCGCGTTTGGCAAGCCGCACACCATGCCAGCCACAGGCAAGCGGCTCTGCAAGGGCAGCCTTTTCAAGTGACACATGTTCGGGCACCTGAACCAGGTTCTCCACCGGGATGGCGATATACTCGCCAAAGCCGCCCTCACGCGGGGGCATGGAAATGATCTGCCGTTTTGCACAAAGATTGTTGCGTCCGCTCACGCATGCCTCGCATTTTCCACAGGTGGCTAGCGGGTTGACCGTCACCCGCATTCCCTTTTCGGGCCCGCTTTCCACTATGCCCGAAACCTCGTGGCCCAAAATGAGGGGTGCAGGCCGCCGCTCGTCATGGCCCATATAGGCATGCATGTCCGAGCCGCATATGCCGCAATTGGAAACGCGTACGAGCGCTTCGCCTTCGCTTGCGAGCGGCACAGGCATGTCGCGCATTTCCAGTTGTTCGGGACCTGTATAAACAAGCGCTTTCATTTGGCTGAATAGCCTCCGTCAACAAACAGAATCTGACCAGTCACATATCTCGAGGCATCTGAAGCCAGGAAGAGCAATGGGCCGGTGATATCGTCCATCGTGCCATTGCGCCCGATGCAGGTCTGGCGCGCATTGGCCTCGGCCTTTGCGATATCGCTGAATACCGGCCCGGTGAGTTCGGTGGGAAAGAAGCCCGGCGCGAGCGCGTTGGCATTGATGCCATGCTGCGACCAGGCTTCGGCCATGGCCCTTGTCATCTGCTCCACACCGCCCTTCGATGCGCCGTAGGAAATGCCGCCTGCAAAGGCGCGCCTGCTTTGCAGCGAGGCAAAGTTGATAATCCGCCCCCAGCCCTTCTCCTTCATGGCCGGGGCAAGGGCCTGTGCCAGAAAGAAGGGTGTCCGCAGATTGAGGTCCAGTGTTACGTCCCAGCCTTCGCGGGTGACGCTGTCTGCCGGTTGCCTCGTATTGATGCCGGCGGCACTGAGGAGAATGTCCGGCGGGCCGAAAGGGATCGCTACCTGCTCACCAACGGCATCAACCGCGCTGCGATCTGCAAGGTCTGCGACAATACTGGCGGTATTGTCCGGTCCCGCTTCTTGCTGCCAGTCTTCAAGCTGCTCCTGGCGGCGGGCAATGCCGACCACTTTCGCGCCAGCTTGTGCGAGCACCAGCGCGCAGTGGCGGCCAAGGCCGCTGCTGGCGCCGGTAACACAGGCAACATGTCCGTCCAGGTTGAAATAGTCAGGCAGCACTCATTCGTCTCCGACTGCTGAAAGATCGAAATTCTCCTTGGGAAAATACTTCCGCAGCCGGATATCTGCTGTGCGGGCATGGCCTTCCATGCCTTCGAGGCGGGAGATGCGGGCCGTTGCAATGCCGACCTGTTTGGAGGCTTCGCGGGTGCTTTTCTGCCAGGTGACGATCTTCAGATATTTGTGCACTGACAGGCCACCGGTGTATTTTGCCGCGCCGGAGGTAGGCAGCACATGGTTCGGTCCTGATGCCTTGTCGCCATAGGCAACCGTGGTTTCCTCACCCAGAAACAGTGAGCCATAGGCGCTCAACCGATTTTGCCACCAGTCGAGGTCTTCTGCCTGCACGGTAAGGTGTTCGGGTGCGATACGGTCGGATTCCTGCGCCATTTCCTCACGGTCGCTACACAGGATGATCTCCGCATAGTCGCGCCAGGCCGCTGCCGCATTGTCACGGTTTGTGTCGGGCAGGTCATCGATCAGCCCGGGCACCAGTTCCAGAACCTTCTCGCCCAAGTCGCGGTCGTCGGTTACCAGCCATACCGGCGAATTGTAGCCATGCTCGGCCTGACCCACCAGGTCGGCTGCAACAATTTCCGGATCTGATGACGCATCAGCCAGGATAAGGCTGTCCGTCGGACCGGCAAACATGTCGATGCCCACGCGTCCGAACAGGATACGCTTTGCCTCGGCCACGAATTGGTTGCCCGGCCCGACAATAATGTCTGCCTCAGGCTCGCCAAACAGGCCGAAGGCCATGGATGCCACCCCTTGTACGCCACCAAGGGCGAGGATGGTGTCTGCACCGCATAGATTGGCGGTATAGATGATCGCAGCATTGATACCGGCATCGGGACGGGGAGGCGAACATACGGTGATGTGCTTGCATCCGGCAACCTTGGCCGTCGTTACCGTCATGATTGCCGAAGCGATATGGCTGTAGCGCCCGCCCGGCACATAACAGCCTGCCGTATTGCACGGAATGCTCTTCTGACCGGTCAGGAAGCCTGGCTGGATCTCGAATTCGAAATCCTGAAGGCTTGCCATCTGGCGCTCGGCAAACCGCTTGACGTTGTCATGGGCAAAGAGAATGTCGTCCTTCAGTTTCTGGGGAACCTTTGCGCTTGCCGCCTCGATTTCCTTTTTTGTAAGGACAATGTTCCCCTCATAACGATCAAATTTGGCAGCGTACTCGCGCGCCGTTTCCTCGCCGCCTTTTTCGATCGCGTCCAGGATTTCCTGGACGGTCGCGCGCACATCAGAAGCATCGCTCGCGGAGGTGCGGCTTGCCTTTTTTAGATACTCAACACCCATTGGTTCATGCCCTGTTTAATTGCCGTAAAGATATTGTGGAAGCCAGGTTGCTATTTCCGGCACGAAGAAAACCACGGCCAGCCCGATAATCTGGATGCCCATGAATTGCATCATGCCGAAATAGATGTCCTTGAGGTCCCATTCCGGCACCACCCCCTTCAGGAAGTATGCCGATAGCGCCACGGGCGGACTGAGCCAGGCCGTTTGGAGGCAGACCGCCACCAGTATGGCGAACCAGACCATGTCGACATTCAACGCATTCAGGACAGGCAGCATGATCGGCAGGATGATGAGCACGATCGGCACCCATTCCAGCGGCCAGCCAAGGATGAATACCAGCGCCAGAACGAGCACCACGATCCACCCGGCAGACAGATCAAGACCAAGCAGTACCTCCGTGATCATCTGTGGCGTACCCAGCCGCGAGAAGACAGCACCAAAGAAGTTGGATGCCGCGACAAGAAAAAGAATGAGGACAGAAATTTCCAGTGTCTTCAGGAGAGCGTCATATGTGTCACGGAAAGTGAACTTGCGGTAGATCATCGAAAGGATGATCGATCCGAGTGCGCCCATGCCGGCGCCTTCTGTCGGCGTAGCCCAGCCTGCCAGGATCGACCCCATGGCAAAGGCGATGAGCACTGACGGAGGAACAAGACCCCAGAACAGTTCGGTCCACACTTCATGGAAATTGAAGTAGTTGTCCGCACTTTCCTTGTTTCGCAAGCGGTTGCGCACAGCGCGCGATACATACAGCAGCACGGTGAAGATCATCGCAAAGGCGAGAACCCAGGCCAGTTGTCCCTGCAGAAAGCTGAAGGGCGGATATTCGAAAATGCCGGGAAAGGCTCCCAGAATGAATATCGGCACCAGTACCATGCCGACGCACCAGGGAATGATTACCAGCGCCTCGCGGGAAAGTTCGCCTTTTGCATAGGGAATTTCCGATTCCGGCAGTGGGGCACCAAGCGACGGATCGATCCAGCATCGGCCGACCGCGTAAACCGCATACAGCACGGCCATCATGATGCCAGGAATGATCGCGGCAGCAAAAAGATCGGTAACCGGCACTTCCAGCACCGGTCCCATGACCACAAGCATGATGGATGGCGGTATCAGAATGCCGAGCGTGCCGCCGGCGGTGATGGTTCCTGACGCAAGGCGCACGTCGTAACCGGAGCGGTTCATGGTCGTTGCCGCCATGATACCGAGAATGGTGACAGAAGCACCCACAATGCCGGTTGCAGCGCCGAAAATCACCGAAACGAACAGTACTGCAATGTAGAGCGAACCCTTCATGCGGGCCAGCAGCATCTGGACGGCCGAGAACAGCTTTTCCATCAGCCCGGCCTTTTCCATCATGAAACCCATGAAAACAAACAGGGGTACGGCCGCCAGCGTCTGTTCCATCATCGAACCGTATATCTGAAGGTTCATAAGGAAAATGGTCAGTTTCAGGCCGAAGCCCCAGGCCCCGAAGAACACACCCAGGAAAATAAGGGTGAAGGAAATCGGAAAACCTACAAAGATCGCAAACAGCATTGCTGCGATCATGATGATGCCGATAACTTCCGGTGAAAGATTGGGAAGCAGGTCAAAAAAGGATTGAATGATTTCCAGCATTATACAGGCCACTTTCCACGGGTTGCGGCATACCAGGCCTTGAGTATTTCGGAGATGCCCTGAATGACCAGCAGGAACACGCCCAGGGCGAGAGAGGCCTTCACTGGCCAGACGAGAGGCGCCCAGGTGCTGTCTCCGGCCCGCTCACCCTGCATGATGGATTTGAGCGCAAATTCGTAGCCCGCATAGAACAGCAGGATCATCGAGGGCATGAACAGAACGATGTAGAGCACAAGGTCGACCCGGCCCTGGGTGCGCTCGGAAAAACCGCGATACAGAAAGTCGGCCCGGATATGCAGGCCACGCATCAACGCATAGCCGGCGCCGAGCATGAAAGACATGCCGTACAGCATGCGTGATACATCGAAAGCCCACAAAGTGGGTGCGATGAAGAATTTTCGGGAAATGACTTCGTAAACCATGGCGAAGATGATCGGGATCACGAACAGCGCCACTGCCTTGCCGACCCAATCGGAAATCGTGTCGATTGTCCTGATCAGCAGCTTTGCTAACGGGTGCATGTCGTCGGGCAGTTGGGAATCGGGCCCGCCCCTGCGTTCAGCGAGCAGTTCATCACCGATCGCCATCACTTCCTTGTCGATTTCAGCCATATTCCCCTCCCAGGAACGTATGTCGCCGCAATTACCGGACCCTGAAGGCCCGTAGGCGGCACGCAGTTGATGCCGCCCCGGCATGGCCGGGACGGCAATCGGAAGATTACTTCCTCATTTTGGCAAGCTCATCAGCATAGGCTTTGCCGAGAGCGGCATTTGAAGCCTGTGCGCCGGCCCAGAACGGAATTGCTGTACGTGCAAAATCCTTCTGGCTGTCCCAGACGGTCTTGAAGAAGGCATTCTCTGCAGATGCCTTTTCAAGCGCTGCCTTGGCAGCACCCATGTATTCAGGGAAGTAGTCGGCAGGCGTATCATGCAGGATGACGCCATCTTCATTGATCAGCAGGTCGAGAGCCAGACCGTTTTCGCGGATGCGGTAGGCGACGGCTTTCATGAGTGATGCATTTGCAGCCACTTCCAGCGCTTTTTTCTGTGTATCGGTGAGGCTGTTATAGACATCACCATTGATATAAAGATCGGCGTTCACAACCACCTGATGGAGGCCCTGAAGGTAGTAGTGCTTCAGCACCTTCTGGAAACCGAACACGCGGTCAGGCTTTGGGCAGCACCATTCGGCAGCATCAATCGTTCCTTTTTCAAGGGCCGGCAGGATGTCGCCGCCGCCCATGGCAACCGAGGCAACACCAATGTCGTTATAGGTCTGGCCAGGAATACCCGGAGGTGTACGGAAACGGTACTTGCGGAAGTCTTCCATGGAAGCAATCGGCTCCTTGAACCAGCCAAGTGCTTCCGGACCGACTGGCTGCAACATGAAGCCTTTGACGTTCACGCCCATCTCGGTCCAGAGCTGGTCGTATAGTTCCTTCCCGCCGGCATTGAGGAACCAGGACAGGAAGGCAAAGTTGTCAATGCCCACGCCTGCGCCGGCAACCGGTGAGCCGAACAGCATCGCTGCCGGGTGTTTGCCGGACCAGTAGTGAGTCCATGCAAAACCGCCTTCGACCAGTCCGGAGTCAACTGCATCAAGGACTTCCTGCACCCCGACAACGGCTCCTGCCGGCAGAACCTCGATGATGACCTCGCCTTGTGTCAGTGCGCGGACATCTTCAGCAAAATCCTGAAGCATGATCACCTCGTCAGCGCTGTTGGGAATAACAGACTGAACGCGGATGCGGGTTTCGGCTTCTGCAGATTGCGGCGACACGAATGCTGCCGCGAACAGTGCGACGGCGGCCGTACCGCTCGCCAGTTTCTTGAGAAATGTCATGGATTCTCCTCCCTTTCTCATCAGCCTTCAATGAATTCGCTCACCACAGCCGCTGACGAAGGCATATCAGCAGCCAAATTCCTGTTTGCCGGCCTGAAGGCCGGAGTTTCCTCCACCGGGCCTTTACCCGGTTGTCTGCGCTCAGCTAGCGCGCATCTTCCAAAATCATGTCAGAAGCCTTTTCGCCGATCATGATCGTTGGCGCATTGGTATTGCCGGACACGATAAAGGGCATGATCGAGGCGTCAGCCACGCGAAGATTGCCCACTCCATGCACCCGCAACCGCTCGTCAACAACCGCCATCGCGTCCTGTCCCATTTTACAGGTGCCGGTGGGATGATAGATTGTCGTGGCCGTATTGCGAGCCCATTCAAGCAGGCCATCCTCATCTTCGTCGCAAATGTGCCGGCCGGGAGCGTGCTCCTCGGTGATCAAGGATTTGACAGGGTCCTGCCGGCAGATGCGTCGGGCAACGCGAATGCCTTCGACAATGGTCTGCTGGTCGCGCGGCGAGGAGAGATAATTGGGGTGAATCAGCGGATGATCGCGAAAATTGCCGGAGGCCAGCCTGATCTCGCCGGTTGATTCGGGCCGCAATTGGAGCACCGAGGCAGTAAATGCATCAAAGTTATCAGTGCCGGTCGTAGGATTATCCGCGCTGAAGGGCTGGATGTGGAACTGGATATCCGGCGTCTCCAGCTCCGGCCGTGTTTTCAGATAACCGGTGCCCAGGCTCGCAGCCATGGTCATTGGTCCGCCGCGAGTCAGGGCGTAGGTCAGGCCGATCCGGGCCTGGTTGAACAGGCCACGTGTGCGCGTGTTGATGGTGGGCACGCTGCATTTGTAAACAGGACGGGCCTGAAGGTGGTCCTGCAGATTTCGACCAACCCCTCCAAGTTCACGATGCACGGTAATGCCATGCCTTGTCAGTTCCTCGCCCGACCCAAGACCGGAAAGCATGAGGATTTGCGGAGACCCGATGGCCCCGGCGCTGAGGATCACTTCCTTGCGTGCTCGCAGGGTAATTTTCGAACCCTTGCGTTCGCCGCAGATGCCGACAGCCTTGCCTTCGCGCAGATCGATATTTCTCACCTGGAAGTTGGTCAGGATGGCGAGATTTTTGCGGCTCCTGACGGGCTTGAGATATGCCTTTGCCGTACTGCAGCGCAGCCCGTTCCTGGCGGTCAGCTGAAAATAGCCAACCCCTTCCTGGGTGGCACCGTTATAGTCGTCATTATAAGGAAAACCCGCTGAACGTGCAGCATCGACCCAGGCATCGACGATCTTCCATGACTTGTTGGAGCGCGTGACGTGGAGTGGCCCATCGCCGCCGCGCCATTCATCCTCTCCCGCTTCCCAGTTTTCCGAACGGCGAAAATAGGGCAGTACATCGTCCCAACCCCACCCGGAATTGCCCATCTGGCGCCAATTGTCATAGTCCTGCGGTTGTCCGCGGACATAAAGCAATCCGTTTATGGAACTTGAGCCACCGAGCGTCTTGCCGCGCGGCCAGTTGATTTCGCGGTTGTTCATGCCCGGATCCGGCCGGGTGCGATACATCCAGTTCAGAGCGGGGTTCTTTATCGTCTTGAAATAGCCGACGGGAATATGAATCCAGGGGGAAGTGTCGTGTCCACCCGCTTCAACCAGCGCCACCGTATAGCGCGGATCGGCGGAAAGCCGGTTTGCCAGAACGCAACCTGCAGAACCTGCTCCAACGATGATGAAGTCATATTCCAATCGAAACTTCCAAAAATACAAAAAATGAGACTTTTTTTCTCGATTATTATCGTAACCGTGTTATAACTTGCCTGCAAGCGGGAAATTGGCAGGTTGTTAAATTTGCCGATACTGGCTCTATTCTGCACGATGCAGAGAGTGAGACAAAAGGCAGGATAGAAATGTCGCAGGACGAGCAAATGAAACTCGCGAAAGCGCAAAATCAGGAAGATGACAACCCTGATCGCATTCCGACTAATTTGCGCCTTCTGCTCATCCTTGAAGTCATTGGCAACACGAATGAGCCGCTCACCCCGACCGAGATAAATGCACAGCTTGGTTTGCCCAAGCAGAGCATACACCGATTGTGCGCAACCCTCGTCGAGGAGGGCTTCCTGATTTACGAGCCAGGCGGCAAGCGCTTGCGCCCTGCCCGGCGGTTTCGCCAACTGGCTGCGGGCGCATTGTTCGCTTCGCGTGTGCACATCAACCGGCACCAGATACTGGAGGAAGTCGCCTTGCAGGTCGGCGAGACAGTTAACTTTGTCGTACCCGAGGTCAACGGCATGAACTATCTCGACCGCGTCGAAACGAACTGGCCATTTCGTGTGCAACTTCCCATTGGCACCAACGTGCCGTTTCACTGCACAGCCAGCGGCAAGACTTTCCTGGCAAGCCTGCCGCCGCGCGCAAGGCGCAAGATGGTGCAGTCACTGAACCTGAAGCGCCACACTCCCAACACACACACGGATCGCGAACTTCTGCTACGGGAACTCGAAGACATCGCCCGAAAGGGGTATGCACTGGACCGCGAGGAACTCATGGAGGGCATGGTGGCGATCTCGGTTCCGGTTTCCGATGAGAAAGGCAGGTACATGGCTGCGATAGCCTTTCACGGGCCGACCATGCGCCTGACCATCGAGAATATGGTGGCGAGGCGTGACTTGCTGCAGGATGCCGCTAAACGCCTTTCCAGGGCCATCCTCTTCGATTGATCCATCATTGTAATCCGTAAGTATCTGCAAGGCCGGACATGACTTCGGCATGGCTAATGAACGCAGGCTTTGCATCCAGAGCATTTTTGATACAAACTAAAGTTCAACTTTAGTAGATGTTTGCAAACGCGCCTGCCGGAAAGTTCCCGCAAGATGGTTCAGGACTTGATTCACGTGACAACTGCCGAGGCGCAGGCGAGGTGGCAATAATGTCCATCCGGCTTCTCAAGACCCTGGTCGCCATTTCGGAAACAGGCAGTTTCGCCGCCGCGGCAGAGAAAATCTGCATCTCGCAGGCCGCGATCGGCCAGCAGATGAAACGGCTGGAAGAGGAAGTGCGCGTCGCTCTGTTTGACCGCAGCCATCGCACCCCGCAAATGACCGATGCTGCCCGGGCACTGGTTCCAAAGGCGCGCGAACTGATCAGCGCATATGATCAGGTGATGATTTCGGCGAGGATGGGTTCACCCATTTCAGGAGAAATCACCATTGGTGCCGTGCCTTCGTTGATGGCCAGCCTGGTACCCCGGGCATTGAGCGCAATGTATGAGCGGTTCCCCGGTCTGCGTATCCGTGTGGTCCCAGGCCTTTCCGCCTCGCTTTATCCGCTGGTTGACCGTGGAGCAGTCGATGCCGCCATTATGAGCGAGCCGCCTTCGCCGCGTCCCCACCTGAACTGGCAACGCTTTGCCAGCGAGGAATTGATGGTGATCTGTTCAAGATCAGTCCAAGCCGATGAGGCGTTACCGGTCCTGACCTCTTTTCCCTATATCCGCATGGCCCGCCACGCCTGGATCAGCGCCCTGACGGACGAGATCCTCGATGAGGCTGGCCTGACCCTACATGACACGATGGAACTGGAGTCGCTGGAATCTATCGCCACCATGGTTTCCCACAATATCGGCGTTGCGATCGTCCCCAGGCCCTGTGTACCGGACGCGGTCACGCAAAATCTGCGCTTCCTGCCAATTGGAAACCCGCCAAGGCTGCGCGAACTTGGAATCCTCTCACGCCGCGATATTGGCGGCGAGGCCATGATACAGGAATTGTTCCGTACCATCAGTGAAACCATCGACGCAGTGAATACTAAAGAAAAACTTTAGATTGACAGAAATATTTTTGTTTCGCCTTGCGGTGTGATTTGGTCCAGAAAGCAGCCAAGGCGGTAGTTCGGTCACGCAATGTCAACGCGCTAACCGATACATCCGCCAGAGCGCCCAACAGACCTGCAACGAGGCCCGCCCATGGACATCAATGACGAAATACTCAACTCGATGGCAAAGAACGATATCGGCTTTGTCACCACCGTACCCTGCAAACAATTGGCCGGTGTCATCGAAAAGGTCGACAACGATCCGCGCTTCATGCATGTGCCTTCCAATAAGGAAGATGAGGGAATGGGCCTTTGTGCCGGTGCCTGGATGGGCGGTAAGCGCCCCTGCATCATCATGCAGAACACGGCACTGGGCGTCACCGTCAATACGCTGGCGACGCTGATCCAGTATTACCGCATGCCGTTGCCAATGCTGATCAGCTATCGTGGTGAGCTCGGCGAACGGGTTGCCTGCCAGGTCGAAATGGCAGTGCACACCAAGGCGCTGCTCAACCAGCTAAACATCCAGACATATCACTTCCACAAGCCAGAAGATGTCTATGAGATGGACACCATCCTCAATCACACCTTCACGAGCCGCAAGCCAACCGCAATTCTGACCGACTCCAATTTCTGGGGAGGATACTGATCATGATCCGCAGCGAAATACTGAAAGAACTCATCCCCGTCATTTCCGACAAGCTGGTGGTTTGTAATATCGGGCTACCCAGCCAGGAATTGCACATGATGGATGACCAGCCTTCCAACTTCTACATGCTGGGAACGATGGGCCTCGCCTCATCGATCGGCCTTGGCCTCGCGCTGACGCAGAAGGAGCCGGTGATTGCCATCGACGGTGACGGTTCAGTACTGACCAATCTCGGGACACTGCCAACCATAGCCAACAATGTGGCGGACAATTTCATCCTGCTCATCATCGACAATGGCAGCTATGGCTCGACAGGCGACCAGCCCACCTATGCAGGGCGCAAGACGTCCCTCGCCAAGGTGGCCGAGGCATGTGGCTGCGAGAATGTCATCGAGTGCCAGGCCGGGGAAACCGTCGAGGTTATGAAGGCTGCGCTCGCCTCAGGCAAGATGACCATCATCGTTTCCAAGTGCGAATCCGGTAACATCAAGGTGCCGGTCATCGAATTGGATGCCTCCGTGATCCGCCACCGCTTCATGGAAGAAGTGAAACGGCGCAACGCCTGACCGGACGCAGCTACAGTGTCCGTGCCGCGTTATCACTGTTTCGAGGATGCTAGGCGGCAGGCTGAAAGACGCCTGCCGTCAATGGTCTTCGATTACATTGACGGCGCAGCCGGCACAGGCGAAGGCGAAGCCGAAAACCGCGCCTTGCTCCAATCCATCAAGCTGCGGACACGCGTTCTGCGCAATGTGTCATCTCGCAGCCTTGCAGGACAGGTTTTCGGCTCTCCTACCGGTCTTCCGTTCGGGATTGCACCAATGGGCTTCGGCAACATGGCCATGCCGGGTGCCGATCTCATGCTGGCAAGGATGGCCGCGCGCCACAACATTCCGGTGGGCGTCTCGACAGCCGCCACCACAAGCCTTGAGGAAATGGCCGTGGCCTCCGAAGGGCATGCCTGGTTCCAGCTATACTATACAGCCGACAATACTGTTGCTGAGGGCTTGCTCAAACGGGCCGAGGCAGCGGGCTACCAGACCCTGGTTTTCACCGTGGATGTTCCCGAAATCGGCAGAAGGCCGAGGGAGTTGCGCCAGAATTTCAGGCTTCCCTTCACGATGAATGCTCGCCAGTTCGTCGATTGCGCGCTTCATCCTCGCTGGTCACTGTCGCAGGCATATAACGCCCTGAAAAACGGTGCGCCCCGGCTTGCCAATTTCGGCAATGGTTTTCCTGAATTTGACCGCAAGGCCAGCCGCGCCGGTGCCGATTTCGACTATCTGGCAAGGCTCCGCGAGCGCTGGAAAGGCCGGTTGGTGGTCAAGGGCGTTCTGGATGTCGAGGACGCTCTCAAGCTGAAATCAGCTGGCGTAGATGCCATTCAGGTCTCCAGCCATGGCGGACGCCAGCTGGACAGCGCTCCGCTGCCGATTCTTTCGCTGAGACAAATTCGCGCTTCCGTCGGTGATGACATGGCGCTGTTCTACGATTCCGGCATTCGCTGTGGCGAGGACATGATCAAGGCCTATGCGGCGGGAGCCGATTTCGTCTTCGCGGGAAGGCCGTTCCTCTATGCGATAGCTGGGGCGGGGGCAGGCAGGGGCGAAGCGGGGCTGGAGGCGCTTATCGAGATGCTGACCGCCGAATTGCAGGTCACCCTTGCCCAATTGGGGGAAACATCAGTTTCCGCCATCAATTCGGGACATATCCTTTTCCCGCACGCAGTCTGAAACGGACGGCAGAAACAGCCATTTCCAGGCGGTCGTCGGCGCAAGACGACGGAAATGTTCCTTGCCAGTCACAATCTGCAGGACTAAATGAACAAAAAAACCCATCCCCGAGGCCCTGAGATGAAAATCGGAATTCTGCAGACCGGCCATGTGCCCGAGCCCCTGATTGCCAGACATGGAGAATACCCTTCAATGTTCGAGCGCATGCTCGACGGCCATGGCTTCACGTTCGAAACATATATTGTGGTGGATGGCGAGTTTCCCGAGAGTGTTCATGCCTGTGACGCCTGGCTTGTGACCGGCTCTGCCCATGGCGCCTATGAGCCACATGCATTCATTCCTCCTCTCGAAGATTTCATACGCAAGGCTTACGAACTTTCTGTGCCGATTGCAGGGATCTGCTTCGGTCACCAGATCATGGCGCAGGCCCTTGGTGGACGGGTCGTGAAGTTTGCGGGCGGATGGGGCCTTGGCCATACCGAATATTTCATGCCGGACAAGAAACGCTCGATACTTGCCATGCATCAGGATCAGGTGATTGAGAAACCTGCCGATGCCAAGGTCATCGCATCGACCGATTTCTGTGCGAATGCCGGCCTTGCCTACAAGGGTAAGGCGATCAGCTTCCAGCCCCATCCCGAGTTCACGCCCGAATACATGCGCGACCTGATCCGCTACAAGGTCGGCAGGGGCCTGACGCAGGAACAGGCAGAGGCCGCACTGGCGGACCTGCCCGAACACAACGATTCTCACGAGATTGCCCGCCAACTGGTTGATTTCTTCGTGCAAGCTCAAGCAGAGCAGGCTGCCTGACGCTGTAATGTGATGAACTGGCGATGCGATTTATTGGTAGGGCCGCATCAGTCGCGCCAGCTGTCTTCTTCCCACATGCGCTTTAGGCTTGTGCGGTAATCCGGCCATCGATAGGTCATCCCCAGCACCTCCTTCGACCTGGCGTTGGAGACGCGCTTGTTCTCCCCGTAGAAACTGCGGGCCATCGGGGAAAGCTCTGCTGTTTCGAAATCCGTTTCAGGTGGCGGTTCGCGCCCAGCCAGTTCGAACGCATGGGTTACCACATCCTGTGGTGGGGCGGGTTCGTCATCGGTAATGTTGAAGATGCCACCAATCGACCGGGTCATGGCCTGGTAAACCGCCTCGCCAATGTCCTCGCGGTGGATGCGGTTGAACACCTGGCCCGGCTTTACAAGGCGACGGGCCGTACCCTTGTCCATATTCATGAAGGCATTGCGTCCAGGGCCGTAAATGCCCGAAAGGCGGAAAATCGCCAGTGGCAATCCCCTGTTCCGGGCAAATTCCTGCCATGATTCCTCTGCGGCCACCCGCTCGATGGAGCGCTGTGAAACCGGCCTGGGTACGGTCGTCTCATCCACCCACTCGCCGTCATGATCACCATAGACACCGACGGTTGATAAGTAGCCGATCCATTCAAGGTTCCCGGCTTTGGCCAGTACGTCGGACAGCGCGTTGAGGACAGGATCGCCGTTTTCATCTGGACCAATCGATACCAACAGGTGTGTCGCCGATGCGATGGCTTCATGCAGCTTTTCGTCTTCCTCTCCCGCGCCAAAGATCAGCCCGCCAATACCCTGCGCGTTCAACCGTTCCTTCTTCCGGGCACTGCGCGTTGTTCCGGAAATTTCCGCGAATGTTTCACGAGCCCTTTTGGTAATGGCTTCGGATGAGAAACCGAATCCCATGATCAGCAGTCTTTTTTCATTTTTCCTGTTCACGCCGGTCCCGCCGTTTCCCGCCATTCCTGGCGAACCGTTTCATCACTCTCACCTTCCATATGGTGCCTTTTCAGATTTTCCAATTCCCTGATGGAAACCAGTTGCGACAATGCCCAGACCGCAGCGCCGCGAACCAGTATGGACGGGTCTTTCAGCAGTGCCTTGATGATTGGAACAAGCGCAGGATCCCCGCTGTTTCCTGCAGCGATCAGACAGTTGCGAATGAAACGGTCGCGGCCGATACGCTTGATGGGTGAAGCCGGGAAAAAGGAACGAAAGGCCGTGTCATCGAGTTGTAGCAAATCGCCAAGCGGTGGCTCGCCAAGGTCTTTTCTGGCCATCAACTTTGCCTCTGTTGCTTCAGACGCAAACTTGTTCCACGGACAGACTGCCAGGCAATCGTCACAGCCATAAATGCGGTTGCCCATCGCCTTCCTGAATTCTCGCGGAATTGGCGAAGTGTGTTCGATGGTGAGATAGGAGATGCACCGTCTTGCATCGAGCCGGTAGGGTTCGGGAAAGGCATTGGTCGGACAAATGTCGAGGCAGGCCCGGCATGACCCACAGTGATCGGTCTCGCCCTTGTCTGCTTCAAATTCCTCGTCGGTCAGGATCACGCCGAGGAACAGCCATGAACCATGTTCGGTGGAAACGAGATTGGTGTGCTTGCCCTGCCAGCCAAGGCCGGCCTGCTGGGCGAGGGGCTTTTCCATTAGCGGTGCGGTATCGACGAAAACCTTCACCTCGCATTCATTGCGCGAGGCGATTTTCTGTGCCAGCTCCTTCAGACGCCCCTTGATGATATCGTGATAATCGCGATTGCGCCCATACACCGAGATATTGCCGATCGAGCGCTTCTCAAGCGTTGTCAGCGGGTCATGGTCAGGGCCATAATTCATCGAAAGAACGATGGCTGTGCGGGCATCGGGCCACATGGCGCGGGGCGAGACACGCCGTTTACGTGTTTCGCGCAGCCAGGCCATTTCGCCTTCCTGCCCCTCGGCCAGAAACCGGTCTAGACCCTCAGCCACGCTGACGGGAAGCTCTGCAGTCGTAAAACGCGCCTGACAAAAACCCAGCCTTTCGGCCTCGCGGCGAATATCATTGCTGGTGAACCTTTGTTTCAAGCAATCCTCAAAAATCGAGGTCGATATAGTGCGATGCCGGTGGCAGGAAAGCCAGCTTGTCAGCCAGCAGGGGCCGGAAAGAGGGGCGGGACTTGACCCGGGCATACCAGTCCCGCGCTACCGGCTCATTGTCCCATGGAACCTCTCCCATGTAATCGAGGACCGAAAGCATTCCTGCCGCAGCCATGTCGGCCTGGCTGAGACGATCACCGGCAAGCCAGTTTCGCGAGCCTGCCAGCCAGGCAAGATAGCGCAGGTGCGATTTCAAATTGCTCCTGGCAGCACGGATGACTGTTGAGTCCGGCGCCCCGCCGCCTTCTTCATTCCGCATCATCTGCTTGTGGACGCGTTCGTGGACAAGGTACTGGCTGACTTCCTGGTCGAACTTGATCCAGAACCACTCGCACAACCTGCGCACTTCGGCGCGTCCGGCGCTGTTTTCAGGCATCAGCCGCTTGTCCCGCATCAGCGGCCCGCTGGTCTCGTCAAGGTATTCGCTGATGATACTCGCACCGCAAACAGCATCCCCGGCCTCGGTCAGCAGGACAGGCAGCGTGCCGGCAGGATTGAGAACGAGAAATTCGTCACGCCGTGTCCAGGGCTTCTCCTCGATAAATTCTGCAGAAAGGCTGTATTCGCCCAGCGTCAGCCGAATGGCGCGCGAAGCACCTGACATGGGGTGATGGAATAATCTTAACATGATGAATATGCGCCGCCTTTGAATGCCAGTCTTTTGAGGCTACACAGCTATAAATGTTGGTCTGATTCTCTGCAACCTTTGCAGTCCGGCCAATGCGGCGAACAGGGCAAAGCGAGAGGATCGCATGACCATTGAACAGATCATTGTCCTGGCAATCGTCCAGGGCATAACCGAATTCCTGCCAATTTCCTCTTCCGGCCACCTTGTACTCATTCCCGCATTTACCGGTTGGCCCGACCAGGGCCAACTGGTGGATGTAATGGTCCATGTGGGTTCGCTCTTTGCTGTGATCGCCTATTTCTGGCGGGATGTAATCAAGCTGATTGGCGGCGGCTTCGATCTGTTGCGCTTGCGCATGAACGACAACAGCCGCATGGCGCTGTACATTCTTCTTGCCACCATCCCTGCCATTCTGTTCGGCCTGTACCTGAAAGCATCCGGAATGGGAGACAATTTTCGCAGCGTGGAAGTCATTGCATGGAACGCTGTGATCTTCGGAATTCTTCTGTATGTGGCAGATTTTGTGGGCCCGCGCCTGAAGCGCATGGAAGACATGAAACTGCCGCCAGCCCTGATCATTGGCCTAGCCCAGGCTGTCGCCCTTATTCCGGGGACATCGCGCTCCGGCATAACGATGACGGCAGCGCGCTTTCTCGGATTTGACCGTCCCGAAGCCGCTCGTTTTTCCTTCCTGCTGGGTATTCCGGCCATTGCCGGGGCAGGAGCCTTTGTCACCCTCGATGCCATGGAAGCGGGGATCGAGATTTCTTCCGAAGCCATCTGGGCAGCCGTGTTGACTTTCTTCGCGGCGCTGGCTGCAATCGCACTGCTCATGGCGATGGTAAGGCGGATGAGTTTCCTCATCTTCATGATTTACCGGCTGGCGCTCGCCCTGGTCCTGTTTGCAATGATCTATGACTGGGTGCCCGGCCTGCCGGACCTCGCAGCAGTCTGATATAGCGCTACTCCGGCCTTCAGACTTCACCCTTGCGGGTGAACTGGCCTTGCGGGCGAAATCGGATCAGGTAGGAAGGCAGGATCGCTTCCATGTTTCGCGGATTGATCCCGATACCTGTCAGGGTGCGGTTCTGGCGGATGGCCTCGGCAGAAGCCACATTGTCGATTTCCAGCATCTTGACCTGGTCGAGCGTTATAGGCGCGCCGGGAAGCCAGCCTGTCAGCCTTGCCATGGCACGGGCGAAAAAGAACGGGATCGAAACATAGCTCCGCTCGCGCATGATGACTTCCTGCATCAGATCCATGCACTCGCGGAATGTCGCAACTTCCGGCCCGCCCAATTCGTAGGGTTTGCCACCCTTCAATGCGCCGTCCACGGCAAGGGCAATCGCCTCAGCCACATCGCCCACATAGACGGGCTGCAACTTCGTGTGGCCACCACCGATCAGCGGAAGAAACGGCGAAATCTTTGTCATCTGGGCAAAGCGGTTGAAGAAATCGTCTTCCGGCCCGAAAATCACGGAAGGGCGAATGATCACGGCATCCTTGATGGTCTCGAGCACGGCGGCTTCTCCCGTGCCTTTCGTACGGCCATATTCCGACGGGCTGTCAGGATCGGCACCGATTGCGCTTACATGAATCAGCCTGGCACCTTCGGCCCGGGCGGCCTCGGCAATTGCCCTTGCGCCGAATTCCTGCACCGCAGAAAAATTGTTGCGTCCGCCCGCATCGAAGGTTCCAACAAGGTTGATCACCGAGTCCGAACCCTTGACCGCACGGTCGACAGACCAGCGCACCCGCACATTGGCCTGGACCGCCTTGATCTGTCCCAGATCGCCGAGCGGCTGAAGGTGATAGGCAAGATCCGGCCGGCGCACCGCGACAAGTACGCGATAGCCGCGTTTGGCCAGGGACCGAACCACATGGCGACCGATAAACCCTGATCCACCGAATACAGTTACGCGCTTGGGCAAGTTCTTCATCACAATTTCCGAAATGTCTGTTGGCACAGGAATGCACTGCGCGCATCATTTACCCCAGTGCGACCCGCTTTGAAACCCATGGAAAAGCGGAAAATTGCCGCTGTGTGATTTCATCCCGCTGGCGTTTTGCGTGCCTCGACCGGATATCCCCTTTCAAGCAGTCTTATTGTGCGGCGGCAATGAAAACCCGTTGACAGGTCAGGGGGCAATGCCTAAACACCACGCTGTTCGGCCATCCAAGAAGGATGCTTGCCCGGATGCCCAGATGGCGGAATTGGTAGACGCGCCAGCTTCAGGTGCTGGTACTCGCAAGGGTGTGGAGGTTCGAGTCCTCTTCTGGGCACCAGAATCTCTTTTTCATTCTGCATTCCCGACACCAGAAAGAAAAACGCGCCGTGCAGGTCGTGATTCTCTAGAGGCGGCACGGCAGCCTAAGTACTTGCGGCGTTGGCTTCCTCCAGTGCCGATTGAACGGCTAGCGCACTCACGCGTTCCTCATTTGTCGGGTTGACCATTATGCGGGTGCTTCCGCATCCGATATCATGCGGGCCTTGTTTGCTACCGGCCAGGCAACAGCGAGCAGTCGGTATTATCGATTGGAACGAATTTGAGGGAAAATTGCGGGAAAGCCGTATCGCTTCAGATAACTGTCTGCATCCGGTAGCCCGGTGCGAATACCAGGCGAACCCACGTTATGGCATCTTCACCCTTCCAGGTGCTGCGCTCGACAACGAACAGTCCTTCACCCTCATTGCAGCCGAGCATGTCGGCTTCGCTCACCGTTGCGCTGATTGCCGAAAAACTGATGTCACCTGAACTGAACGAAACGTTCTCGACAAGCCATTCATTGGGGCTTTGGTCCAGGAAATCGATATTGGTCACCTGCGGAATGATGCGCGAGTTGATCCAGCGATTCTCGTAAACATAAGGCTTCTCGTCTGCCAGATGGACACCGACCAGATGTAGAAGTTGTTCTTCAGGCTGCAATTTCATCATGGCGGCGATGTCGCGCGGCGGCGAGGCGAACTGCCTGCTTTTCAGCTGATAGCTATAGGCGCTGCCCTTGCCCTCGATCTCATGGCGGATGACGGGTATGTTAAGCGTCGCCTTGCGCACCGGGTGCAGGGCAATCCGGGTGCCTGCCTTGCGCCGTCGGTCGAGCAATCCGGAATCCGCAAGGCTCTGCAGGGCGCGGTTCACCGTCGCCCGGGCACAGCCGAACTCACTTGCAAGGTCCGCTTCATTGGGAATGAGGTCGCCCGGCTTCCATTGCCGCGAATGGATACGGCGGAGCACCTCGTCCTGCACGGACTGCCAGTTCCGGAAGGATGTTTCGCTCAAATCGCGTCCCCCAATTCGCGCATGATCGCCTTGTAACGCTCTGTGATCTCATCATGATGCCTGTGGCTGCCATTGGTAACCATGTGGCGACCCGCAGACCAGACATCGCTTACCAGCCTGTCGTCTCCTGCGAAGATGTAGGAATCGAGGATGGTATCCGAATTCCGCCCGGCAAGATGCACATTGTCCGCTTTGAGCGCCATCAGGTCAGCCTCGTAGCCGGCTTCGATCCTTCCGCAATTGCGGCCTGCCGCGATGGCCCCGCCTTCATTGACAGCATCAAACAAGCGCCGGCCCGTCGAGTGCGAACGGGTGGCAAAGGGTGCCCGAGAATGATCGCGCAAGCGCTGGGAATAATCGAGCGTACGCAACTCCTCACTCAGGGATATGCGGATATTGGAATCCGAACCGATCGCAATCCTGCCACCGGCATCGAACCAGCCTGTTCCATCGAATATACCGTCGCCAAGGCTGGATTCGGTGATGGGGCACAGGCCGACAATCCCGCCGGAACGGGCAAGCCCTGCGGTTTCATGAGGCTCCATCTGGGTGCAGTGGATAAGGCACCATTTCGGCCCGGCATCGCAATTATCGAGGAACCATTCGACCGGACGGGCACCATAAGCCGCCATTACCTCTTCGACCTCGCCAATCTGCTCGGCAAGGTGCATGTGGATGGGCCCGTTACCCGCAAGTTCGCTGGCACGCGCAAGGTCTTCAGGCGCCACGGCGCGAATACTGTGCGGGGCCAGGCCCAACCTGGCATCAGCGGGTAGGGCGGCAAGGTGCCTGCCAGCCAGTTCATGCAGGCGCGCAAAACGCTCGAAATCATTGCCGAAGCGATCCTGTCCCTTTGCAAGGGGCCGCTTGTCACAGCCGCCATACTGATAATGGACGGGGAGCAGTGTCAGGCCTATCCCGGTGTGGGAGGCAGCTGCACATATGCGGCCGGACATTTCGGCCAGATCATCATGGGGGTTTCCGCCCGGCTGGTGGTGCAGGTAATGGAATTCCACATTGGTGGCATAGCCCGATTCCAGCATTTCCATTTGCACAAAGGCGGCGATACCCTCGACCTGGTCGGGCGTCAAACGGTCGAGAAATCGGAACATCAATTGCCGCCAGGTCCAGAAGGAGTCGGCGGGATCAGGCCCCCTGCGCTCGGTAAGCCCGGCCATCGCCCGCTGAAAGGCGTGGCTATGCACGTTGACGGGGGCAGGTAGCAGAATGCCCACCCTGTGCCCGTCAGCCGCCGTGTCGGTCTCGACCGAGCCGATATGCCCGGCTTCACCGGTTTCCACCCGCACATTATCTGCCCATCCCGAAGGCAGCAGTGCCTTTTCCGCCCATATGATTGCCATGTTCGATCTTCCGCAAAGATTTCCTTGACGCATTATTATGTATAGACATATAAATCAAGAAGACGCCCATAACAATCGAAATCGCGATGCTACTGACGAATGCCACACTCGCCACCATGCAGGGAGCCTCGCCCTACGGCCTCGTCCGTGACGGCGCGGTGTGGCTTGAGGGTGAGCGGATCAGATGGGCCGGGCCTCAGGGCGGGATACCCCGCGAAGCTGGCACCCTTGAGCGCATGGATTGCGAGGGTCGGCTGGTTACACCAGGCCTTGTGGATTGCCACACGCATGTCGTCTTCGGTGGCAACCGTGCCAATGAATTCGAAATGCGCCTTGAAGGTGCCACCTATGAGGAAGTGGCCCGCGCGGGCGGCGGGATTGTCTCAACGGTAAAGGCCACCCGGGCTGCCAGCCATGAGTCGCTGCTTGCTGCCGCGCTGAAGCGTGTCGACACCCTGATCAGCGAGGGTGTTACAACCATAGAAATCAAGTCCGGCTATGGCCTTGATCTTGAGACCGAATTGAAGATGCTGAAAGTCGCACGGCAGATTGCAGGCCAGCGCCCGTTGACTGTCAGGACGAGTTTTCTTGGTGCCCATGCCGTTCCCGGCGAATATGCAGGCCGCACCGATTCCTATATCGATGAAGTCTGTATTCCGGCGCTGGAAGCCGCTCACGTCGAGGGGCTGGCAGATGCCGTGGACGGGTTTTGTGAGGGGATCGCCTTCCAGCCTGACCAGATGCGCCGCGTTTTCGAGAAGGCCGCCGCGCTCGGCCTGCCTGTCAAACTCCATGCCGAACAGCTTTCCAATCTGGGCGGCGCCAGACTGGCAGCCGAATTTGGCGCACTTTCCGCCGATCACCTCGAATATGCCGATGACGGGGACGCAGGTGCCATGGCGCAATCGGGCACGCTGGCAGTGATCCTTCCCGGTGCCTTCTACACCCTGCGCGAAAACCGCCTTCCGCCAATTGATGCCTTTCGCAGGCATGGCGTTCCCATGGCGCTTGCGACCGATTGCAATCCTGGTTCCTCGCCACTCACCTCTCTGCTGCTGACCATGAACATGGCCTGCACCATGTTTCGCATGACGCCGCAGGAGGCGCTGGCAGGAGTGACCGTCAACGGAGCGAAGGCGCTTGGCCTTGCAGATCGCGGCACAATCGCCCCCGGCGCGCGCGCCGACCTGGCCATATGGGACGTCGACTCTCCGGCTGAACTTTCCTACCGCATTGGCTTCAATCCCCTTTCAGCCCGCATATTTGCCGGAGTTGTTACATGATCACCCTGACACCCGGTTCGGCAACACTTGACCAATTGGAGCGAATCTGGCGCGAGATTTTGCCCGCCCGCCTAACTGATGCAGCTTTCGCCGGGATCGGGCGCGCTGCTGAAATGGTCGCAAGGGCAGCCAAGGGGCAGGAGGCCGTCTATGGCGTCAACACCGGTTTCGGCAAGCTTGCCAGCATCAAGGTCAGGCCAGAGGACACGGCAACGCTGCAGCGCAACCTGATCCTCTCCCACTGCTGCGGTGTGGGTGAGGCGCTGGACATCGCGACGACCCGCCTGATGATGGTCCTCAAGCTCCTTTCGCTGGGTCGTGGTGCCTCGGGCGTTGCGGTCGCAACAATCCGCCAGATCGAGGCCATGCTGGAAAAGGGTGTGACACCGCTCATTCCGGTGCAGGGTTCGGTTGGTGCCTCTGGCGATCTTGCCCCGCTTGCCCATATGGCGGCGGCGATGATTGGTGAGGGCGAGGCGTATCATTGCGGTGAGAGGCTCCCATCGGCCACCGCGCTCGAAAGGGCCGGAATTGAACCGCTGGTCCTTGGCGCCAAGGAAGGCCTCGGTCTCATCAATGGTACCCAGTTCTCCACGGCCTGTGCGTTGGTCGGGCTTTTCGAGGCCAGGCGCAATGCAAGTGAATGTATGGTCTCCGCCGCCCTTTCAACCGATGCAATCATGGGATCTACCGCGCCGCTTCTCGATGAAATCCACACACTGCGCGGCCATCCCGGCCAGATCAGGGTTGCGCGGGCGATGCGTCAATTGATGGAGGGTTCGCAAATTCGCGAGAGCCACCGCGAGGGCGATACCAGGGTTCAGGATCCCTATTGCATCCGATGCCAGCCACAGGTGACCGGCGCATCGCTTGACCTGATTGATTTTGCCGGGCGCACGCTGGAAATCGAAGCCAATGCGGTCTCGGACAATCCGTTGGTGCTTGTCGAGACCGGGCAGATCGTTTCCGGCGGGAATTTTCATGCTGAACCGGTGGCTTTTGCCGCAGACCAGATCGCACTTGCAATCGCCGAGATCGGCTCGATTGCGCAGCGCCGGGTCGCACTGATGGTCGATCCCACCCTGTCACATGACTTGCCGCCCTTCCTGACACCCGAGCCGGGTCTCAATTCCGGGCTGATGATCGCGGAGGTGACGACAGCCGCGCTGATGAGCGAGAACAAGCATCTTGCCAATCCCTGCTCGACCGATTCAACACCAACATCAGCCAATCAGGAAGACCATGTTTCCATGGCAGCCCATGGCGCGCGCCGTCTCTTGAAGATGAATGCAAATCTCAATGTGATCATTGGCGTTGAATATCTGTGCGCTGCGCAGGGCATCGAGTTTCGTACGCCGCTCAAGACCAGTGACGCCCTGCAATCGGCCCTTGCCTGCATCCGCGCCAGCGTGCCGGCAATCGTTGAGGACCGGTTCCTTGCCGGCGACATTGCCACGATAGCCAAAATGGTGCGCGACGGCGAAGTCTCCACGGCCGCCGGTCTGCCCGCCTTCCTTGATCAGGTGACTTCATGATCCCGGTCGAAGTCAGCCGGGGCGAGGGGCCGCTGATTCTCGGCTTTCCCCATACCGGCACCCATTTGCCGGAAGAGATTCTTGCAAGGCTCACCCCTGAAGGCGCAATGCTCCGCGATACCGACTGGCATGTTGATCGCCTGTATGACGGCCTGCTGCCCGGCGCGACAACGGTTCGCGCTACCTTCCACCGCTATGTGATTGATGCAAACCGCGACCCGTCCGGCGCCAGCCTCTATCCTGGGCAGAACACGACCGGGCTTGTTCCGCTGACCGATTTTGACGGCAGGCCGCTCTGGACAAAGGATCCCACGGCAGCGCAGATCGAGGAGCGTCGTCTGCGCTTTCATGCGCCCTACCATGCAGCGCTGGCCGCTGAACTGGAAAGGGTCAGGGAGCGGCATGGCCATGCAATCCTGTTTGATTGCCACTCCATCCGCTCGCATATCCCGTTCCTCTTCGAGGGCACGCTGCCTGATTTCAACATTGGCACCAATAACGGCACGACATGCGACCGGGCAATCGAGCAGACTGCAATTGAAGCCTGCAAGAGCGCTGAAGGCTATACAAGTGTCCTCAACGGCCGCTTCAAGGGGGGCTGGACCACCCGCCATTACGGACGGCCGGATGACGGCCTGCACGCGATCCAGTTGGAGCTTTCCCAATCGACCCATCTGGCCGCGGAAAGCCCGCCATTTGCCTATGACGAAACAAGAGCAAACCGCTTGCGGGTGCATCTGGATAAGATGCTGAAAGCCATTGCCGCCATCAGACCAGACACCTCGCTACAAGGCCATTCCACAGGAGAAAGATCATGAGCAAGCCGATCACCAATCCCCGGCACAACCAGCGCGATGTCTACCCGCCAACCGGTTCCCAGATCACCTGCAAGAGCTGGCTGACCGAAGCGCCGATGCGCATGCTCATGAACAACCTTCATCCTGACGTCGCTGAAAATCCGCATGAACTGGTGGTCTATGGCGGCATAGGCCGTGCCGCCCGTACCTGGAAGGATTTCGACACGATTGTTGCAAGCCTCAAGACCCTCAATGACAACGAGACCCTCATCGTTCAGTCGGGCAAACCGGTCGCTGTGATACGGACCCATGAGGATGCGCCGCGCGTTCTCATCGCCAATTCCAACCTTGTTCCCCATTGGGCAAATTGGGACCACTTCAACGAACTCGACAGGAAGGGCCTTGCCATGTACGGCCAGATGACGGCCGGCTCATGGATCTACATCGGCACCCAGGGCATTGTGCAGGGTACCTATGAAACCTTCGCCGAGGCAGGCCGCCAGCATTATGGCGGCGATCTCAAGGGCAAATGGATACTGACAGGGGGTCTTGGCGGCATGGGCGGTGCGCAGCCTCTGGCAGCAGTGATGGCCGGTGCCTGCTGCCTTGCAGTGGAGTGCAATCCCGACAGCATCGATTTTCGACTGCGTACCCGTTATGTCGACGAAAAGACCGAAAGCCTTGATGAGGCGCTGGAAATGATCGAGCGCTGGACCAAGGCTGGTGAAGCCAAGTCGGTCGGCCTGCTGGGCAATGCGGCCGACGTCTTTCCCGAACTGTTCAAGCGCGGCGTACGGCCTGATATCGTCACCGACCAGACCAGCGCCCATGACCCTGTCAACGGCTACCTGCCCCAGGGATGGACGATTGCCGAGTGGCGCGAAAAGCGTGAAAGCGAACCCAAGGCGGTGGAAAAGGCTGCTCGCGCCAGCATGAGGATCCATGTCAAGGCGATGGTCGATTTCTGGAATGCGGGTGTCCCCACCCTCGACTATGGCAACAATATCCGCCAGGTTGCCAAGGATGAAGGCCTGGAAAACGCCTTCGCCTTTCCCGGTTTCGTGCCTGCCTACATCCGCCCGCTCTTCTGCCGGGGCATCGGGCCTTTCCGCTGGTGCGCCCTGTCGGGTGATCCCGAGGATATCTACAAGACCGATGCGAAGATGAAGGAACTGTTTCCGGACAATGAGCACCTTCACAACTGGCTCGACATGGCAGCCGAGCGCATCGCCTTTCAGGGCCTGCCGGCGCGCATCTGCTGGATCGGGCTGGGCGACCGCCACCGGGCAGGCCTTGCCTTCAACGAAATGGTTGCATCGGGTGAATTGAAAGCGCCGGTTGTCATTGGCCGAGATCATCTGGATTCAGGATCGGTCGCCTCGCCCAATCGGGAGACCGAGGCAATGAAGGACGGCTCGGATGCGGTATCGGACTGGCCACTTCTCAATGCGCTCGTCAACACCGCCTCAGGCGCAACATGGGTCTCGATCCACCATGGCGGCGGCGTTGGCATGGGCTTTTCCCAGCATTCGGGCGTGGTGATCTGCGCCGATGGCACGGAGGCAGCCGCCCGCCGCCTCGAGCGCGTCCTCTGGAATGATCCGGCCTCCGGTGTCTGGCGCCATGCAGATGCCGGTTATGAGGATGCCATAGAATGCGCACGCGAGCACGGGCTCAATTTGCCCGGAATTCTTTGAGGAAGGAGGCCGCAAACCATCACCAAACCTGATTCTTCAATACAAGATTTTGAACAACGCCCAATGGAGTTGAAACAAACCAACCAAGACTGGAGGAGTAGTTCCATGAAAAGAAGACAGTTTATCACGACAGGGCTTGCAGGCGCGGCGGCTGCATCCACGCTCGGCCTCGCAGCACCCGCAATAGCCCAGGAAAAACGCGAATGGAAAATGGTTACAGCCTGGCCAAAAAACCTTCCAGGCCCGGGTGTCGCAGCACAAATGCTTGCCGACAGGATAACCGCACTTTCCGGCGGGCGCATTGAGGTGAAACTCTTCGCAGCCGGAGAACTGGTTCCGGGAAATGGCGTCTTTGATGCGGTATCTGAAGGCACTGCCGAACTGTATCATGCCGTACCGGCCTATTGGGGTTCAAAATCCAAGGGTATCCTGTTGTTCGGCTCACAACCCTTCGGCTTGCGCGCTGATGAACAGGTGGGCTGGATGAACCATGGGGGTGGTCAGGCCCTTTATGATGAAATGTATGGCCGCTTTGGCTTGAAGCCGTTCCTTTGCGGCAATTCCGGACCGCAATGGCAGGGTTGGTTCAAGAATGAACTCAACTCCGTTGAAGACCTGAAGGGACTGAAATTCCGTACAACCGGTCTCGCCTCCGAGATGTGCTCTAAACTGGGTATGGCTGTGCAAGCCATGGGCGGTCGAGACATGTTTCAGGCGCTCCAATCAGGTGCTTTGGACGCTGGCGAATTCATTGGACCATGGACCGACAGTGCGCTTGGTTTCCAGCAGGTTGCAAAAAACTACTACTGGCCTGGTGTTGGCGAACCGTCTTCTGCCGAAGAATGCGCCGTGAATGCCAATGTCTATAATGAGTTGCCAGACGACCTGAAGGCTGCTGTCAGCCTTGCCTGCGAAAGTCTCTACAATCCGGTCTGGACCGAGTACACCACGAAGCATGCGCTCGCCTTGAAAAAGCTGGTGGATGAAGAAGGCGTGCAGGTCAGGAAATTGCCGGATGACATCGTTGCTGCCATGGGCAAGGCTGGAGACGAAGTGATCTCCGAACTGCGCGAGAATGATGATGAACTTGTCAAGCGCATTGCCGAGAGCTTTGTGGCGTATCGCGATTCAGTCGGCCGATATATGGTCTATGCTGACAATGGCCAGATGAATGCCCGTGCATCAGTACTGAATTATTGATCTGCACCAGAGACTGGCGGCGTTCTTGTCGCCAGTCTTAACCTGGGGGAGGGCGTTATGCAGAACTTGATTGCCGGGCTGGATTCAATCAACCGCAATGTAGGGCTGGTCGTTCGATGGGCCGCAATACTGATGGTTCTCATCCAGTTTGCCATCGTCCTGTTCCGCTACGTCTTCGGCTTTAGCAACATAGCGGTCAATGAAAGTGTCCTGTATCTGCACTCAACGCTCTTCATGCTTGGCGCGGGCTATACACTGCTGGTTGATGAACATGTAAGGGTCGATATCTTCTACGCGAAATCCGACTCGGGTCGAAAAGCTGCAATCAATATCTTCGGCCATCTTGTCCTGCTTATTCCCTCGATGCTTGTTCTTGCATATTGGTCGTGGCCCTCGGTTACCAATTCCTGGAAAATCCTTGAAGGCCCCATATCCGTCGGCGGTATTCCAGCTTCCTTTTTCCTCAAATCGCTTATTCCGGCCTTTTGCGCCCTCCTGATCATCCAGTCGGTTTCCTGCCTCCTGGCAAGCATTCTGCGCCGCAGGGGAGAGATCGAATGATTTTACCCCTCGACCTTCTCATGTTTGCCGCCCTTATCGCCTGTATCCTTATGGGCTTCCCCGTCTCATTCAGCATTTCCGGTGTTGCAATCATTTTCGCATTCCTGGGCTGGATGACCGGCACAATGGACATCAGTCTTCTGGGCGCTCTTGGGCAACGCGTATTCGGCGTTCTGACAAACAGCGTACTGATAGCCATCCCGCTTTTTGTGTTCATGGGGGTCATCCTTCAAAAGAGCCGTATCGCGGAGGAACTGCTTGGAACTATGGGTCGATTGTTTGGCGGCGTACGGGGTGGCCTCGGCCTGTCTGTCGTGATTGTGGGTGCCCTGCTGGCTGCATCGACCGGAATTGTTGGCGCTACGGTAATCGCAATGGGCCTGATTGCGCTGCCTACCATGTTGCGCAATGGCTATAATCCCAGACTGGCATCGGGGATTGTCTGTACCTCCGGAACATTGGGGCAGATCATTCCACCGTCCACACTGCTGATTATCCTGTCAGACGTTATGTCCAACTCATTTCAGCAGGCTCAATACGAACAAGGTAAATTCAATATCGAGACCATCTCGGTAGGACAGATTTTTGCTGGCGCATTACTGCCGGGTTGCATGCTCGTCCTGATCTACATGATCTATATCCTGTTGCGAGCCTGGCTGATCCCGACCGACGCACCTGCCGCAAAAGAGTTGATCGAAAAGCCTTCACGAGAAGACGTATTCACCGCCGTCGTGCCGCCGATCCTGTTGATCATCGCGGTATTGGGAGCAATTCTTGGCGGTGTTGCAACACCTACCGAGGCTGCCTCGGTCGGTGCGATTGGGGCATTGCTGATGGCCGGACATCGCAGTGGCGGATCAGTGAAACTCATCCTTCTGGGAGCTGCTTCTCTGTTTCTCCTGGGCATCGCCGCTGGCGTCGCGCCGGTTCGCTTCCAGCGGAGCGATCTGGTTTTCTCGGACTATCTGTTGGGCGGCACCTATATCCTTCTGGCAATTGTTGGAGTGGCGGCCATCGCCATTGCCCTCTCCAGAGCCTGGAGGTCCGGCATTCTGCTTCCGGCCATGACACAAACCATGACGGTAACCTCGATGATTTTTGCGACGATCGTGACGGCCAGTATCTTTTCGCTGGTCTTTATTGGCCTTGGCGGGGAGGAACGGGTGGAAGAATTCCTGACCCTGATGCCCGGTGGGCCTCAGGGTGCATTGCTGTTTTGCATGGCCTTGATCTTCGTACTCGGCTTTTTCCTGGATTTTGTTGAAATCACCGTCATCCTGCTGCCCCTGATCACACCCCCGCTTATCCTGATGGGGCATGATCCCTACTGGCTGGCAATCCTGATTGCGATCAATCTGCAAACATCATTTCTGACGCCACCCTTTGGTTTTTCGCTGTTCTACCTTCGGGGAGCCGCACCAAAGGAAATCACCACAGGGATGATCTATGCCGGGGTTGCGCCGTTTATCGGATTGCAGCTTCTGGGGATGCTGGTCATCTGGTTTTTCCCTGCTATTGCCAATTGGCTGCCTGCGGTTTTGTACTGACAAACCGGTAGGCAATCCGCTGCCGCGCCTACGACTGCACTGTCGACGGCACGCCTGACCAAGGGGTTCTAGCTGCGCATTGCCCTGCCTTCGGGATCATGCGGCGAGGGCGCAATGACTCTTGCCGGGCACTCAACGCCAACCACATGGACGCTTAGATCCGTACCGACCCCGGCAGCTTCGCGGTTCACCATGGCCATGGCCAGTGACTTGCCAATTGTATGGCCATATCCGCCGGACGTGACGAAACCGACCATCGCGCCCTTGTGCCAGACGGGTTCATACCCGCTTGCATCAGCATCGCGCGCATCGATCTCGAGCGTCACCAGCACCTGCTTAGGTCCATTGCCATCGCGCTCTGCAATCGCGCCATCACGGCCGATAAAGCCTTTCTTGTCCCAATCAATCCAGCGGTCCATACCGGTCTCGCCGGGGGTATAGGCCTGTGTGAATTCCGCCGACCAGATGCCGAAACTCTTTTCAAGGCGCAGGCTCAACAGCGCGTTGAAACCGATCTCGCGCATTCCATGTTCGGCACCTGCTTCGAGCAAAATCTGGCGAAGGGCGATATGATCGCCCATCCGGCAGTTGATTTCATAGCCCAGTTCGCCAGTCACCGACATGCGCGCGACCTTTGCACGGATCAGCCCGATATCGAATTCGCCGCACCCCATGAAGGGCAGTTCCCCTACCCGGTCATCGCTCAGCTTTTCGATGATCTTGCGGGCATGGGGTCCGGAAACCGAAAAGCCTGCGACCTCTTCGCCAAGGTCACGAACCGTGACGCCTTCTGCAAGATGGTCATTGAACCAGCGCATGTGCCACTGGCGAAGGTAGTACGAACCCATGATCCACCAGGTGCCATCGCCCCAGTTGAACAGGGTGAGATCGCCCATAAGGCGACCGGTCTGGCCAAGAGCCACGGCAAGGCGCGCCCTGCCGGGCCTGGGCAGTTTGGTGGCGAAGATCGTATCGAGCCATTCGCGTGCATTGGACCCGCTCACCTCGTAGCGTGAAAAGCCGGTGATATCGAGAAGGCCTGCCGTCTCGCGTGCCGCCCGGCACTCCTCTCCCACGATATCAAAAGCGTTGGAGCGCTTGAGGGTAGGCGTTTCGGCAAAGTCATTCGAAGGGGCGAAATAGAGCGGCACTTCGAGATCCCAGCTCTGGCCCCAGCGGCATCCGGCCCCGCTCATTTGCGAATTGGCGGGGGCCATCTTCAGGGGCCTGCCCGCCGGCAGTTGCTCATTGGGATAGGTCATGACGAAACGGCGGGAATAGAATTGGCCGGTGGTCTGGCGGATATATTCCCGGTTCTGCGCATACTTGCCGTAGCGCGCCACATCCATCGCCCAGCTATCGGTTTCTGCTTCGCCATGGATCATCCATTCGGCCAGCGACTTGCCGACGCCACCGCCCTGCAGGAAGCCAGCCATCACGGCACAGGCGGTCCAGTATCCCCGTTTGCCAGGAACAGGCCCGACCAGCGGGTTACCATCGGGCGAGAAGGTGAAGGCGCCATTGACCCAGGTTTTCACCCCGACATCCTGCAGCACGGGATAGCGCTCGAAGCCCAGCACCAGTTCATTCTCGATACGGTCGGTCTGTTCCTGGAACAGTTCCATCCCGTAGTCCCATGGCGCACCATCCATCGCCCAATGCTCATTGTTGACCTCGTAAATGCCGAGCAACACACCCTTCTGGTCCTGCCGCAGATAGGTGAAGCCCTCAAGGTCCACCGTCATCGGCACCTCGAAATCGAGTTCCTCAAGCATCGGTATTGAATCGGAAATCAGGTAATGGTGCTTTAGCGGGCTCAGCGGCAGTTCGATACCGGCCATGCGCCCGACCTGCTTGGCCCACAGGCCGGCCGCATTGACAACGTGTTCGCAGGTGATCGTGCCCTTGTCGGTAACCACATGCCAGCCATCGCCGGTCTGTACCAGGTCCTTTACCATGGTGTGCTCGAAATATTGTGCGCCACGTTTGCGGGCAGCCTTTGCATAGGCGTGGACGGTCCCGGTCGTATCGATATAGCCTTCCCTGTCCGCCCACATGGCGCCAAGGATGCCGTCTTTCGACATGATGGGGCAGCGCCTTTGCGCTTCCTCCGGGGTGAGCAATTCGCAATCGGAAATGCCGATCGACTGGAAGACGCGATAGGCGGATTGCAGCCATTCCCAGCGGTCTTGCGTTCCGGCAAGGGTCAGTCCGCCGGTCATGTGCAGACCGATATTCTGCCCGCTTTCCCTTTCAATCTCGCTGAGAAGGTCGATCGTATAGGCTTGCAGGGCCGCCATGTTGGGATCGGCATTGAGGGCGTGGATGCCCCCGGCTGCATGCCAGCTGGACCCGGCGGTCAAAACCGAGCGTTCCAGCAGGCAGACATCGCTCCAGCCCATCTTTGCCAGATGGTAGAGGACCGAACAGCCCACGACGCCACCCCCGATCACCACGACCCGATACCGATCCTTCATGCAATTCCCTCCGAGATTCTTGAGCAGTCGGCGGGAATGGCTCCGCTCCGGCCTGCTTGTTGCAGTTGATTCAACCGATTATTGATCCCCCGGTCAATGACGCGTATGCGCCGTTGTTGAATGCTTTGCGACTTTTCAGGGAAAGGCGTATCTGTGCGCATATTCGGCACCGGATTCGCGCGGACAGATTGGATACGCAATTCCTCACCGAGATATCATCACGACAGACAGGAACAGGAAATGCCAGGATTCTCACAAACGCTGCTCAATGAAGTGCGCGGCCGTTTTGCCCAGATTGAAGAATGCCCCGTCCAGGGACCCCGTATCTTTTTTGAAAATGCAGGTGGGGCACTGACCCTCAATTCGGTTGTCGAAACCTCGGCGCGATATGCTGCGATCCCTGACAATCAGGGCCGCGACAATCCCGGCAGCCATGAACTTGTTCGCGTCATAAACAAGGCAAGGTCGGACCTCGCCGAATTCATGAACGCGCCTGCCGGCGGCCAGTTTTTTGTCGGTGAAAGCGGCACCGAACTACTGTTCCGCCTGATCATGAATGCATGCCTTGGAACGCAAGAGGGCGGGATCGTGCTCGGTTCGACACTTGAGCATCCGGCAACGCGTTCAGCTTGCGCCCGCTGGTCGGGCATCGCCCGCCAGGAACATGTCCTTGTTGTCCATGATGACGCGAGCGGCACAATTGACGCTGACGCCTATGCCAGAGCCGTAACGCCAAACACGGTAGTCGCCACCATCCTGCATACATCGCCAGTCACCGGAATGGGCGTTGATTTGGCAGCCTGTGCGAAGGCTATCCGCGCGGTGGCACCCGGGTGCCTCATCATCGTGGACGGCATTCAGCATGCCGCTCATGGTCGGATTGACCTGACGCATTACGATGTCGACGGGTATGTGATTTCCCCCTACAAGGTGTTTTCACGGCACGGCTATGGTCTTGCATGGATTTCGCGTCGCCTGACCGAAGTGCCGCACAATTCGCTGATCGACGGACCGGCGGACAATTGGGAGATGGGAACGCGCGACACGGGCGCCTATGCCACCTTGTCAGACATGGTCGGTTACTTCGAATGGCTGGGCACAGAGGCGGGCGCTACCGGCGACCGGCGTACAAGATTCCTCGCAGCTGGCGAGGCGATCCATGCTCATGAAACGGCGCTGACCGATGCGATGATCCACGGCACCGGAAACCTGCCGGGCCTTGCCGAAATGCCGGGCGTCTCGATTATTGGCGGCATTGACAATCCTGCGCGCGAGGGCCTTGTCTCGCTGACTATCGTCGGCATTGATTCAGCCGATGTGGTAAAGCGGCTCAATGAAGAGGGGATCCGGACGCATCTTCGCAAGGCCGATCATTATTCGGGAAATATCCTCAAGCCGCTCGGCCTTGAAAGTTGTGTGCGCGTTTCGATGTGCCACTATAATTCGCTTCAGGAAGTGGCGCGCTTCCTGGCAGTGATGAAGGATATCACCGAATGAAAAAGGCGGCCAAAGGGCCGCCTTTTTTTGGATATTGCAGACCGGATTTCCCGGACCAGACTTATGCGTTGGGTGCGTCCGGGAACCATCCGCCCACGGCCTTGACTTCACAGAACTCCTCCAGACCCCATTTGCCACCTTCGCGTCCGTTGCCGGACTGCTTGAAGCCGCCAAAGGGTGAACCGGCAGAGCGGGACTGGCCATTGATGTCCACCATGCCGGTGCGCATGCGCCGGGCAACGCGGTTGGCTGTCTCGCCATCGCTGGTCTGGATGTAGTTGGTCAGGCCGTAATCGGTATCATTGGCGATCGCGATTGCTTCTTCTTCGGTGTCGAAAGGCATCATGCAAAGCACCGGCCCGAAGATTTCCTCGCGCATGATCCGCATGTCATTGTTGCAATCGGCAAAGACGGTAGGTCGCACGAAATAGCCGCGGTTCAATCCTTCCGGTCGGCCAAGCCCGCCGGCAATTAGGGTTGCCTTGTCTTCCTTTATGCCGACTTCAATGAGTGCCTGGATCTTCTCGAACTGCAGCGCATTGACGACGGGGCCGATATGGCGGCCTTCGCGGGATGCCAGGTCAACAGCCGTTGCATCAGCAGCAGCCTTGGCCTGTTCGACTGCCTCATCATAACGCGAACGCTGCACCAGCATGCGTGTTGGCGCATTACAGGACTGACCGGTATTGTTGAAGCAGCGGATGACACCCTGCTTGACGGCTTTCGGGTCGGCATCCTCAAAAATGATATTGGCGCCCTTGCCACCCAGTTCCAGGCTGACGCGCTTGATCGAGTCGGCTGCATTCTTGGTAATCAGACGGCCGGCACGGGTCGAACCGGTGAAGGAAACCATGTCGATATCCTTGTGGCCGGAAAGCGTGGTGCCGACGCCCGGGCCATCGCCATTGACAAGATTGAAGACACCTTTCGGCGCCCCGGCCTTGTGCATGATGTCGGCAAACAGCATGCCTGAAAGCGGCGACTGTTCAGATGGCTTGAGGATCATCGTGCAGCCGGTCGCAAGCGCCGGAATGACCTTCAGGGCGATCTGGTTCATCGGCCAGTTCCAGGGCGTGATCAGTCCGCAAACCCCGATCGGCTCATAGATGATCTTGTCATTGGGAGCGTCGGCGCGCAGTTCGCGCTCGAATTTGAAATCTTCCAGCGCCCTGATGAAGGCTTCGATGTGGTAGGTGCCCGATGTTGCCTGGGAGGTTCTGGACATGTCGATGGGCGCGCCCATTTCCTGCGAAATGACTTCGCCCATTTCATCGGAATGGTCGATATAGACTTCGAGAATCCGTTTCAGGAGCGCGAGACGCTCTTCCTTGCTGGACCATGCCCAGGTTTTGAACGCTTCCTTTGCGGCGCTGATCGCTGCTTCGCTGTCAGCCTCGCCACCCAGCGAGATGACCGCATATTCTTCTTCGGTCGACGGGTTTATGACGGGAAAGTCCGTACCATTGATCGGGTCGACCCATTCGCCATTGATGTAGAATTTGCGCTTGTCCAACATTGTATGCCTCCACGTGTTCTTCTTGCGCGCAATTGCGCTTTCTCGGCGCCTGTAAAGCATGCCACTTCGAGATTTGCCAGATCATTTCCGGCATGATGATGCGCTTTGGCGAACTCTTTCGCCTAGCGCAGTTTTGCCAGCTGTTCCTGCATTGCTTTCAGGTTTGCCTCGAGTTCGGCAATCTTGCGCTCTTTGGCATCGTCCGAAGTGGAAGGGCCGGGCTCGGGTGCTGCCGGGGAGGTAGGTGGGGGCGGAGCCGGTGTGTCGTCCTGTGATGACCATCCCTGCCATGCCCTTGAAAAGAACTCTGCCTGCCTGGCCTGCCAGTCCCGCATGGTCTCCATTGCATTCTGGGGATCGAACATGTTCTCGCGCATGGAGCCGATTTCCGACATCATGCGTTCCTGCTGGGCTCGGAACTGTTCGAACATCTGGGTGAGGAATGCCGGCGTCATGGCACTGGCCTGGTCCTGATAGTGGCGCACAAGGTCGGTCAGCACGTTGAGCGGCAAGGCTGTTTCGCCTTCGCCTTGGCTCTCGAAGTCCGCGATGATCTGCACAAGATACTGGCGGGTCAGGTCTTCCCCGGTTTTCTTGTCGATGATCTGGACTTCGCGGCCCTTTTTCAGATAGCGGGCAATATCCTCAAGTGTGACATATTCCTTCGCAGCGGCATCGTAGAGTTTGCGGCTGGCATAACGCTTGATGATGATCGGTTCACTGGTTGTATTGTCTGATTCACTCAATGCTCTCGTCTCCGGATTGTCCAAGGGCCTGATGACACTATACGCCGCATAGCGGCATAATCAATTCTACCCGGCTGAAAGTGGTTACTTGCAGTCAGTGGGCTGGCCGAATCGCGCGAGGCTGCCGACAAGTCAGGCACCCACAAAAGAAAAGAGCGGTTCCTGGGGAACCGCTCTTTCGGTACTGTCGTCACCATGTAGGCTTCAACAGTTGGGAGGAGTCTTTTGACCGATCAGGCAGCTTTGGTGGCTGACTTGACAGTTTTTACGGCTTCAGCCTGGAACTCTTTGCCAGCAGCCATCATCAGTTCAACAGTTGCCATCTGGGCAGATTTTGCAACTTCAGCGAACTTTGCAACGTGCTCGGGAGTAGCCTGTGCCTGTGCTGAGAAAACATCAGCAGCAACCTTGGCGTAATCGGCCGGCTCTGACTGGACCTTGGTGAAAGCATCGTATTTGTTCAGAGCGTCTTTCATCCATGCATTGGAGAGTTCAGCGTTCTTCTCAGCGGTTTCAAGAGCGATCTTGTTGAATTTCGCGCCAAACTCGGCAGCGTCTTTCATCATGTCGTTGACAGCATTTACGTCGCCGAATTTACCGGCAAACATGTCCTGGAACATTTTGGTGTAATCTGGAGTCTTGGTCATTGTCTTGCGTCTTTCTTCCGGAAATTCCGGATCGGCGGGAGGAGTTTGATTTCTGGTCCAACGACCGGGAGGAGGTAGCCGCTGAACGTGCCGAGTATATACATGCCGCAACGCGTCATTTCAAGATAAAAATGCTGCAATGCGGCATTTTTCCAATCAAGTCATTGATACTATGTAGTAAAGCGACATTATTTTTTCCGCTTGGCAACGACATAGGTGCCGGGCGCAGGGCAAAGCGCGGGAAATTCGTCGCTACCCGGCTGTCTGGCGGGCACCATCTTGCCCGAATGGCCTGAAAGCCATGCGGACCAGTGTTCCCACCAGCTGCCCTTGCGATGTTCGCCGGCCTTCTGCCATGCATCGGGGTCTTCCAGCGGGGCCGGGTTCAGCCAGTAGCCATATTTGCCTGATGAGGGCGGATTGACAACACCGGCAATATGACCGCTTTCGGCAAGAACGAGTTCCTTTTCGCCAGAGAACCTGCTCAAACCCTTGAAGGAGGATTTCCACGGCGCAATGTGGTCGGACTCGCTTGCCACTGCAAAGATCGGGATCTCGATATCCGACATCTTCACTGCTTTGGAATCCACCTGAAAACGGCCCTTTACGAGATCATTGCCGGAATACAGCTTGCGCAAATACTCCTTCGCCATCAGGGCGGGCAGGTTGGTCGAATCACCGTTCCAGAACAGGAGATCGAAGGCTGGCGGGGCCTCTCCCATCATGTAGGAGCGGACCGCCGGCCCGTAAACCAGGTCATTTGCCCTCAAAAAACTGAAGGTCTTGGACATGTAGAAACTGTCGAGATAGCCCTTGCGGTCAACTTCATTCTCGATGGCCTCCAGAAAATCCTCGTCAATAAAGACACCCAGTTCGCCCGCTTCCTCAAAATCGGTCAGTGTGGTGAAGAAGGTGGCGCTCTTGACCCTGTGGTCCTTGTTTGCCGCCATGTGGGCAAGGGTAATGGTCAGCAGCGTGCCGCCAATACAGTAGCCGATCGTGTTGACCTTCTTGACGTCGCAAATCTCGCTGACTTTCTCGATGGCCTCGAGTGCGCCTTCCTTGACATAGGTCTCGATCCCCACATCGCGATAGGTCTCGTCGGGATTGACCCAGGAGACGACAAACACCGTGAAGCCCTGTGACACCGCAAAGCGGATGAAACTGTTCTGCTCCTTCAGATCAAGGATGTAGAACTTGTTGATCCAGGGCGGGAAAATCACCAGCGGCGTCTTGTGGACTTCATCCGTGGTCGGCGTGTACTGGATCAGCTCGAACATGCGGTTGCGATAGACAACCTCGCCTGGGGCGGTGGCAATGTTTTCCCCAACCTGGAAGGCCGTGGGATCTGCCAGCGTGACGGCCAGTTCGCCATCATTGGCTTCAAGGTCGCGAACCAGGTTGGCAAGTCCGTCCACCAGAGACTGGCCATTGGTCTCCATCGCCTTTTCCAGCGCATCGGGATTGGTTCCGAAGAAATTCGCCGGAGAAAACAGATCCACCATCTGGCGGGCGAAAAACTGCACCCGCTGCTTGTCATGGGCGTCTATCTCGCCCAGTCCGTCCACGGTTTCCTGGATGGTGTCGGATGAAAGCAGATACTGGTTTCGAATGAAATTGAAATACGGGTTTGCTTCCCAGAGCGGGTTCTTGAAGCGTTTGTCGACAGGCTTCCTTTCCGTCGTTTCATCGCCTTCGCTGGACAGTTTCTTCTGCGCCTCGGAGAAGTTTTCGAGGCTCTTTCTCCAGAACTGCACCTGTTGTTCGATGATCTTTTCCGGCCGCGACATCATCTCTGCATAATAGGCAGCAGCTGCCTTTGCATAAAGATTGTAACTCGGCCCCTGCATCGAGGGATCACTGTCGCGCTTGTTTGCAATCGCCTTTACCAGCCGAACAGTCAAATTCTCCAATTCATCGAGATTCGCCTTTAACTGTTTGGGATCATAGTTCGAATTGGTCATGGGGAAACAGTTGCTCTTGTTTGGCGACAGGCGTACAAGTACGGCCAAATCGGGCTGAATTCAAGGAATACCTATGGCTACCCCTTATACCTACGTTGCGTATGACGCGACCGAATCAATGCGCCTTGCCTCCCTTTGGGCCGGGACAACTGCCAAGGCATTCTGGTCAAATCCGGTTTTCGGTCTGGCGCCCAATCCGCTACCCGCCAGCTTTGCCGCGTGGGGCGAGGTCACCGAACGCACATTCAACCGTCTTGCCATCAAGCCCGACTGGGGCATCAATTCGGTAGTCACCGGCGGCAAGGATTATCTTGTCACTGTCGAGAAGGTGCTGGAAAAACCCTTCGGACGCCTGCTCGAATTCCGGGTCAAGCGGCCCGACGTCAAGGACCGTCCGAAGGTTCTGCTGATTGCCCCCATGTCCGGCCACTATGCAACCCTGCTGCGCAACACTGTCACCAGCCTCCTGCCGAACTGCGATGTGTTCATCACCGAATGGCGCAATGCCCGCAACGTGCCGGTATCCGCAGGCAAGTTCGACATCGAGGATTTCACCATGCATCTGGTGGACTTCTTCCGCTTTCTCGGCCCTGACACCAATGTTATCGCCGTCTGCCAGCCTGTGCCGCTCACTCTTGCCGCTGTTGCCTGGCTTGCCGAAAATGAACCTGAATCCCAGCCTGCCACGATGACCCTCATCGGCGGCCCGGTTGACCCAGATGCAAACGCCACTGAGGTTACCGATTTCGGCAACCGCGTCACCATGGGCCAGCTGGAGAATTCCGTGATCCAGACAGTCGGCGCCAATTTCCCGGGCATTGGCCGCAAGGTATATCCCGGCAGCGTCCAGCTTGCCTCTTTCATGGCCATGAACTGGGACAAGCACACTGCAGCTTTTGTAAACCAGATTGTCCGCGTTGCGCGGGGCGAAGCCGGTGACCGCGACCGTCACAATACCTTCTATGACGAATACCTGGCTGTCATGGACATGCCTGCGGAATTTTACCTTTCAACGGTGCACCGCATTTTCAAGAACCGCGAAATCGCGCGTAACGAATTTGTCGTAGGTGGCAGGAAAGTGGATTTCGCGAAGATTACATCGGTGCCAATGAAGATCGTTGAGGGCGGCCGTGATGATATTTCAGCGCCAGGCCAGTGTGCCGCAGCGCTTGACCTTCTTTCGGGCTTGCCGGATCACATGAAGGCACATCATCTTGAGCCCGAAGCCGGCCATTACGGCATTTTTTCCGGCAAGGCCTGGCACCGCAACATTCGCCCTGTCGTGATGGATTTCATCGCCAGACACCGCGAAAAATGATCTGAAATCCAAACATTGCGAATTTGCCAACGGGCAGCTTGATCCAGATCATGGCTGCCCGTTTGCATTGCGGATTATCCCTTCGTTGCTGATAAATGGGATTAGCACGAAGGTCTGTCTTTTCTTGAAGAAGCCATCGACTAATGTGCGGACTTGACGCTAAGCTGTTTCCCGGAACGGAGAAACACAGGGAGGAATTCTTCAATGACCAAGCGTACTGCTATTGTTACTGGCGGAACCCGCGGCATCGGCCGGGGTATCTGTGAACTACTGAATGCAAAAGGCTACAATGTCGTTGCCGGCTACGCTGGCAATGAAGAGGCCGCCAGGAAATTTACCGATGAAACCGGGGTCCAGGCATACAAGTGGGATGTTGCCGATCATGCGGCTTGCGGCAAGGCGGTCGAGCAGATCGTTTCCGACCACGGCCCGGTTACCATCGTTGTAAACAATGCCGGTATCACCCGTGATGGCACACTCAAGCGCATGTCCTATGAAAACTGGATGGATGTCATTCAGACGAACCTCACGTCCGTCTTCAACATGTGCAAGCATGCCTGGCCACACATGGTCGAGCAGAACTTCGGCCGCATTGTCAATATTTCCTCGGTCAACGGCCAGGCTGGCCAGTATGGCCAGGTCAACTACTGCGCGGCAAAGGCGGGCGTCATTGGCATGACAAAGGCGCTGGCCCAGGAAGGTGCCCGAAACGGCATAACCGCCAATACCGTGGCACCTGGCTATGTTGCCACCGACATGGTTGCAGCAGTACCGGAAAACATTCTTGAGAAGATTGTGGCCACCATCCCTGTCGGCCGCCTCGGCGATGCGAGCGAGATTGCCCGCGCTGTCTGGTTCCTCTGCCGCGAGGACAGCAAGTTCGTTACCGGCTCCACAATATCAATCAACGGCGGACAGCACATGTACTGATCGTCTCCTCCCTCGATCAGGCTGTTGAGCCGAACTTAAAGGCGCATCTCACCGTATTTCGTGGATGCGCCTTTTTTTTCGTCTGATTCGCAGGCTCAAAGGAGCTTGCGCAACTCCGTTTTCAAAACCTTGCCGTAATTGTTCTTGGGCAGTTCATCGACGAAATGATACGCCTTGGGCCGCTTGAAGCGGGCTATCCGCTCAAGGCAATACCGGTCGAGTTCCGCCGCATCGGGCCTTACCCCGTCCTGCCTGCAGACAAAGGCGATGACGACCTCTCCCCATTCGGGCTCAGCCTTTCCGACCACCGAAACCTCCCTCACGCCGGGATGGGTCAGAAGCGCTTCTTCCACCTCCCTTGGATAGATGTTGGTGCCGCCTGAAATGATCACATCCTTCGAGCGGTCCTTCAGTGTCAGGAACCCGTCTTCGTCCAGCACCCCCATGTCGCCGGTCCACAGCCAGCCATCCTTCAGCGTCGAGGCGGTGGCTTGCGGATTGTTCCAGTATCCCTGCATCACCGGTGCGCCGCGAACGAGGATTTCCCCGGTCTCACCAACCGCACAAGCCTCACCGTCTTCTGTTGCAATCCTGATTTCCACGCAGCTCTGTGCGGTGCCGACAGAAGCTAGCCGCGATTGCCATGAGGGGTGGCGGCGGTCGCTCACCAGGTGGCGGGGCAGCGCGGTAATGCACATCGGGCTCTCGCCCTGGCCATAGATCTGGCAGAACCGGTCCCCCAGTACATCCACCGCCTCGATGATATCGGCAAGATACATTGGTCCGCCGCCATAGACGATCGTCTTGATGCCTTCGCCGCTTTCCCCGCCATTCCTTGCAGCCTCGACCAACCGTTTGATCATGGTTGGCGCGGCAAATATGTGGAGGTTGCCCAGTTGGCGCGCAGCATCGAAAATCTCTGCTGGATCAAACCCGCCGGAAACCGGTACGGCATGGCGCGCTGCCTTCATCACATGCATGAAATTGTAGATGCCTGCGCCATGGCTGATTGGGGCGGCGTAAAGTGCAGTGTCGTCTGGTGAAACCTCGTCGACATCAACGAAATAGGCGAATGCCATGGCATGGACATTGCCGCAACTGATCATGACCCCTTTTGGCCTTCCGGTCGTGCCGGAAGTATAGAACAGCCAGATCAGATCATCGCGCGCCAACTCGGCAGGCTCTGTCATCGTCATGCCGGTTTTCATTTGCTGGAATTCCTGCCCTTCCAGATCAAGTGTCCTTACACAACAATCAGGAAGGACCGGCACGAGTTCCCTTTCGGTGCCGCCTGTGGTGAATGTCAGTTTCGCGCCCGAATTCTCGATGATCCAGGCCGCTTCCAGGGCATGCAGCTTGGCATTGATGGGAACCGCCACAGCGCCTGCCCACCAGATGCCGTAAAGGGCTTCCAGGTATTGCGTGCAGTTCTTTGCAAAGACGGCAACCCGGTCACCGCGATTGATACAATGCTCCTGGACGAGGCTGCCTGCAATTGCTGCCGCCGCACCGGCAAAGCCGGCATAATCGGCGACTTTTTTGCTGCCTGATAAGAGCGCAGGACGGTCCGGATAAACAGTGGCAGAACGCCGAAGCCAGAGTGCCGGGTTCATTGGAAATCTCCGCGAAAGGATAACCGACTACACGAAAATTCGCCCCTGTTTTCAAGCCTGCAATTGCAGTGGAAACCTGCAGTTTCCGGCCTTATCGGCCCGGTGGTTGTTGCCTTGCAGGTTGCAACTAGGCAATCTGGCTAATGGAAAAATGCCCTTTTGTGTGGCATCTGTCTGCTGAATCCAACTATGCGAGGAAATACGATCCATGGACATGTCAGGCGAACAGCGCATCGAGGCACCGGTTGAAAAAGTTTGGGCAGCGCTCAATGATCCGGAAATCCTTAAGGCATCCATTCCAGGCTGCGAAAGCCTTGAAATGTCCTCGCCGACGCAGATGTCCGCCACCGTTACGCTCAAGATCGGGCCGGTGAAAGCCAAATTCAACGGTGAGGTGGAACTGACCAATCTGAACCCGCCCCATTCCTACACCATTGTCGGCGAAGGTAAGGGCGGCATCGCCGGTTTCGCCAAGGGTGGCGCCGATGTCACCCTCACCGGGGATGGCGATGCCACGGTCCTTACCTATACCGCCAAGGCGGATGTCGGCGGCAAGATCGCCCAGTTGGGTTCACGCCTGATCGATTCCACCTCCAAGAAGCTGGCAGGCCAGTTCTTCACCAGGTTCGGCGAGATCGTTGAGGGGAATGGCCAGGGCGACGAGGTGACCGCCTGATCTGCCTTCGGCCCTGATCATCCTTCCGGATTATGCCGGTCCGGATGGGCCGCAGCAAAGGCATCGAGCGCTTCGCAGTGTTCGCAAATGGCCGCAATCCGCTTCAGCGCTGATATGTCTGCCCCCCAGCGCTTCGCATTGTAGACCTGCGGTACAAGGCAGATATCGGCCAATCCGGGCGTGTCGCCATGGCAGAATTCGCCTGTCCTGGGGTTGTCCAGCAGAGCCTCGAACGCCGCCAGCCCCTTGGCGATGAAATATTTCATCCAGTCGACCCGCAGCGCATTGGCGTCGTCCCCGCTTGCCCCGGCCCGCTTGATTACTTCGCCAACGACACTGGGATTGCAGACCGGATGGGTCTCCATGGCGATTACATGTGAAAGCGCCCGCACCCGCGCGCGCCCGGCCGCGTCTTCCGGCATGACGGGATAGCCGCGCGTATCCTGCAGATATTCGATGATTGCCAGCGACTGTGTCAGGCGCAGCCCGTCGATTTCAAGAACGGGGACAAAGCCCTGCGGATTGCGCGCCAGATGGTCGGGCGCTGACTGGTCGCCCTTCACGAGATCGACAGAGACGCTCTCGAATTCGACGGCACAAAGATTGAGCGCGATGCGGACCCGGTAGCTGGCCGAGGAGCGCCAGTAATCATAGAGGATCGCGCCGCTCATTCGCCTGCCTGCCTTGCATGTTCGAGCATTGCCTTGAGATCGTCCGTATCGCCGATATGGTTGGCCATGATCAGCACCAGCCTTGCATTGAGCCGGTTTGACTGGTCCTCACTGAGCCCTTCATGGGCCTCCATCAGGGCCGCATAGAAATCATCGCCATTGCTGCGAAGGTTCATGGCATCGCGCTTGTAGGTCATTGCGCAGCAACTCCGCTGGTTTGCGTTTGCCCGAGCGCCAGCGCACGTGCATGCTGGATCTTGCCAGGTTGCGCCTTTTGCCACACGCCGCAGACATGGCCATCAGGGCGGAACAGGTAGGTCAGGCTCTCGCCATAGCGGACAAAGGCAACGCCGCTGATATCGGCAAATTCCTGTGCCGACAGCGAAGCCGAGTGACCCTTGGGAAAGACATGCAAATGCCGGATGTCGTTTACGCCGGTCTCGGGTTTGATCCCCCCGAAAGAGACAAGAACGAACTCTCCGCCGACGAGATGGATGAGCGAAGTTTCGCCATTTGCCCCCTTGAGCGGCGCATCAATCGCGGGATAACCGGGCGCAACCCTGGCCTCATCAGAGCCGCTGTCAGGCATGAATTCTTCAAGCGAACAGGGCAGCGAGAGTCTTCCCGAATTGATCATTCTGCGGGCAAACGGCGTGTCGCGTGCAAGGCGAAGGACTTCGTCGCGAAACAGTTTCTCCGTTGGCGATTTCGGAGTCATGAAATTGGTGGCGCGCGAGGAATTGAGGATGTTCTCGGCAGAACCGTGCTCACGTTCCTCGCAATAGGTATTGAGCAGGGATTGGTCAGCCTCGCACTTGAGGATCGCCGCCAGTTTCCACCCGATATTGTCGAGATCCTGAACCCCGCCATTGCCGCCGCGCGCTCCGAAGGGTGAGACCACATGGGCGCTGTCGCCGACAAACAGGACGCGATTGTGCACGAATCTGTCCAGCTTGGCGCAGGTGAAACGATAAATGCTCATCCAGTCAAGCGTATACGGCTTGTCACCGATCATGGCCCTTAGGCGCCGGTCCACATTTTCGATCTTCTTTTCTTCCGCCTCGTCGGCATCGGGCTGAAGCTGGAAATCGATACGGTAGATGTTGTCCGGCTGTTTGTGCAGCAGGGTCGAATTGCCCTGGTGGAAATCGGGTTCGAACCAGAACCAGCGTTCGGCCGCGTCATCCGTTCCGGGGCCAAACGGACTTTCCTCCATCTCAACATCGACGATGAGGAATTTTTCCTCGAAAGTCTGCCCCTCGAAAGGCAGGTTCATCCGCTGGCGGGTAGGCGAACGCGCGCCGTCGCATGCAATGAGGTATTCGGCCTTGAGCGTGTAGTTTCCATCGGGGGTTTCGACGGTCACCTCGACATGATCGCCCTTGTCAGCGTGATCGATAACCTTGTTCTTGAACCTGAGGTCAATGAGTTCGGGAAACTCCTTCGCGCGCTCCACAAGGTATTGCTCGACATAGTATTGCTGGAGATTGATGAAGGCGGGATAGGTGTGGCCTTCCTCCGGCAGCAGGTCGAAACTGTAGACTTCCTTCGAGCCGTGAAACAGCCGTCCGACCTTCCAGGTGACGCCCTTTTCCAGCATGCGTTTGCCAACGCCGAGGCGGTCGAAGATCTCCAGCGTGCGCTTCGACCAGCAGATCGCCCGTGAGCCCACCGACACTACATTATTGTCGTCTAGAACAACCGATGGAATATCCTTCAGCGCCAGGTCGATGGCCATGGCAAGGCCGATCGGCCCCGCACCGATGATTGCAACGCGGTAGCGCTCCGGCGCATCGCCGCCGGACAATTCCGGCGGTGTCACATACTCAAACGGCTCGTATTCGTAGCGCGGCATTGTTTCCTCCCCACTGTGAGCGGTCCCGCCTTGCCCTCACTTCAGGACACGCAGTGGCAGGACTGCTCCAGATGAATTGCCAGTTCCTCATCGCTGACACCCGAACAGTCGACCCGCACGGCATTGCCCTGCGGCTTGCCTTTCGGGTTCCTGAATACGTCAGGGTTGGACTGCATCAATTGCAAGCCGCCCTCAAAGGTGGTTGTCAGATCGATTTCATCATTCTTCACGAACACCGCAAAGGGTTTGTCATCACAGAAAAGCGCAGGCTGGCCCTCATGTTCGCCCCTGGTCACGCCTTCAATCCCCGCTTCGCGGGCAAGCCTGAGACATCTGTCGATCGGGTTGGTCATTGAACCTCCTTTGTTAGACGTTTCAGCATACAATCAGGTAATAAGATCGTTGTTCCGTGACAACTTTCCAATCTGTTGGACAGTCTGAGGCAAAAGTGAATTGGGTTTTTTTTTGTTCCAATAAACAATTACCTCTCGCACTTGGTCGATTGGGTAACTCCCTATTGGTTTATCGACTAGCCTCGCAATTTTTCTGGATTCATTTTCAGCCCATCGGCGTATCTTGGAATTGAGGTGATGGATTCCATTGAAATTCTCCTCAAGCCAGGCATTTGGCAAAAACGCGCCTGCATCAGCTGGAGCTGGCAGATTTCGATTTTCAGGAATAAATCCATATAGAGTATAGGCCGCTATCCTGAGAGCCGCCTTTATCTCTGGGATTGTATCAGTGAAAGCTTTGAGCGGCGAAGGAAGTAGAACCATGTTTGCAAGGCATGTAAAATAACGAGGGTTATTTACCTCAGATTCGGCAGATTGGAAGCTCGCATCGTCATTCCCCCAAATGTGGCAACAAGACCAGTTCTTCCTTTCTGAAGATTTTAGCCCCAGCGCTTTAGTTAGTGCAATATTGGCTGCGACATTACCTTCATGTTTCGGTGCGCTTCTATTGGTTTGACGTTCTTGCCAATCAGATTTGTAAAGAGGAGCTTTTCTATAGGTGTGTGGCGATGAAACTGGAAGGAGAGCAAATGTATCCGGGTCAACCCATCTCGCGGTGATAGACACCAAATTCGCAATGGCTTGAGGGTCAACGTTCCTCTTAAATTCTTCAACACCATCCCCCAACATAGTGATCAGCCCTGCAATTGTTCCCACATTTCCTTGTCTCGCTCCGCAGTCCAGATCCGCGGCGTGTCAATGTCGCGCGCCTCGTCATAGGCCCTTGCAACATTGAACGGCAGGCAGTGCTCATAGATCGCGTAATCGGAAAACTTCGGATCACATTCAGCCCGGCAGGCGTCCCATGCCTCTTTCAGTGAACCGCCCTTCAAGGCAACCTTCGCAACCGGAATATAGGTCGAGCGTACGAAATCAGCCGTATTGGTCAGCGCGGCATTGACCATTTCCTTGCCGACCAGCGCATCGCCGCGCCCTGGCGCGATCGCGTCCACGTCAAAGGCGCGGATCGCTTCCAGTGTTGCCGGCCAGTCGTGGAAATGCCCGTCACCGCAATAGCAGGCCGAGTGGTATTCGACGATGTCACCGGTGAACATGACGTTTTCATCGCCCACATAGGCTACGATATCGCCCGCCGTGTGGGCGCGTCCAAGCTGCATCAGGTCCACCCGGCGGTTGCCGAGATACACGCTCATGCGGCCTTTGAAAGTGGTTGTTGGCCAGGTCAGGCCGGGGATTTCCTCATGGCCCTGGAAAAGACGCGGGAAGCGGTCGAATTCGGAGTCCCAGTCTTCCTGGCCGCGCTCCACAACCATACCCCGCGCCTTCTCGCTCATGATGACCTGCGGCGCATTGAAGGCAGAGGCACCCAATACGCGCACGGCGTGGTAGTGGGTCAGTACCAGATGGCTGATCGGCTTGTCAGTGATCTGGCGCACCTTTTCGATCACCTTGCGGGCAAGGCGCGGCGTTGCCTGTGCCTCGATGATCATCACGCTGTCATCGCCGATGATGACGCCGGAATTGGGATCACCCTCTGCGGTGAACGCCCAAAGGTCGCGGCCTATTTCCGTGAACGAGATTTCCTTCTCGCTCATGTCGCCCTGTGATGCGAATTTCTTGCTCATGCCTTTTCCACTTTCTGCTCGATCGCCCCGAAGATCGAGTGCCCCCTGTCATCCTTCATTTCGATACGCACGGTGTCGCCGAATTTCATGAATTCGGTGGTCGGTTTGCCGTCATTGATGGTTTCGATCATGCGGATTTCAGCAATGCAGGAATAGCCCGCGCCGCCCTGTGAAACCGGCGTGCCAGGTGAGCCATCTGCGCCCTTGTTCGATACGGTGCCCGAACCGATGATCGTACCGGGGCCCAGATTGCGGGTCTTGGCTGCATGGGCGATCAGCTGTCCGAAATCGAAGGTCATGTCGACGCCCGCATTGGCCTTGCCAAAAGCATTGCCATTGTAGTTGACGAGGAGCGGCAGATGGACCTTGCCGCCATCCCATTTACTGCCCAGTTCATCAGGCGTGACCGCAACCGGTGAAAACGCGCTTGAGGGCTTGGCCTGAAAAAAGCCGAAACCCTTGGCGAGTTCTGCCGGGATCAGTCCGCGCAGCGAAACATCATTGACCAGCATGATCAGGCGGATGGCGCTGGCAGCTTCCTCAGCCGTTGCGCCCATGGCAACGTCATCAACAATGACCGCGACTTCGCCTTCCATGTCGATACCCCATGCCGGAACCGCTTCGGCCGGGAAGATGATCGGATCGCGCGGGCCAAGGAAAGTATCGGAGCCGCCCTGATACATCAGCGGATCAGTCCAGAAGGTTTCCGGCATTTCGGCATTGCGCGCCTTGCGCACCAGTTCGACGTGATTGACATAGGCCGACCCGTCCGCCCACTGATAGGCACGCGGCAGGGGAGAAGTGGCATGATGCTCGTGAAAGCGCATGGTTGGCTGTGAACCGGTCTCGATACCCTCAGCCACCCGCTCGAGGCGCGGTGCCAGATGTTCCCAGTCATCGAGAACCTCCTGCAGCGTGCGGGCAATATGCCCGACCTCGGAGCATTTGGTCAGGTCTTTCGAGACCACGACGAGCTTACCGTCGCGGGTGGAGTCTTTCAGTGTTGCCAGTTTCAAGATGGTTCTCTTTCAAATACGATTAGTGAATATCAGCGGTGTTCGCGATCCTTGATACGGTTCCATTGCTCTCGCCCGAGGCCGCGCAATTCGTGTCCGGGCCCCTTGCCATAAGCGGAAGGTCCGTGCCCGAAAAACTTGTGCCACCATGCCCAGACGATAGCGCCCGCCGCAACCGCAAGCATGAAGAAAAAGAAGTAACCCCAGAAGTTCATTATTTCCTGCCTGGCGTACCGTCGAATTTCTTCTCAAGGTCACTCCAGCAATCGATGTAATCATCCTGCAGGGGAGCCTCTTTTGCGGCGAACTCCGTCAGGTGCTGGGGGAAGCGCGTTTCAAACATGAAGCTCATCGTGTTGTCGAGCTTCTCCGGTCTGAGGTTCGCATTCGAGGCGCCCTCAAAGGCGTTCTTGTCGGGGCCGTGCGGCAGCATCATGTTGTGCAGGCTGACCCCGCCGGGAACAAAGCCCTTCGGCTTGGCATCATACTGGCCATAGATGTTACCCATCAGTTCGCTCATGATGTTCTTGTGATACCAGGGCGGACGGAACGTGTCCTCCATTACCATCCAGCGTTCGCGGAACAGGACGAAGTCGATATTGGCCGTGCCCGGTACGCCGGAAGGCGCGGTCAGCACGGTAAAGATCGACGGATCGGGATGGTCGAACAGGATCGAGCCGACCGGGCAATAGGTCCGCAGGTCATATTTGACCGGTGCATAATTGCCATGCCAGGCCACAACATCGAGCGGCGAATGGCCGATCGCGGTTTCATGGAACTGCCCGCACCACTTGATGGTGAGGGTAGAGGGCACTTCACGGTCCTCGAACCAGGCAACCGGGGTCTTGAAATCGCGCCGGTTGGCCATGCAGTTCGCGCCGATCGGGCCACGGCCGGGCAGCTCGAACTTCTGGCCGTAATTCTCGCAGACGAAACCGCGGGCAGGGCCGTCGATCAATTCGACCCGATAGACGAGGCCGCGCGGCAGGATCGCGATTTCCTTGGGCTCAAGATCAATAATGCCAAGCTCGGTACAAAAGCGAAGTCGGCCCTCCTGTGGAACGACCAGAAATTCCGAATCAGCTGAATAGAAATACTGATCTTCCATGCTTTGCGTCACCAGGTAGATATGGGTCGCCATGCCGACCTGTGTATTGACGTCACCAGCAGTGGTCATCGTGCGCATACCGGTCAGCCAGTTGAGCGCCTCGTCCGTGTGGGGAACGGGGTCCCAGCGGTACTGGCCGAGTGAGATCACGTCCGGATCGACATTGGGTGCCGATTTCCAATAGGGCAGCGCAATCTTTTTGTACCGGCCCGAATGCTTCACGGACGGGCGGATCCTATAGCACCAGGTACGCTCGTTCTGATGGCTTGGAGCGGTAAAGGCCGTTCCCGAAAGCTGCTCGCCATAAAGGCCGTAATTGCATTTCTGCGGCGAGTTCATTCCCTTCGGCAGGGCATCAGGCAGGGCTTCCGTCTCGAAGTCATTGCCAAAGCCTGGCATGTAGCCGGGCTCGGTCGCGGTCGAATGGGCCTGCACCAGGGCAGGGTCGGTCTTTTCCAGCATGGGAGTTCTCCTCATCCTGCGCCTGATCCGTCTTGACGGCAGGCGCATTAATTAGTTACGAATGTAACAGTCAATTCTGTAACTATCAAGTGGGAACCGTGACAGGCCGCAAGTCAGACACATTCGATCTGGACAGTTTTCTGCCCTATCGCCTCAACAAGGCGGCAGAGCGCATGAGCCTGACTTTCTCGGCATATTACAGGCAACGCTACGCCATGACCCGTCCCGAGTGGCGGGTCCTTGCCAACCTTGGCCAGCATGGCAGGCTCACTGCCCGCCAGATCTGCCAGCTTTCCAACCAGCACAAGACCAAGGTCAGCAGGGCGGTTGCCTCGCTGGAGCAGCGCGGCTGGCTGTCACGTTCGCAAAGTCTGCAGGACCGCCGCGAGGAGTGGCTGGAACTGAAAAGGCCTGGTTTGGAAGCCTATCACGAGATCGCCAGCCTGGGGATACGCCATGATGCTGAGCTCGTTCAGCGCCTGGGCGGGGATAATGCACGCGCACTCAAAAAGGCACTGGATGCGCTCGATGCCATCGATGATGATGGCAATCTGTAAGGATTATGGGACCGAGCGCCAAAGTGGGGATTAAATCGAGAGCCAAGGCGGAGAATAAATTACTTACCCGTCTTTCTCGATCAGGACCCCGAAAAACTCGAAGGAGCCGGGCTTTCAACCTGGCCCACGCCATTCTGCACCCTGTATACTGCAAGACCACGCTGGGTCGTGCCATCCGGCAGGATGCGGAAAATGCCATTGATCCCGGCAAAGCCGCGGCGGTCCTCGATCGTTGCCGGCTGGAAGGCTGTCGCCCCACCCTTCGAACTGACAAGGCTGGCGGCCAGCGTAACCGCATCATATCCCAGTGCAGCGAACACGCCCGGCTTGGTATTGTAGGTCGTCTCGTATCGGGTCGCGAAGGCGGCAAAGTTTTGAACGTCCCGTCCCGTATAAAGCGCACCTTCCATGTCCGGGTTGCCGAACTTGACGGATTCCCACTGGCCCGAGCCATAAACCTGCTTACCCTGAAGGGAAACTCCAACCCGCTTGATTGAGCCGAGGATCACCTCCGGCAACTGCCCGCCTTCGGGAATATAGATGGCATCGGCACTGGCGAGCGGTACGGCAGCATCTCTAACGGTCTGCTCGATACCCGGGCCGGACCGCTCATATTTGCTGATCTGCACATTTGCACCGGCACTGCCTGCCAATTCGCGCAAGACGCCTTCCTGCAGCGTTCCCACGGTGGAATCAGGAAGGAAGGCATGGATGTTGCGCTTGCCGGTGGACAAGGCGTAATTCATCATGCGGCGGGTGTCCGCTTCCTGCGTGTAGGAAAGCAGATAAACCCCGCGCCGGGCAACGCTCGTATCATTGGAAAACGCGATCATGGTGCGACCGGCAGGCTGGGTGACCGCTGATGCTGCGCTCACGGAACTCGAAAACAGCGGCCCGATGATGGCGCTGGCCCCTTCCTGTACGGCTTCGGAGGCCATTGCCTGCGCATCGGCGGGCTGTCCCTTTGTGTCCTTGATGACAAGCTGCAGCGTGTTCTGCCCGAAATCCTGCATTGCAAGCAGCGCGCCGTTGCGTATTTCATTGGCGACCGTTGCCGCATTGCCCGGCGCCGTCTTGGGAATCAGTAGCGCAACGCGCGTGGATCCCTGGCCGAAAACCTCACCATTGGGGTTTGGTGACAGGGTGATCTGCGTTTGCCCCTGATCCGCAAGTCCGTCAGTCGCTGTGCCCAGATTGGCGGACTGGCAGGAAGCCAGCGCCAGCGATGTTATGCCTGCAATGGCCAGTGCGCGCACTTTTCCCCGGGAAGGAAATCCGCGTCCGGCATCGAGGTGTTTTTCTGCCCCTGAAAAACCCATTATGTCGTCCCCTGAAATATGGTCAACGCTTTTCCCTTACGTAATATTTGTGATGGCGTAAAGGCGGTCGGCACAAGCAAGAATTTCCGTTCCGATACCCTAATTCTTCGCCAAGGTTAAGCCTTTTGCGAAAACTAACACGGGTCGCCGTGCCGTTGTGCAAAACCCGATTGCAGGAAATTGGGGCGATTTGTTGCCACTTACCGCCATCTTGCCTTTTCCGGTCTGGAATTCCACGGCGTTAATTGCGGACAAACCTGTGCGCACCCGTCATTTCGCCCATGAATCTGGGCAAATTGCCTGCAGCGACCGAAAAGGTCGCAAGGGCTTGTACCCCGCGCCCGCGCAGCCGCGCCGAAGGCGCTGGCGTTAGCGAGAAAAAGCAAACGCGCGGCCTGCGCGCCATTCTTTTGACCCATATGTGTACGACCCTTCTGTTACCGGTAGGCGTTTTTCGCAGAAAAACGCCGAGAGGCGGGTTCTGCGCGGAGATTTGTGGTGTTGCGAGGCTCTTCAGTACACCGTCCAGCCTGCCCTTCGAGTTAAGCCCCCTGGGAGTCGAACCCCCAAAGGGCGTTAGATGGGCCTAACGCTCCGCCGCTGCCTCTCCTTTGTCACGGTGGCGATCGTTCCAACGTTTGCATGGGAGACAGTGGGGCAAGGATAGGGGGGAGAAACCGGGGGGGGGATTAGTTCTCTCCCTCTCCCACCCAATGGTTTCAGGGGAGAAGGGGTAGCAAGCCACGAGAAATCCCCCCATTCTCCCCCTCCCAAAAAGAAGGGCGCGGTAAGAAGGTCCCGAAGTGCCTCACGTGCACCGTAATCCTCGGGCTTGACCAGAGGATCCATTCCGTGATGCCAATAAAATCATGGGCGGGTTTATATAGATGCTGGCGATCTGTACCGGAGTCGCTGCCAGCATCCGGGCATTGCGGTCAGTTCGTGGATTACCGACAGCCATCGTGAAGAAATCGCGGCCATCCGTTCCCCGGTATGAAGTGGTGTTTTCAGTCAAACCATCCCACGCGCCAGGTCGCGCTGTATGCAAAACCTGATTTGAAGGAAATCGGGGCTGTTTGTTGCCAGTTGCCCGCACAACGGGCATGAAGGCGGGATGAAAGACAATGATTTCCAGATCGGCAGCGCCCGCCTGCCCGCAAGAAAGCCTGCACCCGGCCTATATGTGGTTTCAACGCCCATAGGTAATCTGAGGGATATCACCTTGCGGGCGCTGGAGGTTCTGGCGAGCGCCGACATCATCGCTTGCGAGGATACCCGCACAACGGCGAAGCTGCTCAACCGCTATGCGATCTCCCGCGAACGCATCGCCTATAATGAACACAATGCCGACAGCATCGGGCCAAGGCTGCTCGAGCGGGTGGTGAGGGGCGAGGTGGTTGCGCTGGTTTCCGACGCCGGAACGCCGCTTGTTTCCGATCCCGGTCAGCGGCTGGTGGCAGCCGCCAAGCAGCAGCAGCTTGCGGTGTTTCCGATACCAGGTGCCAGCGCGCCGCTTGCCGCGCTTGCTGCCAGTGGCCTTCCGACCGAATTGTTCACCTTTGCCGGTTTCATTCCCTCAAGGCAGGGCGAGCGGCAGGATTTCCTGGAGCAGTTCCGCGATTCGCCCGCAACGCTGGTCTTTTTCGAAAGCCCAAACAGGCTGGCTGCCACGCTGGCGGTGCTGGCAGGGATCATGGGCACAGCCCGAAAGGCCTGCATTGCCCGCGAACTGACCAAGTTGCACGAGGAGACCCGCCTTGCCGCGCTTGGTGACCTGGCGGTGCATTACAGTGAAAATCCCCCCAAGGGTGAAATAGTGATCGTGCTGGCACCTGCTGCAGCGGGCGGCGGCGAGCTTGATGTTGATGCGCTCCTGCTGGACTTGCTGAAGGACAATTCGCTCAGCCGGGCAGCGGCAGAAGCCGCCACTCTTTCCGGGCGCTCAAAGCGCGACCTCTACCAGCGAGCCCTCGAACTCTCGCGCGAGACGAATGCACCAGATGGTGATGCACCGGATAGGGATGATGGCAGGTGAGCGGCGCACGCAGTACCTCGAGCCGCCGCAGGGCTAGGCAATATGGTATCTGGACCGAATTCCTGGCAATGCTTGCCCTGCAGGTGAAAGGCTACCGCATCCTCGCGCGCAACTTCCGCACAAAGGCAGGCGAGATCGATATCATTGCCGCAAAGGGCGATCTCATTGCCATTGTCGAGGTCAAGGCGAGGCGCGACCTTCAGGCTTCCCTCGATGCCGTTGGCCATGAAAGCCGCCAGCGCATCGAGGCGGCAGCTGACTGGTGGCTCGCCACCCGAAAGGATGCCCATCTGCTGTCGGTCCGCTTTGACATCATCGCCGTCCAGCCATGGTCATGGCCGCGTCATTTCGAGGATGCTTTCTAGCAGCACAAGCGTTGGTGATCCCGGTTCGGAAACGCTTGTCTTGGCCAGCGGCCTTCTCTAAGTCTCTGCGAAACGAGTTAGACAAACCTAGCGGGAAGCTTTGCCATGGCGCTCAAGATCGGCATCCAGATGGACCACATATCCACCATCAATATTGGCGGGGATTCGACCTTTGCCCTTGCCCTTGAGGCCCGGTCCCGCGGACACGAACTTTATCATTTCACCCCGGACAGGGTGCAGTTGCGAGGCGGCAGGGTCAGCGCGGAGATCGAGGCGCTGGAAGTGCGCGACGTCAAGGGCGATCATTTCACGCTTGGCGAGAAGTTCCTGGCCGATCTTTCCGGCCTCGATGTCGTGCTGCTGCGCCAGGACCCGCCCTTCGACATGAGCTACATCACCAATACGCACCTGCTCGAACGCATCCATCCCAAGACGCTGGTGGTCAACGATCCGCGCTCCGTGCGCAACGCTCCGGAAAAGATCCTGGTGATGGAATTTGCCGATCTCATGCCTGACACCCTGATTACCCGGGATGAAAAGGCGATCCGCGCTTTCCGCAAGGAGCATGCCGACATCATCATCAAACCGCTTTTCGGAAATGGCGGCGCAGGCGTGTTCAAACTGGGCATGGCGGATGAAAACCTCTCTTCCATCCTGGAACTCTTCCTTTCCATGAGCCGCGAGCCGCTCATTGCCCAGCAATATCTTAAGGATGTGCGCAAGGGCGACAAGCGCATCATCCTGGTTGACGGCGAACCTGTCGGGGCAATCAACCGCGTGCCGCCAGAGGGTGATGCCCGCTCGAACATGCATATTGGCGGCGTTGCCGAGCATACCGAACTCACCGACCGTGAACGCGAGATCTGCGAGCGCATCAAGCCGGTTCTCAAGGAGCAGGGCTTCATCTTTGTGGGGATTGACGTGATTGGCGGCTACATGACCGAGATCAACGTGACCTCACCGACCGGCATTCGCGAAGTCAAACGCTTTTCGGGAACCGACATCGCCGCCCTGATCCTCGATGCAATCGAGAGACGTCGGCGGTAGTACCAGGCAATTGCCGTCTCAGCCCTTGCGGTCAACCCTGGTGCTGCTCTTCCACCTCTTCAAGGTAGCGGTTGAGGTCGTCAAGCAGGTCCCCGGTATCGGTGATCTTCGCAAGGTTGTCGGTATGAATGACCCGGATTTCGATGGGCATGCAGCTGATCCTGGCGTAATGCGCCAGTGCCAGGCGGTGATTGCCGTCGGACAGCTTGACGATTTCGCCCTTGCGGGTAATCCCCGCCTTGATCGGGCTTTTCAGCATCAGTGAAGGATCAAAGGCACCGTCCCTGACAACTGAGCGGTACATGGAAGCAAGGCCGTCCATGTATTCAATCAGCTTGTCGCGCGGAAGGGCGGCCGGTCCCTGCAATTCGATACCCTTCGCCGTGCATTGCGCCAGTTTCTTCTGGTAGGACTTGTATTCGGTGGTTTCCTCGACTGGCACCCCGTCAAGGATCTCCGCAATCGTGCGGTATTTCATCCGTTCTCGTATGTCGCCGCTTGTCAGGCCAAGATCCCAGTCTCCGGCGCGAAACAGGCGGTTGAGCGCGAAACGCCGCTGCTCCTTCGCGATGGTCTTGGTGATATTGGCCGGGTTGACCTGAAGCCTGGTCCTGACGCCCAGAAGCGGTGCCTTTAGCGAAAGGGCCGTATCGCGTCCGACGATACGGTCGATATGGTGCGTCAACCGGTTAGGCAGCGCCCGCCTTGTGTAATAGGCCCGCAACAATGGATAGGGCAGTGAAGGCATCAGGCCTGTTCCGCATATGGGTCTTGATAGTCATAATTCTGTAACAAAAACCGTTTTCGAATCAAGGAGATTTTCCTGCAGAAAGGAAACGCCGCCGATTGCGATGTCTTTTGGCGTCAATTCCGTACAAGGCGCTTTCAAATCGTTCGTACTTTGTTCTTGACGGATTGCCCCGTCAGGTTGTAGGTTTCAATAGATTGCTATCTGCGGCCAGATGCATTCGGCAGGAGTGCCGGGCGTATCGGCTTCCCGGCAAAGGGAAGCTTGGCCGAACCCACCTTTTTGTGATCCTAACAACCGGCCTGAAAAGGGCCGGGCAAGTGGCTTGCCGATCTTCCCGGTTCCATGCGGGTGGCAAGGCGGGCCGCGAAGGGCATGCCGACAGGAGGGCCACTTTAGGTCCACTGGAGGTCCAACTGAAGGTCCAGCAGGAGGTGAAGCGTGGTTTCTCGCGTCCAAACAGTGGCATTCCACGGCATTGAAGCCGTACCTGTCGATGTGCAGGTCATGGTCTCCCCCGGCAAGTTGCAAATGCCCATTGTCGGCCTGCCTGACAAGGCAGTGGCTGAAAGCCGCGAGCGGGTGCGCTCGGCGCTCCATGCCTCAGGCCTTTCCATGCCGCCCAGGCGGGTAACGGTGAACCTCGCTCCGGCTGATCTTCCCAAGGAAGGCAGCCATTTCGACCTTCCCATCGCGCTCGCATTGATGGCGGCACTGGGAGCCATTCCTTCCGATGCGCTGGACGGGTATGTCGTGATGGGCGAGTTGTCGCTCGACGGCACGCTGATGCCTGTGGCAGGTGCGCTGCCGGCGGCAATTGGCGCCAATGCGATGAACAAGGGCCTTATCTGCCCCGCCTCGAGCGGACCCGAAGCTGCCTGGGCAGATCCGGATATGGATATTCTTGCCCCGCACAGCCTGATTGCGCTGGCGAACCATTTTCGCGGGACCCAGGTTCTTTCGCGGCCCAAGCCCGGCATACGGGACAATTCCGGTGTCTTGCCCGACATGAGTGAGATAAGAGGCCAGGAAACCGCCAAGCGCGCATTGGAGATTGCCGCTGCAGGCGGCCACAACATGCTCATGGTCGGACCACCCGGTTCTGGGAAGTCGATGCTTGCCTCGCGCCTTCCCGGTATCCTGCCAAAACTTTCACCGCGCGAGTTGCTGGAGGTTTCCATGATCCAGTCGATCGCCGGTGAACTTGCCGGCGGCAGGCTGACGGATGCCCGGCCAATGCGCTCGCCGCATCATTCAGCGTCCATGGCTGCCATGGTCGGCGGCGGTTTGCGGGCCCGCCCCGGTGAAGTCTCGCTGGCCCATAACGGTGTCCTGTTTCTCGATGAGCTTCCCGAGTTTTCACCACAGGTCCTCGATTCACTACGTCAACCTCTTGAGGCAGGGGAGACATCGATTGTCCGCGCAAATTACCGCGTCACCTATCCATCGCGTTTCCAGTTGGTAGCGGCCATGAATCCGTGCCGCTGCGGGATGGCCGGCGAACCCGGACATCATTGCCGGCGCGGCGAACGCTGCGTGAGCGACTATCAGGCGCGGCTGTCCGGCCCGTTCATGGACCGTATCGACCTGCGCATCGAGGTGCCGGCAATCACAGCCGCAGACATGATCACGGTGAGCAATGGAGAAGCCAGTTCCAGAGTGGCGCAAAGGGTGCTGGCCGCACGGCAAATCCAGGCTGCCCGATTGGCGGAAGCGCGAAAGTCGGGCCTTATTGCCAACCATGCGAAGGGCCGTTTTGACAGTGCAAACGGCTTTACCAATGCTGCCATGTCCGCGCCCATGGTCGAGGCTGTGGCGATGCCTGACAAGCAAGGCGAAAGACTGCTGCGCGATGCAGCAGAGAAGATGCGGTTTTCTGCAAGGGCGTATCACCGCATCCTCAAAGTTGCCCGTACTATCGCCGATCTGGATGGCGCCGAGACGGTTGGGCGCATCCATCTTGCAGAGGCGATTGCCTACAGGACAGTCAACAGCCGGCTTGCGCTTGCTGCCTGATAAGACCGGTTTTTGCCGGATGATGAAAATGCGGCCTGCCGGACGATGACATGCCCGGTCTTCCGGCCATTTGCCTGTACTCAAAACCGTTTCCGATTTCTCAGACGCACCTTCTTGGCACAGTTGTGAGCAAAGCGTTTACCACTCGGCTCAAGTCAAAATTCAGCAACTGTTGCTAGGATCGCCTGAAATCAAGCCGGGCCTGTGCCGGCCCGTATTGCAACCGCGGAAAATGGCGCCTTGAACGATCATCCCTTTGACAGACGCGGGGCCGCAGATACCCCGCCCGAGATTGTGGCAAAAGACGAAACGGACACACACGCCGGGTCCGCTACGGATCAGCATGTGCAAAAGCATGATCAGTCAATTGCCAGCACCGGCCCAAAAGACAATTCGCCTGCCCGTTTCCGCAATCGCAAGCGCAAAGTGCTAAGCGAACACCGTACGGCACTGTCGCGTTTGCGCCTGCTGGCAGGAAAGCTGGTAAACAGCAAACTTGTTGCCAGCCGGCCGGGCGTTGTTGCGATCTTTTTCCTGCTGTTTGGTCCGGCAACCATCTTTCTTGCCAATCTGAGTGGTATCGAAGCGGCTGCAATATCACTTACCGGTTCGAGCGTGGCACTACTTGCCGTTCTCCTCGGCGTGTTGTCCCGCGACAATGCGCTGGTACGCGCACGTGGCATGCAGGAAAGATTTGAGCAACTCGAGGATATGGCCTGGGAGTTGTCAGAGAGCGAGGAGCGTTACCGCACACTCGCCGAAACCTTTGGCGACCTGCTGATCCTGCGCGACGGCCAGGGAAAGATCACCTTTGCAAACAAGGCCTTTCTCGATCTTGACCTTTCCAGGGCGGCGCTCGAGAAGATGGAGACATGGTGGGAAGACCCGCTTGCAGGAAACCCCGGTGCCGGTATCGAAAAAGACTCGGATGCTGAAAACGGATATCCGGCAGGCCGCGAAGTTTGTATCGGCAGTGGCGAAAACGCCCGCTGGTTTCAATGGGTAAACCTTCCGGTTCGCGATCGTCATGGCAGTGGTACCGGAATTCTCTCGGTTGCCCGTGATGTAACCGCTTTCAGGCAGGCCGCGCGCGACCAGGTCGATGCCAGGGAAAAGGCCGAACAGGCCAGCCGCGCCAAGAGCCGCTTCCTTGCCATGGTCAGTCATGAAATGCGCACCCCGCTTAACGGCATCCTTGGCATGAGCCGCCTCCTGGCAGATACCGGCCTATCCCCGGAACAAGCCAATTACAACCGCGCCCTGTCGCGTTCCGCCGATTCGCTGCTTGGTCTCATCAATGGCATGCTGGACATGACCATGATCGAGGCTGGCCGGTTCAGGCTGGACAATGCACCCTTTGATATTCGCAACCTCGTGTGTGACAGTGGAGAAATCATGGCGCAGCGCGCGCACGAAAAGGGCATTGAATTTGCAATCCATCTTGCAGATGATGCGCCCCGCCAGATTATCTCCGATGCGGGACGCATTCGCCAGATCATCATCAATCTTGCCGGAAATGCAGTGAAATTCACCCATTCAGGCGGCGTCAAGCTGACCCTGGGTGCCAGGACGGCCTCAAACGGAACGGCGAGACTTTTCATCTCGGTGACCGATACGGGGCCTGGAATTGGCGAAGCAGATGCCAGGCGCATTTTCGCCGAGTTCGAGCGTATTGAAAAGGATAGCGAGGCCAGTGTTGAGGGCGCCGGTCTCGGCCTCGCGATTGCCAGGGCACTGGCTGGCCAGTTGGGTGGCAGATTGAAGCTTCGCTCGACCGGTTCGACCGGTTCGACCTTCGTTTTCGAAATGCCGTTTGAAACTGCCGCCGCCGATACAGATTCTGATGCGCCGGAAGCCGATCAGGCCCCGCAAAAGCCGAGCCATTCCGTTGTGCCAGCCTTGATTGTCTCCCGCAACAGTTTGGAAGCGGCGGTTCTGGCGTCCATCCTTGGCAGCATGGGAACAATAAGCCGGATCGTCACCGATCCCGACACTGCACTTGAAATTGCGAACGAAATGGCCGGCAAGGGAAGAATTCGGTTGTTCCTCGACCCCGAGCATTTCGATGATGCCACAACCCTTTATACGGCGCTGGGCCAAGCGCTCGCTGAGAAGGGCGAATGCACGGTTTGCGTCAAGCCGAATGACCGCGGTTGGCTGGCAGTGCTCAAGGCAAATGCGGAAAGTAGCTGGCTCGTGCGGCCTGTCCGTCCCGAAAGCGTTCTGGCCATCCTTGAAGGCCGCTTTGACCAAGCCGAGCCAGCGAGGGACGGACAGCCCATCGATCATCAGGGACGCGACGGCATCCCGCCAATGGAACCACCTGCGGTTCTGTCAACGGATTTGCCTCCGGTCCTTCTGGCCGAAGACAATGACATCAATGCGCTTCTGGTTACTGCTGCGCTCAAAAGGGCGGGCATCAGTGTCGAGCGGGCGGAGAACGGTCGCGAGGCGGTTGATCAACATGCAAGGCGTCTGGCATCGTGCGCGCCCTTTGCCCTCATTCTCATGGACATGCAGATGCCCCGCATGAACGGGCTTGAAGCCATCAGCGTGATCCGTGCCCATGAGGCCGGAAAATCGGCCGCGCCAGTGGCTATCCAGATGCTGACCGCCGATGAGCAATCGACGACACGGGAAAATGCGCTGGATGCAGGAGCGGACGGTGTCCTGGTGAAGCCGCTTGATCCGGCCCGCCTGGTTGAAATCTGCAAAAATGTGCTGGGGCAGGCTGATGGTCTCAGCACTGTTGCGCGATATCGCCACACAAGCTGAGATCCGGACTGTATCAGATCGATTAATCGTCTATCTATCTGGTACATCTCCCTGAGGCAGGCTATTTTCAGACCATGTCAACCCATCCTTCCGGCACTGTTCCAGATTGTGTCGCAGTTGATACCTCGCACGGCACAAGCCATTTGATCGAGCCTCTCGGCAAACTGGGCAGTCTGAGCGTGCGCATTGCAGCCAACGAAGCGGAAATTGCCGCGGCGCAGGCACTGCGCCACGCCATTTTCAAGGCCGAGGCGGATCTTTCGCCAGGCGAGGCGCTGCCTTCACAGATCGAGCGCGACGAGGATCATTTCGACCGCTATTGCGATCACCTGATTGTCGAGGATCGCTCGCCTGACGGGGTGTCTCAGATCGTCGCCACCTACCGCCTGCTTGGCCAGGAAAGGGCAGAAGAGGCTGGTGGCTTCTATTCACAGGCGGAATTCGATATTGCAGGCCTTATGCGCCGCCATCGCGGCAAGCGTTTTCTCGAATTCGGCCGATCCTGTGTCCTGCCGGAGTACCGCTCCAAGCGGACCATCGAACTGCTCTGGCATGGCAGCTGGGCCTATGTCCGGCGCAACGGCTTTGATGTGATGTTCGGCTGCGCCTCCTTTTCCGGTACGGATGCGGTCCTGCACGATGAGGCGCTCGCCTTCCTGCGGCAGAACGCAGCCCCGGTTGAAGGTTGGGAGGTGGCAGGGATCGGCGAACTGGCCGCAATGCCCGCCACGGCAAAGGGTTGTGAGCCGGACATGAAGCGGGCATTGCGCGCCCTGCCGCCGCTGATCAAGGGCTATTTGCGCCTTGGTGCCATGTTCACGACAGACGCGGTGATCGACCGTGATTTCGGCACGCTGGATGTCCTTGTCTTGCTGCCGCTTGAGCGACTCAACCCGCGCTATGTGAATTATTACGGCGCTGATGCCGAAAGGCACAGAAGCTGAAATTCCTGCGCACCTGCCTGCGGCTTCTGTGGAACAAATCCTCCTGAACGGGCTTTGGGCCGCGCGCTGCTTGCATTGCCTGCTCCAAACGGGAATCAATGGCAACAATAGCAAATGCAACGGGCGCACAGGCAGGCATGATGGACGCGGCGGACAAAGAGGAGAATGCAAGGGCAGGCGACCGCGCAGTACTGCCCGAATCCCTTTCGCCGCAATCTGTTACCCCCGAAGCCGACTCGCAGGATACCGATGGCGCAGCTGATCCCGGCGGCAGGATTACGCCGATGATGGAACAGTATATCGAAATCAAGGCAGCCAATCCCGATTCGCTGCTGTTCTACCGCATGGGCGATTTCTACGAACTCTTCTTCTCTGACGCGGAGGAGGCCTCGCGCGCCCTTGGCATTACGCTGACAAGGCGCGGCAAGCATCTTGGCGAGGATATCCCCATGTGCGGTGTGCCGGTTCACGCTGCAGAGGATTATCTCCAGAAGCTGATCGGCCTTGGCTTCCGGGTAGCGGTTTGCGAGCAGACCGAGGATCCGGCGGAGGCAAGGAAGCGCGGCTCGAAATCGGTGGTGCGCCGTGATGTTGTCCGCCTTGTTACTCCTGGTACCATCACCGAGGAAAAACTCCTCCAGCCCGGCCAGTCCAATTATCTTGCAGCACTGGCCAGACGCCGCAAGGGCGAGGGCGAGGATGAATTCGCCATTGCCCGTATCGAACTTTCCACCGGCACTTTCGAGGTAACCGGATCCAGCGCCAGCACCCTTGCCGCCGATCTTGCGCGGATCCGGCCCAGCGAACTCGTCTATCCCGACACTATTGGCGAAGAACCGCAGCTTCGCGACATCATCCGCGAATGCGGTGCCTCGCCTTCGCCCCAGCCCTCGCACCAGTTCGACAGCCAGGCAGGCGAAGACCGGCTCATGCGCCATTTCGCGGTCTGTTCGCTTGATGGCTTCGGCAGTTTCTCGCGGGTGGAACTCTCGGCAATGGGCGCAATCCTCGCCTATGTAGAACGCACCCAGATAGCCGAGCGTCCCGCCCTCATGCGCCCGGTGCAGGAATCGTCCGCCTCGGTCCTTTTCATTGATGCCGCGACAAGGACGAACCTTGAACTGGTCACCACCCTGGCGGGTTCGCGCAAGGGCAGCCTCTTGTCGGCCATTGACCGCACCGTCACGGGTGCAGGCGCACGGTTGCTGGCCGAGCGCATGATGAGCCCGCTGAACGATCCGGTAAGGATTGGCGCTCGCCTAGATGCCGTCGGCTGGTTCGCCGAAAATGACGCCTTCACCTCAAGCCTGCGCGAGCGGCTGAAATCCATGCCCGACATGCCGAGGGCATTGTCGCGCCTCGCGCTCAATCGTGGCGGACCGCGCGACCTCGGCGCAATCCTGGCAGCCATGCAAACGGCTCTCGAGATCGAGGCAGGCTTCGCAAAAGCCGGGTCAGGCAACAGGCTGCCGGAGGCAATCGCAGGTGCCCTTGCACACCTTTCCTCTCTGGATACTTCGCTGATCGGGGAGCTTGAGCAACATCTTGGTGAGGAACTGCCGCTCCTGGTGCGCGATGGCGGATTCGTACGCGAGGGGGCCGATGCGGAGATCGATGAGCTTCGCTCCCTTCGCGACCGGTCGCGCAAGGTCATTGCCCAGCTTCAGGCCGATTATGCAGAACGCACCGGCATCAAGAGCCTGAAGATCCGCCACAACAATGTCCTTGGCTATTTCATTGAGGTAACCGCCAGCAATGCCGATGAATTGACCTCACCCCAGGCAAGGGGTGAATACATACATCGCCAGACCCTGGCAAATGTGATGCGCTTCACCACAACCGAACTTGCCGAACTGGAAACCAGGATCGCCAACGCGGCCGGGCGCATCCTGGAGCTCGAACTGGCGATCTTTGCTGCCCTGCGTGAAAGAGTGATCGACAATGCCCAGGACCTGTCGCAGGCCGCAGCTTCAATAGCCTCGCTGGATGTTGCCTCCTCGCTGGCAGTCCTGGCGCGCGAACAATCCTATGTGCGCCCGCTCATCGACAACTCGCTGGCATTCGAGATTTCGGGCGGCAGGCACGCCGTTGTAGAGCAGGCATTGCGGCGTGATGGCGGCAATCCCTTTGTTGCCAATGATTGCGATATCGGCGCGAACAGTGATACGGACGGGGAACCGCGCGGCAGCATATGGGTCCTGACCGGCCCCAACATGGGCGGAAAGTCAACTTTTCTGCGCCAGAATGCGCTGATCGCCATTCTTGCCCAGATGGGTTCATTCGTTCCCGCGCAAGAGGCACGTATCGGAATTGTGGACCGTTTGTTCAGTCGTGTCGGCGCAGCCGATGACCTCGCCCGCGGCCGTTCGACCTTCATGGTCGAAATGGTCGAAACGGCATCCATCCTCAATCAGGCGGGCGAGCGCTCTCTGGTCATCCTGGATGAAATCGGGCGGGGGACAGCTACATTCGACGGCTTGTCGATCGCCTGGGCAGCCATCGAACACCTGCACGAGATCAACCGTTGCCGGACGCTGTTCGCAACGCATTTTCATGAACTGACCGCGCTTTCGAAAAAGCTTGATCATCTCACCAATGTGACGCTGAAGGTCAAGGAATGGCAGGGCGATGTGGTCTTCCTGCATGAAATCACAAAGGGCGTTGCGGACCGTTCCTATGGTATTCAGGTTGCCCGGCTGGCCGGCCTTCCAGCCGCCGTGATCCAGCGCGCCAAGGATGTGCTGGCCCAGCTTGAGGGCTCCCAGTCAGGCGAGGCAGCCTCGACGCTGGTCGATGACCTGCCGCTGTTTTCCGCCCCGGTTCCCCAGGCCGCGCCCCGTCAGAAACCGGATCTTGTGAAGCAGAAGCTGGAAGCGATAATCCCGGACGACCTTTCGCCGCGCGAGGCGCTCGAACAGCTATATGCGCTCAGGCAATTGCTGAAGGACGAAAAAGGCCTGTGATGAAAATCGGGCCTAGAGCCCTTCCTGCTCCATGAGACCGGCAAGCGACACCTGTGGCCGCGGCCCGACATGCTGGATCACCTCGGCTGCGGCAAGGCTGCCAATCCGCGCGCAGTCAACGAAGTCACGGCCCTGTGTCAACCCGTGCAGGAAACCGGCTGCGTAAAGGTCACCGGCGCCCGTCGTATCAACCAGCTTCTCAATGCTGAAGGCGTCAACAGCGTGGGTTTCATCGCGCGTTACCACGACGGAACCCTTTTCGCTGCGGGTGACCACCGCTATCTCGCAATCCTCGCGTATGGCGCTGATTGCCGCCTCGAAGGAAGCCGTCTGGTAAAGCGACTTGGCTTCGCTTTCATTGGCAAAGACAATGTCGACCGTGCGCGAACGCATCAGGTCGAGAAATTCTTCACGGTAGCGGTCGACGCAAAACGGGTCGGACAGCGTCATTGCCATTCTTCGATTATTGGCATGGGCGATCACGGCCGCCAAGCGGATGGCATCCTTGGCAAGGGGCGGGTCCCACAGATAGCCCTCGAAATAGGTTATCTGCGAACCGGCGACCACGGTTTCCTCGATATCCTCGGGTCTCAGTTCAACACAGGCACCCAGATACGTGTTCATGGATCGCTCGCCGTCAGGCGTCACAAAAATCATCGAGCGGGCAGTGGGCGGCTCGCCTTTCAGTGGCGGCGTATCGAAATGAACCCCGATTGCCCGCATGTCGTGGGTAAAAACGGTTCCAAGGTGATCATTGCTGACCTTGCCGAAATAGGCCGCCCGGCCGCCCAGGCTGGCAATCCCGGCTGCAGTATTGCTGGCGCTTCCACCTGATGCCTCGATGGCGGGTCCCATGGCCGCATAGAGTTGCTCGGCGCGTTCGGCATCGATCAGGTTCATAGCGCCCTTGTGGATGGAGTTGCTCACAAGGAAGGCGTCATCCGCCTGGGCAATGATATCGACAATCGCATTGCCGATCGTCAAGACGTCAAAGGTTAGTGTCATGCAAAGGACTTTTCAAAAGGATGGAAGTGCAGCTTTTGTTGTCTCGCCTTTCACACAATAACGCCGTCATTGCAACCACGCGGGCAACCGCACCGGGAAACCACGCGGGCAACCGCACCGGGAAACCACGAGCGAAATCACGCGGGTAACCGCATCACGAAACCGGCAGGTGGCCGGTGCTTGCGTGCCGCCTCTGCTGTTACTATCTGTCCTGCTGTAAATCGCATGCAGGATCGGCAAGAGAATATAAACATGATCATTGAAGCAGCCCGCAAGGCAGCGGCCGAATTGCCAAGGCCAAGATTTCGCTCGGTTCTCCTGAAGTCCGTCGGGCTGACCATGCTCCTTTTCATTGGTGTCTGGATCGGGCTGGAAGCGGCTTTTTCATCCTTTGTCGCCCCGTTTCTGGGTGCCTGGCCCTGGGTGACGACTGCGATTGTATGGCTGCTCGGCGCTGGTGTTTTCATTGGCGCGGGCTTCCTGCTTGCCCCCGTGACCGCGCTCTTTGCGGGCCTGTTCCTTGATGATGCAGCAGAGCATGTGGAAAGGGTTCACTATCCTGCCGACCAGCCCGGCCAGGCTGTCAGCCTTGCGCGCTCCATCTGGTTGACCATCCGCTTCACCCTGCTTGTGATCGTGGCAAACCTGATCGCCTTGCTGCTGGTCCTGTTGCCAGGCATCAATGTGGTGATTTTCTTCCTGCTCAACGGTTACCTGCTTGGCCGCGAATATTTCATGTTTGCCGCCATGCGCTTTCGCTCAGAGGATGAGGCAGCGCTCCTGCGCCGGCGCAATTCAACGGAGATATTCCTCGCCGGCATGGTCATCGCGGGCTTCATGGCAATTCCCGTCCTCAACCTCGCAACACCTGTTTTTGCCGCTGCCATGATGGTGCATGTCCACAAGTCACTTTCCAGGCGCTACAGCGATGCGTCCTCGCGGGAGGACCCCCACGACGACGCCTGATACAGCTCAGGTCATTCCCGGCAATTCCTGCTGTGGCATGGGAATGATCGGCGCAGGAACATCGCAGGTCTTTTCCTTCGATCTGCACAGATCGGCAATGATGCAGGATTCGCATTCGGGGCGCCGCGCCTTGCAGGTATAGCGGCCATGCAGGATCAGCCAGTGATGGGCGTGATAGAGAAATTCCGCGGGGATGACCTTCATCAGGATTGCCTCGACGTCATCGGGCGTCTTGGCCGGCGCTAGGCCAATCCGGTTGCCAATGCGCAGGATGTGTGTGTCGACCGCCATGGTGGGTATGCCGAATGCCATGGACATCACCACATTGGCGGTCTTGCGGCCAACACCGGGCAGGGTGACCAGCTCTTCGCGCTCCTTAGGCACGACACTGCCAAAATCATCTATCAGTTTCCTCGACAGGGCGATGACGTTCTTCGCCTTGTTGCGGAATAGCCCGATCGTCTTGATGTAGTCGCGGACCCTGTCTTCGCCCAGCGCCAGCATTTTTTGTGGCGTGTCGGCGACCTCGAAAAGGTGACGCGTCGCCTTGTTGACGCCCTCATCGGTAGCCTGGGCAGAAAGCGCCACCGCCACGACAAGGGTAAAGGGATTGGTATGGTACAGTTCGCCGCGCGGTTCAGGCCGAAATTTCCGGAACCTTGAGAACATCTCGACCAGTTCCTCATGGCAGTAACGGCAGCGCGGCAGGGTCCTCTTGCGCTTTTTGGCTGCGGGCCTGGTCTTTTTCGCAGCAGCGTCGGCTGTTTTGACGGGCTTTTCTTTCAAGATACGGCCTCTATATGTTGAATTGGAAGACTGTGGGGCGTTGGCCCCGCGCGCACAAGCAGCTTGAGGAACGGGCTTGTTGAAAACCCGTTGGATGGATGGAAAACAACGAAGCTGACAACCCGATATTTGCAGCCAGGCTCTCGCCGTACCGTTCGCTGGGGCGTACCGGCTTCATCCTCCTCATGAGCTTTGTTGCCGTCACCTGCTTTGTATCGGGCATGCTGTTCCTTGTTGTCGGGGCCTGGCCGGTATTCTTCTTTTTTGGGTTGGACGCCTTCCTCATCTGGCTTGCCTTCAAGATGAGCTATCGCTCCGGCCGCGCCTGGGAGGAAGTCGCCGTGTGGAAGCACGAACTGGAACTGCGCCAGTTTACCCCCTCGGGAAAACGCACTGTCCATACATTCAACCCATTCTGGGCACGTTTTGTCGTCGATCGCCACGACGAAATCGGCATCACCCGCATGTCGCTTGTCGAGCGGGGCCGTTCTGTAGATATCGGCATGTTCCTCAACCCTGTTGACAGGGAGAGTTTCGCAGAAGCCTTTTCCGAAGCGCTGGCCAGGGCACGGGCGTAAAGCACAACACTAAGGCCGGTCGGCAAGAAACGGGTGGCGGGGGAAATGTGTGAGCGGTAGGCTGTTCCATATTCTTGTTGCCACCGCGAGCCGACCATGTCCTTCATTCAGCCTGAAATCGACAGTGACTACCAGACCGTTCGCCGCGTGATCGAACTGATTTCGGAAAACTGGCAGGGCCAGCCCGAACTCGATGAACTTGCCCATGCGGTTGGCAAGTCACCTACCCAGTTGCAGAAATTGTTCACACGCTGGGCCGGGCTTTCCCCCAAGGGCTTTTTGCAGGCTGTCACACTCGATCATGCCAGGCGCCTTTTGGCAGGCGATCTGCCGCTTCTAGATGCCAGCTATGAATTGGGCCTTTCGGGTCCCGGGCGCCTGCACGATCTGTTCGTTACCCATGAGGCCATGTCGCCTGGCGTCTACAAATCTGGCGGCGCGGGGCTCAAGATACGCTATGGCTACCACCCCAGCCCCTTCGGCATTGCACTTGTCATGGCAACCGATCGTGGAATGGCAGGCCTTGCCCTTTGCGACGAGGGCGAGGAAGTCGAAGCCTTCCGCGACATGTCCTCGCGCTGGCCCAACGCCACCTACACGGAAGACAATGCTTTCACTGCGCCTTATGCGGTACGCAGTTTCGACCGGCAGCACTGGCGCGAGGAAGAGCCCCTGCGGGTCGTCCTGATCGGAACGGATTTCGAAATCCGGGTTTGGGAGGGCCTTCTCAACATCCCGCTTGGCCGGGCAACCACCTATTCGGACCTCGGTCATTCGATTGGCAAGCCTGCGCCACGTGCAGTGGGCAGGGCAGTCGGGCGAAACCCGCTATCCTTCGTTGTGCCGTGCCATCGTGTGATCGGAAAATCCGGCGCCCTGACCGGCTATCACTGGGGCCTGACCCGAAAGCGCGCAATTCTTGGATGGGAGGCAGGCGTCAGCCAGTCCGTCTAAAGCTGCGCCCTATTTCATTCACCCATGATGCGCAGGGTGCACGAGCCGCGCGTAACCGGCAGTTCCTCGCTGTCCTGCCATACCTTTACCTCGATAAAGGCAACGCGGCGCGCTATGCGAATGATCTCTGCACGTCCGAACAGCTGGGCATCCTTGGTAACGCGCAGATACTCGATCGAGGAAGTGATCACATCGATTTCAGCGGAGTGGCCTTTTTGGACAAGTTCATGCGCCAGCGCGGTTTCGGCGGTATATTCGATCAGCGCGCCAACCACGCCGCCATGTACCGAGCGTATGATCGGATTGCCGATATGATGCTCCTGGAAATCGATCCGGCACACATATGGATCATCCGTGCGGCTGACTGCCAGCCATTCCTCCATGGGGGATCTGGAGGATTCTGCGCTCATGGATTCCCGGACACTTTGAGTGGTCGCGTTCATATCCGGCTCTCCACCTGTTTCTCGCGGATCGATGTGCCGCGTGTGCCAATCATGAATGTGCCGCTGGCAATGGCGATCTTTTCCTCGCCAGATGTCAGTTCACCCGTCACATAGGCAATGTCGTTGTGGACGCGGGTACAACAGGCAACCCCCTTGATCGCTTCGCCAACCCTGGCCTTGCGCAATTGGTGGATGGAAATGCCCACCGTGGCGATGGGCTGGAGCTTTTCGAGCATGCCCATTACTGCGCCGCCCATGATCGAATCGAGCACGATCGTGGCAAATCCTGAATGCATCGTGCCCTTGCCCCCGTCAAAGACGTGTGGCGCATCGAGCAAGAGCTTCACATTGCCGCCTAGTGACCCGGTGAAGTCGGCACTCAGGCCCTTCGCCAACGGATGGTGATTGGAAAAGAACATTTCTATCGGGTGCTGGTATTTCATCAAATTCCTCGAAGCCTGCCGAATGCTTCATGTGGCAACTTGTCAGGGGTTCGCCACACCCAATCTTGTTTGACCTTTTCGTAAACGTCAACAGGCGATTGCACGAGGCAGCGCTGCACTTGAAAAATGTCCTGAAGATGTCTGCCGGCCGCCGCTATTGGATTCAGGCGACTTCGCCCACCTCTTCATAGGCAGCAAGCACCTGCTTGAGAGCGGCCAGCATTTCATCGCGCCGCGCCGCGGTGACCGGGCTTTCCACGACGACTACCAGCTTGGGTTCGTTGGACGAGGCGCGGATCAGGCCCCATGTGCCATCCTCGTTCACGACCCTCACGCCATTGACGGTGATGAGGTCGCGAATCGCCTGGCCGGCAAAGTTTTCACCCGCCGCTGCCATGGCGCTGAAGCCAGCGACGACCTTTTCGATAACGCCATATTTGGTTTCATCGGCGCAATAGGGCGACAGGGTCGGTGCATCATGGGTGACGGGTAATGCGCGCCGAAGGTCAGCCATGGACTTTTCGGGGTTCCGCTCGAGCATTTCACACACGGCTATCGCCGTGATGATGCCGTCATCATAACCCCGCCCGATCGGCTCATTGAAGAAGAAGTGGCCCGACTTTTCAAACCCTGCAATGGCACCCAGTTCATTGACGCGCCGCTTGATGTAGGAGTGGCCGGTCTTGTAGTAGTCCGTCGTCGCGCCCTGCTCGAGGAGAACCGGATCGGTCAGGAACAGCCCGGTTGATTTCACATCGACGACGAATTGCCTGTTGTCATGGACTGCGGAAATATCGCGCGCCAGCATGACACCCACCTTGTCGGCGAAGATTTCCTCGCCCTCATTGTCGACAACACCGCACCGGTCGCCATCGCCGTCAAATCCCAGCGCGACGTCCGCACCGCTCTCGCGAACCTTCGCTGCCATGGCATGCAGCATGGAAATCGCTTCCGGGTTCGGGTTGTAGTGGGGGAAAGTATAGTCAAGCTCGGTCTCCATCGGGATCACCTCGACCCCCAGCTTTTCCAGCGCCTGTGGCCCGAATGCGGCGGCTGTTCCGTTACCGCAGGCGACGACAGCGCGGATTCTCCGCCTGAACGGTTCGCGGTTGGTCAGGTCCTCGATATAGCGCTCGGCAAAGCCTTCGATGAATTCATATGACCCGCCGCCGATCAGTTTCCATTGCCCGCCTAGCACGATGTCGCGAAGCCGTCCCATCTCGTCCGGGCCGAAGGTCAGCGGGCGCGCGGCACCCATTTTCACGCCGCTCCAGCCATTGTCATTGTGCGAAGCGGTCACCATGGCAACCGAAGGCGCGTCGAGCGCGAACTGCGCGAAATAGGCGGTGGGCGAGAGCGCAAGGCCAATGTCCTTTACCTCGGCGCCAGCCGCCAGCAGACCTGTCGTAAGGGCCTGCTTGATGGACAGCGAATAGGACCGGTAATCATGGCCGACAACGATCTTCGGACCGGCGCCCAGTTCGCGGATGAGCGTTCCCAGGCCCATTCCCAGTGCCTGAACGCCCATCAGGTTGAGTTCGGGCGCCTTGTCCAAGGAGGGGTGGCCGAACCACCAGCGGGCATCATATTCGCGAAAGCCGGTCGCCTTGACCAGCGGTGTGATTTCGAAGGCATGGGTATTGGCGGTGAGTGCGTCCACCGGTTTTGGAAACGTCATCGTTCCGTCCTGTTCAACATGGATTTGTAGCCGATAGCCGACAATCGTGGCAGCAGTTTACTGTGTCAGTACGAGTTCACCAGAGCTGATTTCGAACCGGGACAGCTTCTTGAGAAAGGACATGCCCAGTAGCGTGACCCCGAGGGCTTCATCCCGCGATACCGATGCCTCGACATTGGTAACCCTTACCCGTCCGATCTGGATTTCGTCAATGGTTGCGGCTGCTGCCATGGTGATGCCATTGGCGGTGCGGACCTTGTACTTGAAGTCGCTGTCCCTCAACCGTATGCCAAGTCGCCTCGCAGTGCTCTCATTGATCGCCACATAAGTGGCGCCCGTATCGACCAGCACCTGGCTGGTGCGGCCGTTCAGCCTGGCATCGACGACAAAATGCCCGCGACTGTCCATCTTGATGCGTTCGAGCCTGCCTTCCAGCGGATTGTGGCTGCGCTGTTTTTTTATCGGGCTTGCATCGCGTTGCGAAACGGCAACCTTTTCCGTGCGCTGCTGGTTTGCTTCGTCCAGTTTCGGTTCCAGAAGTTTGGGAACAGCAACAGCGCTGGCAACCATGATTCCGGCTAGGAGAAGATATTTTTCCACGGCATCAACCCTTTTTCTTGCGGGAAAATGCCAGAACATCCCTAACACGGGCTAAAGCGGCCCCATTGAAGGCGTTTGAGCAGGAGCAAACATTCACGAACGGTTAGCAGATAGTAAAGGCTGGAACGGTCGGGACGCTACTTTGTGCCGTACATCCTGTCGCCTGCATCCCCCAGGCCCGGCACAATATAGCCTTTCTCATTGAGATGGCTGTCAACGGCGGCTGTATAGATCGGTACATCGGGGTGGGCCTTGTGAAAGGCTGCGATGCCCTCAGGGGCTGCCAGCAGGCACAGGAAACGCAGGTTCGTTGCGCCACGCTCCTTGAGTTTCTCAATGGCCGCCGTTGCCGAATTCGCCGTTGCCAGCATCGGATCGACGGCTATGACCAGCCGTTCCGCCAGATCCTCGGGAGCCTTGAAATAATATTCGATTGCTTCCAGCGTGTCATGATCGCGGTACAGCCCGACATGGGCAACCCGGGCGGAGGGCACCAGATCCAGCATCCCTTCCAGCAGGCCGTTGCCTGCCCGAAGAATGGAGGCAAATACCAGCTTCTTGCCGGCTAGGGTGGGTGCCTCCATGGATTCCATCGGGGTCTCAATGGTTTTTTGTGTCAGTTCAAGATCGCGGGTCACCTCATAGCAGAGCAGCAGGGAAATTTCCCGCAACAGGCGACGAAAGGATCCGGTGGAAGTTTCCCTGTCACGCATGATGGTGAGTTTGTGCTGGACAAGGGGATGGTCGACGACAGTCAGATTGTTCATGGATAAGGGCCGATCGTTTTGGCTTGATTGGCCTTTATCCTAGCGTGAGCGCGTCCAGTTTCTCAAGCAGTCGCGCCCGCGTATCCCCATCTACGAACGCTGCCTGAAGCGCGGTCCTGGTAAATCCGGCCAATTGGGACGAGTCATAGCCGAATTTTTCATGGGCGATGGCATATTCCCGATTCATGCTGGTGTGAAAATGCGGCGGGTCGTCAGAGTTTATCGTCATCCTGCAGCCTGCCTTTTCAAGTACAGGAAAGCTGTGGGCTGCAAAATCCCGATACACACCAAGCGCCACATTCGATCCTGGACATGCCTCGAGGACAATTCCTTCTTCGGCAATACGTCGCACCAGGTCCGCATCCTCGATAGCCCGCACTCCATGACCAATACGAGAAACCTTCAGGTGATCCAGCGCCTCGCGTACGCTGTCAGCGCCGCCGAATTCACCGGCATGGACCGTAAGCGACAGGCCGCCATCACGGGCAATGTCAAAGGCTCGTGCAAAGTCCGCCGGCACCCCCATGCGTTCATCGCCAGCCATGCCGAAACCGGTGACAAGCGGGTGCGGGTGGCTGACGGTGAGGCGTGCTGCCTTCTCGACCGCCTCGACGCCCACATGGCGCACACCGGTGACAATGATCCGTCCCTCTATGCCTGTTTGTTCCCTTGCCACGCGAATGCCCTCGGCAATTGCGTCGATCAGCGAGGCATAACTGCAGCCGATGCGTTCGGCGTGATCGGGCGAGGCAAATACCTCGCCATAGATCACATTCTGTGCCGCCAGCGCGAGGTAGTGCGTCTTGGCAAGCAGGACATAATCCTCGGGCGTGCGGAACAGGCTAGCGGCGAAGTCATAGGCTTTGAGAAAGGAAGTGAAATCCTGCCAGAGATAGCCATGCACCAGATCAACGAAATGGCTGGCATCGGCCCCATAGCGTTGTGCTTGTTGCAGCACGAGTTGGGGCAGCGCAGCCCCTTCAATATGACAATGAAGCTCCGCCTTGGGTATGTCCTGAATTGTGGTCATCGCTTCTCCTGGAGTATGGCCTGAAACATGGATTGCCCGCATTTGCCACCGGGCAGACCCAGATGATCGGCGATCGTTTCGCCAATATCGCAAAAGGATGGGCGCGTTCCGTAACCCCGAGCCTCAACCCCATCACCCGCCATCAGCACGGGCACCTGCTCGCGAGTGTGATCAGAACCCTTCCAGGTCGGGTCACAGCCGTGATCGGCGGTAATGATCATAAGGTCATCGCCGCGCATACGCTCCATGAAGGAGGGAAGCCAGCGATCGTATTTTTCCAGCGCATCGGCATAGCCCGCCACATCGCGCCGGTGTCCAAACAGCATGTCGAAATCAACGAAATTGGTCATCAGCAGGCCGCCATCTGCAAGAATTGCCATCTGTTCGAGTGTCGCCTCGCCAAGGGCTGCATTGCCCGAGGCCTTGACTACTTTTGTCGGGCCCTCATTTGCATAAATATCAGCGATCTTGCCGATCGCAATCATTTCGCGTCCACCATCACTGGCTCGCTTGAGAAGCGTCGGTGCGGGCGGTTTGACTGAAAAGTCCCGCCGGTTTCCGGTTCGCACAAAGCTCTGCGCATCCTCCCCGATGAAAGGTCTGGCAATTACCCTGCCAATGTTCATCGGTGCGGTCAGCTCAAACACGGTCCGGCAAAGGTCATAAAGCCGCTCCAGTCCGAAATGGCCTTCATGGGCAGCGATCTGAAAGACTGAATCAGAGGAGGTGTAACAGATCGGCTTTCCGGTGCGGATGTGTTCCTCACCAAGTTCCGCGATGATTTCGGTGCCCGAGGCATGCTTGTTGCCCAGTATCCCGTCAATATCGCTTCGCCGGATGATCTCGGCGACAAGTTCCCGGGGAAAGGTAGGCACCGTTTGAGGGAAATATCCCCATTGTGTCTCAACCGGGACACCTGCAATTTCCCAATGGCCCGATGGCGTGTCCTTTCCGCTTGAAATTTCGCAGGCGCTAGCCCAACCGCCTACAAGGTCGGGCGAGGCGGCAAAGCCTTCAGGCAGCGCGCCGGTCGCGTTCTTCGCCGCCAGACCCAGCCCAAGCGCTTCGAGATTGGGAACATGCAGCGGGCCGGACCTGCGGCCAGCTTCATCAGCCTCGCCGCGAGCGCATTTTTCGGCAATATGTCCAAGTGTGTTGGAACCCTGATCCCCGAAAGCTGCAGCATCGGGTGCGCCGCCAATCCCCACTGAATCAAGTACAAATAAGAATGCTCTTGCCATGGTAATCCATGAAATTTCCGATCTGCCCGAACCTTGCCAGAATGATTGGCGAAAGAACAGGGGATTTCCTGTCCTTTGCAAATCACCTACGGTCAGGTTTGACGAACAATATCCTGTACGGGCTGACAGATGAAACTTGCAAACGGTTTGAGGTTCCTGTTCCTCGCATCCCTGCTTTTCCCGGCCATGCTGCTGCAGTCGGGTACCATGGCAAATGCTGATTGGCGTGAAGAAATGGGCCGTATGCGTATCGGTTTCCTTGACAAGGCAGCCGGAGCGGAGCCGGTCCTGCAAATGGAGCCCTTTCGCCTGGCAATAGAGGAAAAGCTCGGGTTGACCATTGAACTGGTTCCCTTTGCCAACCTGGCGGGAATGGCGAGGGCGCAAGCTGCCGCACGTCTCGAATATGCGATCTATCCGGCCACTACCTATGCTGCCACCTGGATCAACTGCGAGTGTATCGAGCCGTTGGTCGTGCCTGCGGCCGGTGACGGTTCAACTGCCACCCGCTCGATTCTCATTACCCGCAGGAATTCGGCCATCCGCTCCCCCGCTGATCTTCAGGGAAGGAGTGTCTGGGTACTGCGCAAGGAAGGGATCATTGCCGAGCGTTTTGCGTTTCATGCCATGAAATCCGAGGCAGCCGATCTTGACACGGCCATGATCGAGGTCCTGAGTGCGGACAATCCGCGTTCCGTGATCGAACGCTTTGCCGCTGGAGAGGGTGATGCTCTCATCGGCTGGTCCTCCATGCAGGGCGAGGCTGCGACCGGGTATAGCCGGGGAACTGCGCGCCTACTTGCCGAAATCGCGGGCGGGTTCGAAAACTACTCCATCACCTGGCAATCTCCTGCGCTGCCCCATCCGGTACATGCCATCCGCAAAAACATGGATGCCCAGGCCAAAAATCTGCTGCGTGAAGTGCTTACCCAAATGAATGTGCAGGACCCTGTCGCATATGACGCGGTGGAACCGGTCTTTGAAGGAGGCCTGCAAACAGTTCCCCATGCGGCATTTCAGCCAGCGATTGCCTTTGTTCGCTCGCTTCTGCCCGAGGATGCACGAAAAATTGATATGGATGACGGTTCGACCGACACCGGATCCGGCAACACGAAGTCGGAAAGCAACACACCCGACAGTGAATGAAAAAGGCGGCCCCGGGGCCGCCTTTCATCTTTTTCTATGCAACCGAACGCTCAGCAGGTCGAACTTACCTGCACTTCTGCGCCAACCCTCGGGCGAAGGAAGATCTCTTCTTCCATGTTGATGGCAGTATTTGTTTTGCCCAGTTCATGCGGCTTGTCGCTCTTGACGCTGAACCAGCCGACTGCAGGGTAATAGGACATGTTCATTTTGACTGCGACCAGGAAGTTGCCGTCGGTCTTGATCTTGTCCGGAATAACGTAATTGCTGCCTACTGCAGGCTTGACCGCCCCGTTGAAGGCATGTGACCAGTCGACAGTTACATTGCTTCCGGTTACCTGAACACCCGCAACGGCAACTTTCACGGTCGTGTCAAAGGGATACATGATGTCGTCGATGATATTGACCATGTCCGCCAGGTTGTTATTGGTGATGCACTCGACCTGGGTCATCAGGTCGCCAAGTGTGCTGGAAGCGCGTGACAGTTTGCGGTTCGCAGAAAGCGCCGCAGAAATCTCGACAGTTCCAACATAAAGAAGCAGCATCAGCGGGGCCAGGAATGCGAACTCGATGGCGGCGACCGCCTTTACTTCGTCGCGGAAGCGGCACAGTAGCCATGAGGTTCGCGCAATCCTGTCGCGGATCACGTAGTGGAAGCGGGAATTTTTCATTTTTCTTTTCCTGCGTTCAAATTGGGGGCGTGGCCTGGTTGAATTCCTGCGATCAGCTGTATGGCTCGGTCTTGAAAACAGATACGGCTGTCAGCAGCGCGTTTCCGTTGTTCAAATCAGACATGTAGCTCTGCAGATAATTGGTGAAAATCGGCCATTCAGTAGCTACCGTCAGCATGACGATCTGGCGTGGTCCGGCTGAGGAAAAACTGAACTCGTTTGGATCGACTTCACCGCTGACGGGCTCGGGCATGTCGCCGAGATCTGCATAGGTTGCCACTACCTGCATATCGATGTGTATGTCACTGCAATCGAAGAGCACGGCAGAAGCGTTGCATACTTCGGTACGCAGTTCAGCTTCCGTAAGGGTCTGGTCAAGCTGGCCGGTTCTGATCTTGCGGCCAACATCGTCCACGGCGCTCTCGAGGACCTGGCCTGCAAAGAACAGAATGGAGCTTTCAATGATGGCCATCATCAAGGCAAAGAAGGGCAGAGCGAGAAATGCGAATTCGATCGCAGTAACGCCCTCTTCGTCCTTCTTGAAACGACGAACAATTTTCGGGGTCTGGAAAAAGCGTCGACGGGATCGGGCATCCGACGGACGGGATTTGAATGGTGATAGAGGCATTTTTACACCTGATGGTTTCCCTGCGATAAGCGGCAGATTACCAAACAGGCGTTTATTTTCTGTTGCATCATCAGGCAAAAAAGTCAGGCAACGCGGTAAGGATCTGTTAACCCTGACTTCCGCAGTGCCTGACTGATTTCTTTCTGTGAAATTTCGTGTGTGGCTTAACGCGCGCCGTCAGACAGGCTGTTTCTGGCCGTGATTTGCTGCTGGGCGAACTCGAAGCGCAGATTATTGTCACCAATTGTCAATGTCGGTTCGCAAACCGGGGCACAGGCGAGGGTTTCGCGTTCCTCGCGGCGGTAGATGCGCACTGTATTGGCTTCGTGGCCGCGAACCACAATTGTCTCATCAACGATCGGATTTCCCTCCCGATCCAGGACAATCAGATTGGTGACGCCAAACGAGCGCCCGGTAAGGACCAGTGTCACATCATCTTCCACCGTGGCATCGGCGATCGAAGGATTGCCGATGATGACGGTCTTGGCAGGGCTCGACATGCGAAACACCTTTGCGCGATCCACAGTCACGATGACCGCGTTCTCGGTTTCACCAACTTGCGGTTCTGCTGCAAAGGCAGGTTGTGTTGCCAGGAATGCCGGGCCGGTCAAAACGGCGGCAAGTGCGATGGTGGCAATTCTCGACATGGGTCAAACTCCAAACAGAAAGATTTTCTGTATTTTGTGCGAGTTTGGTAAAGGAAGCACTAACGTCGGCCAATTTGTCGCCGATACCGGCGCTCGGGCTTGTCAGTGATCGCGGCCCAGCCCGAAATGCCGTTGATGCAAGCGAGGATTGCGCATCTGCCGCGACTTGAGTGTGGCCCGGTCCGCCTGCCTCTACCTCTCATTATATATAAGGCGGGATGTTTGCCGGCCTGCCGCTTCCATGGAGTCGGGTAGAACTGCAGACAAGGCCAATTTTAAAACAGTCTGCCACCGATTGTTTACCCTTCCGGACCGTATTGCCGGTTAAGGTATTATTCACGCTGTGGCTTAAGGAGATCGCAAGAGGTTGAGGGTATCTTGCTCGCAGATCAGGAGGAAACCTGGTCAAAAACAAGTGTTGAATACACGTGGATCTAAGGAGCAGTAAAATGAAATTCGTAGCACGCTTTCTGAAAGACGAGTCTGGCGCAACCGCAATTGAATACGGTCTGATCGCCGCTCTGATCTCTGTCGCCATCGTTGGCGGCGCCGGTGCAGTTGGTGGCGGTGTTGGTAACACCTTCAACAACGTTTCTGGCAAGCTTCTCTAAGCTTAAAAGCCTGACACAACGAAGCCGCTTCCTCCGGGGAGCGGCTTTTTTAATGCCTTCATGGCCAAGTTTGCTGCCGGTTGGTTCCTTGTTTACAGACTGTCAACGCTAAGCCGTTACAACATTCAGCAATCGAGCTTTGGAGCTGAACATGTTGCAAACCATGCTTCTGGTATTCTTCCCGTTTTTGATGATCTACTCCGCTTTTTCGGATCTGGTTTCCATGACCATCTCAAACAAGGTTTCTCTGGCGCTGATGGCGGGTTTCGTCGCCGTGGCCCTGTGGACAGGCATGGAGCTTGAAACATTTGCGTGGCATTGGGCAATGTTTGCCATCGTGCTGGTGATTACTTTCGCCATGTTCGCCTTCGGCGCGATTGGCGGGGGTGACGCGAAGCTGGCGGCTTCAACCGCGCTCTGGCTGGGATGGGAACATACGCTCAGCTATTTCGTGATTGCCTCGCTGATAGGTGCGGTGCTGACCATTGCGCTGATAAAACTGCGCGGCAACATCATTCCCGAGCGGGTCGAGAAGATCGAATGGGTCGCCCGGCTGTATCGTGCCGATACCGGCATTCCCTACGGGATTGCACTGGGCATTGCCGCCATGCTGATTTATCCCGACACCCGGTGGATGGAGCAGGCATACGAGATCGCAGCATTGCGCTGATCTGCCACGCCATATTCACTCTGGCAGGCCGGGCCATTTGCCCGGCTTTTTCTTTGCCGGGTTTTTGCCCCGGTTTCACGGCCCCGGGCGATGCTCACCAATCATTAACTCTAATTGGTAGGCCCACGTTAACCATAAGTACACCTTTGCCTGACAAACATACACCCAGAAGAATTTGAACCGGTTCGGTGAACCTGAGGGTACGAGTATGAAAAAGGCACAACTGATCATCCTGTCGGGAGCTGTCGTGGCTGCAATGGGAGCAGGCTACCTGGCCATGAACCTGGCCAACAAGGAGCCGGAAACGGTCATGGTCGAAACGCCGACCATGCAAGCGCGCACCGAAAACGTCCTGATTGCCTCCACCGACATTCCAATGGGTACAAGGATCAGCGAGGACATGCTGACCTGGCAAGCATGGCCGGCAGACAATGTGCCAGATGGCATGATCATGGAAAAGATCCAGCCTGAAGCACTGTCTGAAATGGTCGGCTCCATTGCAAGGAGCCCGATTTACAACGGTGAACCGATCCGCGCGAACAAGATCGTCAACTCCGAGCAGGGCTTCATGTCTGCAATCCTGCCAAAGGGCCAGCGCGCAGTTGCAACCAGCATTTCCACGGCAACCAGTGCCGGCGGCTTCATCCTTCCCAATGACCGGGTCGATGTTCTCATGACGCGCAGGCGCACCGGAGAGGGCGAAGAGGGCTTTTCCACTGAACTGATCCTGGAGAACGTTCGGGTTCTGGCGATTGACCAGACCATTCGCGAGGAAGATGGCGAATCGGTCGTCGTGGGTGAGACCGCCACGCTGCAGCTCTCTCCCAAGCAGGTTGAGGTTCTCACAGTGGCACAGCAGACGGCAGACCGGCTTTCGCTCGCATTGCGCTCGATTGCTGATGCCGACGAAGCATCAGGCAATGCAGGCGAGGGCCTTCTGTCCGGCGGCAGGGGCACCGTTCGGGTCATCCGTTACGGCTCGGTTCGCGAGACATCTGCCGCGCCACGGGCAATTGAAGAATGAGTGAGCAGGAGCGGGTCCCGGTCAGTCAGGCCCCGGTAAACAGAATGATAAGGTTCGAGGGTAACCCAATGCGTAACAAACCAGTTCAGGCCATTCGCGCACTGCTCCTGTCCGCCGTGTTCGCGGTCCCGGCAGCAGCATTGGACATTTCCGCCGCTCCGGCATTTGCCCAAAGCGAAAATTACGTGAAGATTTCAAAGAGCGCGATCGGCAGCAGCAAGACGGTCCGCGTGCCGCTCAACAAATCGATGGTTATCGATCTGCCGGCAGACGCACATGACATCCTGGTGGCAAATCCGGAAGTGGCAGACGCTGTGACGCGAACCTCACGCCGGATCTACATCTTCGCCAAGCAGGTCGGCGATACCAACCTCTTCATCTTTGACAAGGACGGCAACCAGTTGCTTTCGCTCGACCTGTCCATCGAACGCGATGTTGACGGGCTCGAGGAGTATATCGAGAAATATGTTCGTGGTGCTGATGTGAAGGTGGAGATTGTCAACGACAACATCATTCTCACCGGTACGGTTCCCACACCCCAGGCCGCGGCCAAGGCGGTTCAGCTGGCCCAGGTATTCATCAAGGGCGGCGAGGCTACCACCCCGTCCGGCTCAACAACCACTTCCACCTCGACGGGGACGGTCTTCAATTTCGGGGAAGATGAGCCGCGCGAGAGCACGATCGTCAACCTTTTGAGCATCGATGGAGAAGACCAGGTCACGCTGAAGGTCACCATTGCCGAAATACAGCGCAATGTTGCCAAACAGCTCGGCATCGACCTGACCGGCTCGTTTTCTGCGGGCAGTTTGAGCAGCCGGCTCTTCACCGATAATCCATTCGGTCTTGGCAACTCGAATTCCTGGAGTTCAATGTCGAACCGCTGGAATTTGGGCGGGGGGAACAGTCTTGAAACCGTGCTTCGCGCCCTTGACACCGCAGGTGTCATGCGCACTCTGGCAGAGCCGTCACTAACCGCAATTTCAGGCGAGGCAGCCACATTCAATGTGGGTGGCGAGTACCAGATTCCCGTCAAGAAAAACGAGGAGGAAGGTGCCGTCGAGTATGAATTCAAGGAAGTGACCTACGGTATCAGCCTCGGATTCAAACCGGTTGTGCTTTCACCTGGCCGTATCAGCCTGCACATTCAGACCGAGGTATCCGAACCCACCAATGAGGGCACTTTCGTCAGTCCGCGCGGCCAGACCGGCGCGCTGACCCATCCCGGCATCCGCCGCAGGTCCGCTGAAACCACAGTCGAGCTGCCATCCGGTGGCTCCATGGTGATTGCAGGACTTTTGCGCGACGATGTCCGCCAGACCGTCGCCGGATTCCCGGGTTTGAGCAAGATCCCCATCCTGGGCACGCTGTTCAGAAGCCGTGAATACCAGCGCTATGAATCGGAACTGGTTGTTATCGTGACGCCCTATCTGGTTCGACCGGTTGCCCGTCAGGATCTGGCCCGTCCCGATGATAATTTCAATCCGGCTGCCGACAGCGCAGGCATGTTCCTTGGCCGGGTCAATCGCATTTACGGAACCGTGGAAGGCAATCTGCCCAATGGGCACTATCGCGGCAATCCGGGCTTCATTCTCAAGTAATCGAGGTTCGTTCGGAGTATCAAATGATGAAAAACAACCCATTCAAATCCGGTTCCGCCGGACCTCGCAGACCTGCAGGAGCAGCTTCTGCCCTGCTGGCAACGGCCCTGACGGCTTCGATGCTCCTGGCGTCAGGTTGCGCAAGTTACAACCGGGACCACTTCACGGTTGGTTCTGTGCCCGATGACTATCGCACGCGCCATCCCATCGTGGTTTCGGAATCCGAACGCGCCCAGGATATTGTCGTTCCGCGCCATCTCAAGCGTCTGCCATTGCGTGATCGCGACCTGGTTCGCCAGATGGGAATGGACTTCCGCGCTTCAGGCGCCAGTTCGATCGCCATTCTCATTCCATCGGGTTCACCGAACGAAAAGGCCGCCCGCAATGCCGCCCATGATGCGGTCATGGAATTGAACGAGGTCGGCATTGGTTCGGGGCGCATCCTGATAAAGCATTATGATGCGGCCAGCCACGGTTCATCGGCGACGCTTCGCCTTGCTTTTACCGATCTGAGTGCAGAAGTGAACAGCAAGTGCGGCGATTGGAACGAGGATGTTCTCGATACACGTGAAAACCGCAACTACTCGAATTTCGGTTGCGCCACTCAGAACAACCTGGCCCAGATGATTGCCAATCCGGCCGATTTGCTCGGACCACGCGGCATGTCGGAAATCGACTCGACCAAACGCACCGCAATCATCGAGGAGTGGCGCCTGCAGGGCTCCGAGCTCGAGCGGCTGGAAAGATAATCGAAACTGTAATTGCTTATCGGGAAACGGATATGTCAAATCCACTGGAAGATACCTACGAAGACGTGATGGAGATCGGCATTGCCGGCCGTGGTCCGGAGAAAGGCAATCTGGACGACGTTCGCCCGGTTCCCCGGATCACCATCCAGGCTTTCTGCGAAACGGATATCGTCGCGCAAACCATCGAGATGACCGGCCGTGACCGGCGGATGTCGCGTACACAGGTCAAGGTTCTGACCGGCGGGCTGCCCTCGGCGGTGGAATATTACCAGACTGCGCCAACGCCAAATCTGATCATCATTGAATCGAGGCACAGCGGAGGCGAACTGATGGGTGGCTTGAGCCGCCTCGCCGAAGTCTGCGACATTGATACCAAGGTCATTGTCATCGGTCATCACAATGACATCGCGCTTTATCGTGAGCTCGTCGGCAACGGCATTTCAGACTACCTGGTCGCGCCGCTTTCAATGGCTGACCTGATGGCTGCAATCTCGGATATCTTCGTCAATCCGGAATCGGGGCCGCTCGGAAGACTGATAGCCTTCATCGGCGCCAAGGGCGGCGTGGGATCATCGACCATCTGTCACAACGTTGCCTGGACCATTTCCAGCGTTTACCGCAACGACGTTGTCCTTACGGATATGGACCTTGCGTTCGGCACGGCAAACATCAACCTGGATCAGGACCCGCCACAGGGCATTGCCGAGGCTGTTTACTCACCAGATCGCATGGACGATATCCTTCTCGACCGCTTGCTTGCCAAATGCGCCGAGAACCTGAACCTGCTGGCCGCGCCATCGACACTGGATCGTACCTACGACTTTACCCAGGATGCCTTCAATGGCGTTCTTGAAGTCGCGCAGCGCAGTTCACCGACAGTTGTTCTCGATATACCGCACCAATGGACGGCCTGGACCAAACACGTTCTATCAATTGCCGACCAGGTGGTCATAACTGCCGCGCCTGAGCTGGCAAATCTTCGAAACGCCAAGAACCTCTTGGACAAGCTCGCCGAGCTCCGCCCGAATGACGGAAAGCCACATCTGGTCATGAACCAGGTCGGCGTTCCAAAGCGTCCGGAAATCAGCGTCTCCGACTTCGTGCGTCCGCTGGACATTCAGCCCGCTGCTGTCATCCCGTTTGATCCGGCACTTTTCGGCACGGCCTCGAACAATGGACAGATGATTGCCGAGGCCGATGCAAAGAGTCCGATTGGCGGCAGCTTCGAGTTCCTGTCCCAGCTGGTGACCGGCAAGGCGGAAATGAAGGTCGAGAAGAAGTCCGGGCTCGGTTTCCTTTCCATGCTGAAAAAGAAGAAAAAGTAATCGACGCAACGCTGAAACGCAGTACGCAAGTTAGAGGTTAGACATGTTTGGCAAACGCGGCGGAAACCAGGGATCAGGCGGCGGGCAGATTAAAGCCCCTCCGCTGGCACCCAGGCTTGAAGAAAAGAAGATAGTTGCTTCTGTTCAACAGACGACGGTCGAGGCTCCGGTTCTCGAGCGTGTTGAACGTGCTGCCAACAAGCCGGCACCCAAACCGATAATGGCCGACAAGAGCGAAGAGTATTACGATACCAAGTCGAGTGTGTTCACAGCCCTTATCGACACGATCGACCTTGGCCAGTTGGCCCAGATGGAGCCGGATGCTGCGCGCGAGGAAATTCGCGACATCGTCAATGACATCATTTCCATCAAGAACCTCGCAATGTCGATTTCCGAGCAGGAGGGCCTGCTCGAGGATATTTGTAACGATGTTCTGGGGTATGGACCGCTCGAACCGCTTCTGGCGCGCGACGATATCGCCGATATCATGATCAATGGCGCCAAGACTGCCTTCATCGAGGTGAACGGCAAGGTGGAACAGGCAGGCGTACGCTTCCGCGACAACTCCCAGCTGATGAACATCTGTCAGCGTATCGTCAGCCAGGTCGGCCGCCGTGTCGACGAATCAAGCCCGATATGCGACGCGCGTCTGCCGGACGGTTCTCGTGTCAACGTCATCGCGCCGCCACTGGCCATTGATGGTCCCGCACTCACCATTCGTAAGTTCAAGAAGGACAAGCTGACCCTCGACCAGCTGGTCAAGTTTGGTTCGATCACGCCGGAAGGCGCGGTTATCCTTCAGGTGATCGGCAGGGTTCGCTGCAATGTCATCATCTCCGGTGGTACCGGTTCGGGCAAGACCACACTGCTCAACTGTCTGACCGGTTATATCGATCAGGACGAACGCATCATCACCTGCGAGGATTCTGCGGAACTACAGCTTCAACAGCCCCACGTTGTGCGTCTGGAAACCCGCCCGCCAAACCTTGAGGGCGAAGGCCAGATTACCATGACCGATCTCGTCAAGAACTGCCTGCGTATGCGTCCGGAACGCATCATCGTCGGTGAGGTTCGCGGACCTGAAGTGTTCGACTTGTTGCAGGCCATGAACACGGGTCACGATGGCTCGATGGGCACAATCCACGCCAACTCGCCCCGTGAATGCCTGAACCGTATGGAATCCATGATCGCGATGGGCGGATTTTCACTGCCGGCCAAGACTGTGCGCGAGATCATTGTCGGTTCGGTCGACATCATCATCCAGGCCTCGCGCCTGAGAGACGGATCACGCCGTATCACCCATATTACCGAAGTAATCGGTCTGGAAGGTGACGTGATCACCACGCAGGACCTTTTGATCTACAAGATGGATGGCGAAGACGCCAACGGCAAGATCATCGGCAAGCATGTATCGACCGGTATCGGCCGCCCCTACATGTGGGACCGTGCTCGTTATTACAACGAGGAAGGCAGATTGGCAGCAGCGCTTGATGCCGCCAATGAGGGCGGCGGGGAAATCTGATTAGCATGTTTGGTCTCGACATCACAGTTGTTGCATTGATGGTCCTGGCGGCACTTGCCTTCGGTGGGATCATTTTCGCGTTCACCTTCGACAATGTTGCCAATGAGGCCAAACAGGCCAAGCGCCTCAACAACATCCAGCAACGCGATACCCAGAAGGCCAGCAAGGCGGCTGTACGCATCAATGACGCTGCCAAGCGACGCAAGACCGTCCAGGACTCGCTCAAGGAGCTGGATGAGAAGCAGAAGGCCAAGCACAACAAGAAGATTACGCTCAAGAAACTTCTCGCGCAGGCCGGCATGAAGACGACCGTGCAGCAGTTCTTCATCTACAGCGGTGTTTTTGGCGTTCTGGCCACAATTGGCGCTCTTATAGCTGGTTTCGGCTGGATCGTTATTCTCGGCACGTTCTTTGTCGCGACCTTTGGTCTTCCGCGCTGGTTCGTCTCCTTCAAGCGCAAGAGCCGTTTCAAGGCCTTCATGAACGAGTTCCCCAATGCGGTGGACGTGATCGTTCGCGGTGTGAAGGCGGGCCTGCCGCTCAACGACTGTCTGGTCATTATCGCCAAGGAATCGAAGGAGCCGGTGCGCGGCGAATTTGCCAAGGTGGTCGAGGCGCAGCAGATGGGCCTGACCATGGGCGATGCCATCGCCAAGCTTTACGACAACGTTCCTGTTGCCGAAACCAACTTCTTTGCCATCGTCATCGCCATCCAGCAGGGCGCCGGCGGCAACCTGTCCGAAGCACTTGGCAACCTCTCAAACGTCCTGCGTGACCGCAAGAAACTGGACGGCAAGATCAAGGCAATGTCCGCCGAGGCCAAGGCATCAGCAGGCATCATCGGCTCGCTGCCCTTTGCAGTCTGCATCCTGATCTACCTGACCACTCCTGACTACATCTCGCTCCTTTTCACCCACGAGACCGGACACATGATTATTGGTGGTGCCGCAATCTGGATGAGCATGGGCATCATGGTCATGAAAAAAATGATCAACTTCGACTTCTAGGGCGGGAGCAGACAAATGGGTAATATTCTTGCAATCGTTCTGGAACCGGCAACGCTGATCGCGATCCTGGCCGGGCTGGCTGTCTTTGCCACAATTCTGACCCTGACCATGCCGCTCTTTGCCCAGGACGAATTGAACGGCCGCATGAAAAGCGTCGTCATCGAGCGTGAAAAGATCCGTCAGCGCGAACGCGAACGTCTGGCCCAGGAGAAGAAGCGCGGCTCCCTGAAACAGTCGAATGACGGTTTCATGAAGGATATTGTTGAGCGGCTGAACCTGAGAAAGGCTCTTGCCGACGAGGCGACGTTCTCATCGCTCAAAATGGCCGGTTACCGCAAGCAGTCGCATATTTATGTGTTTCTGTTCTTCAGGATTGTCCTGCCGATGATTCTGCTTGTCGTCGCCTCGGTCTACGTCTTCGGAATTGCGCAGTTGGAGCATCCCTTTATGCTCAAGCTGGCCATTGTTCTTGGCGTTGCCTATGTTGGCTTCATTGCGCCGAACATGTTCGTCAAGAACCAGGTTTCCAAGCGGCAATTATCGATCCGCCGTGCCTGGCCTGATGCGCTCGACCTGATGCTGATCTGCGTGGAATCGGGCATGTCGATCGAGGCAGCATTCCGCAAGGTGGCAATCGAGATCGGTACCGCTTCAAGCGCACTGGCGGAAGAACTGGTGCTTACCAATGCCGAACTCTCCTACCTCCAGGAACGCCGCAAGGCATACGAAAATCTTGCCGAACGCACAGGCCTTGATGGCGTGAAATCCGTCACCATGGCGCTCATTCAGGCAGAACGTTACGGAACACCGCTCGGAACAGCGCTGCGTGTCCTGTCGCAGGAAAACCGCGACATGCGCATGTCGGAAGCAGAAAAGAAGGCTGCCGCCCTGCCGCCAAAGCTGACAGTGCCGATGATTGTCTTCTTCCTGCCCGTCCTCTTTGCGGTCATCATGGGCCCGGCCATGATCCGCATCAGCGAAATGAACATGCTCTAGGGATGACCTGAAAGTTCTGGAGCCTTCTCCCAATTCGGATCCTGTATTGCGTACCGTCTCAGCCGCCACCCGGCCTTCCGGGTGGCGGTTTTTCTTGTGATGCCGACAATCGATCAGCGAGTCTGCCTGACGGCAGGAATCGGGTGGCCTTGCGGTGTGAGGAATGCTCGATGTGCCCTGACGCACACACAAGGAGGTTCAACCCGATGTCAACCGCACAAGAACGCGTGATGAACTATGTCGCAATGGAAACAAGCCGTGCCGAGGCGTACAGGCGCGGCGACCCGGATGCCTATGGCCAGCAACCACGGGTTATGATCAGTGATGGCGGCGGTTATCCCTGCCGGCACTGCCTTGACGATATCGAAGCAGGCAGACCGGTCTTGCTATTGGCATACCGGCCTTTTTCATCGAGCCATCCCTATGCCGAGACCGGTCCCGTTTTCCTGTGCGGTGAAGCGTGCGACCGCTACGAGGGTTCCGGTTTGCCGCCGGTTATCGCAAGGCGGCCAGCAGCCCTTGTCCGCGCCTATGACGACAAGGAGCAGATAGTCGCCAATACAGGCGGGACACTGGCCACCGTGGATATTCCTGGCAGGCTGGAAGAATTGTTGGGCAGGGAAGGGGTCGCCAGCGTGCATCTGCGCTCGGCCATGAACGGGTGTTTCACCTGCCGGGTCATCAAGTCCGAAGGCTGACGTGAATAGCCGGGCGCCGGGGCGCCAGGCTTTACCGGGTTGCGTTGCCGTCCTCTTTTTTCAGGAGGTTCCAGGCATTTTGCTGGGAAAGCATCTGACGCAGATACTGGACATTGGCCTGCGCGTCGGCGGGGCTGAGTTCCGCTGAGGCAATGCGCTCGGCTTCCTCGAAACGGCCCTGAAGACCGACGACAAGGGCAAGGTTTTGCCGCACCCTGCTGTCTGCACCAGGTACCGCCATCGCCTTCTTCAGCCAGGATTCAGCTTGTGGAAGTTCATTGGTGAGCAGATGCGACATGCCCATGTTTGACAGTACCGAAGGTTCATTCGGCTGGATTTGCAGCGCCCGCTGGTAGAACTGCCGGGCTTCTGCCGGGCGTTCGAGTTGGTCGAGGACCGCGCCCTGGGCCGAGAAGAGTTTCCAGTCCGGGCTGTCCGGGCGTTGTGCGCGCTCGATCACGTCCAGCGCCTTGAGCAAATCACCATTGGAAGCAAGCGCCTTGCCATAGGCAGACAAGACATCATTGTCTTCCGGGAAAAGGATCACCATCTGGCGCATGACAGCCAGTGCCTGCTCATTGCGGCCAGCCGTGCGAAGCGCATCTGCATATTGAAGGCCGATGCGCTTGTCCTTGGGGCGGCGGTCATATTGTCTGCCGAGTGCCTCAAGGGTTTGCGCCAGCTCATTCGTATTCATTGCCGAAACCGGCTTTCCGCGTTGAACGCTGCCTGTTTGCATGCGGTCGGTGGCGCATCCGCTCAATGCGAGCGTTGCCAGCAGTGCCGTGGAAACAAAAAGACGACTGAAAGTTTTATTGGCCATTGGGACATCCCGGATCAACGAATTTGCCCGATCATTTCCGTCAGAATCGGTTTCAGGCTTCCTCCCAATCAATAATCTGTTAACCCTAATGGAAAGTTAACACGCCTGCTCCGGCACCTGTCATTGAGTACCTGTCTTTCGGGTTTTGGAGGCACACTCATCCGGAGAGCCAGGCTGTCAGGATGAATTTGACCACCAAAGGGAGTAATGATGAAAAAGCCTGAATTGCCCGTTTCCTCCTCGAATGCCCGCACCAAACCGGTCCATCTCGTCACCAGTGATGGTCTTGATGACTGCATCAAGGGTCTGACAAAGGCGCAGGCAAACTGGGTCAACGCTCAGGGTTTCAAGGCAAGGCCGGGATCGCTTTGCCTGCTTCCTGATGACGAGGGCGGCTTGGCAGGCGTACTGTTCGGTTTCGACCCGTCCGCCAATCCCATGCAGACGGGAAAGCTCGCCCGGGCGCTGCCCAGGGGTAACTGGCATCTAGAGGGCGCAAGGGACAATGAGGCCCTAACCCAATTGGGCTTCCTGCTCGGCAGCTATCGTTTCGACAGGTACAGGAAGGCGGAAGGGGAAGCGGCGAAACTGAAATTTCCAAAGGGTTCGGAAAATGCCGGGATCACAGCCCAGGCTAAAGCAGCCTTCTTCACTCGTGACCTCATCAATACGCCCACCAACGACATGGGGCCGGACCAGTTGGAAAAATCATTCCGCGAACTGGCCACCAGTTACAATGCAAAGGTGACAGTTACCCGAGGCGAAGAGCTCGTGAAGAAGAACCTGCCGATGATCCATGCGGTCGGCAGGGCAAGCACCGAAGCACCGCGGCTTCTTGATCTCAAATGGGGCAGGGCTGGTGATCCCAAACTCACACTTGTCGGCAAGGGCGTGTGCTTTGATACCGGTGGTCTCAACATCAAGCCCGGCAATTCCATGGCGTTGATGAAGAAAGACATGGGTGGAGCGGCAAACGTGATGGGACTTGCCATGATGATCATGGAAGCCAAACTGCCAGTGCGCCTGCGCGTTCTCATCCCGGCAGTCGAAAATGCCATTTCCGGCAACGCCTTCCGCCCCGGCGACATTCTGCCGAGCCGCAAGGGCATTACAGTGGAAATCGGCAACACCGATGCTGAAGGCCGCCTGATTCTTGCAGATGCCTTGGCCTTGGGCGATGAGGAAAAGCCGGACCTGATGATTGACATGGCAACCCTGACCGGTGCTGCCCGTGTGGCTCTGGGGCCGGACCTGCCACCATTTTACACAGACGATGAAGCGCTGGCGTCGTCCATCGCCGAACAGGCGGCAGCCTTGCATGATCCGCTCTGGCGCATGCCCTTGTGGAAACCATATGACTCCATGCTGTCATCGAGCGTTGCCGACACCAACCACATTACCAGTGGCGGTTTTGCGGGATCTGTCACCGCTGCCCTGTTCCTGAAGAAATTCGTCAATCCCGAAACGACTTGGGCGCATTTCGATATCTTCGGCTGGGTACCAGCGGCAAAGCCCTGGGCTCCGGTGGGCGGCGAGGCACAGGGCATCCGCGCGCTTTTTGCAACGATCCGCAAGCGATATTGAGCTTGGCAAGACCCGTGATTTGCCGGTAGAATGAAACGGTAACGAAACGAATGTCTTTTGCCCTGCCGTTTCAGCGTGCGAGGCAAAAGGCGGGGCGGCCTTGCCATGCAGTCAAGATTGCGACCGGCTGATGTTCTCTCCCTGTGGCAACAGGTGAGCCTGGCACAGGTGCGCGACGACGCGCCCGATCTTACATTGCGCCAGATGACCATCCTGCTGACGATCTACCTGGAGCATCCCCCGCACACGGTTCGCGCTTTGGCGGCCAAGCTCAATGTGACCAAGCCGGTGATCACAAGAGCGCTCGATACGATGGGTGTGCTGGGGCTCGTCTCGCGTCGGCGCGATGAACGGGACCGACGCAATGTTCTCATCCAGAGAACCGTGGAAGGCGCAATCTATCTGGAAAAACTCTCCGACAAGATCCTCGCCACGATCGAGGAGAAGCGATTATGAGCGATGTGCGCGCTCGATGGCCGGTAATTGATGATCATGACAGACGCCTCTTCGTCCGCCGGGTAGATCTCGAAAGCGCCCAGCCCGCCCATGTCAGCGCCTTCCTGGCGGATCTGCGCTCGGGGCCGCAGGCCGATGCTGGGCTGGATGCGCAACTCCTTTGCGGCGACACGGTAATGATCCTCGAAAAGCGCGGCGATGTTGCCCGCGTCCGCAACTCCCGTGACGGCTATGTCGGCTGGACCGATCTGCCTGCGCTTTCCCAGTCTGAATTCACCCCGACCCACCGGGTGATCGCGCCACGAACCTTCCTCTATCGGGAGGCAGACATGAAATTGCCACGGACCGGATACCGGTCCATGGGTTCGCTGGTAACGGTCAGCGGGAAGGCCGAGAACCGCGGCACACGCTACGCCATACTGCCGGACGGAACCGCAATCATCGCCCGGCACCTTGCCGAGATCGATGACGTTGCTGACGACTTTGTCAGCATTGCCGAGAAACTCGTACACACACCCTATCTTTGGGGCGGCAATTCGGGCTTTGGCCTGGATTGTTCGGGCCTTGTTCAGCTTTCCATGCTGATGGCGGGAATTAGTGTCATGCGCGATACCGACATGCAGGCGGCAAGCCTCGGCGAACCGGTCGATCTTGTTGGCAACTGGCATCTCCTTCAGCGCGGCGACCTTGTCTTCTGGCGCGGCCATGTTGCCATTGCCCAGGGCCGCATCAATGGCGCGCCATACCTCATACACGCCAATGGCCACACGATGGATGTAACAAGTGAACCGGCCGAGCAGGCGATCACACGCATCGCGCATCTGTATGAAATGCCGATCGGTGTCAGGCGGCCCTGACCGGAGGCGAACTCAATCTGGCATCGCCTGCCGAAGAGCTTCAGTAACCCAGCGTCCGGTCGACCACGTGTTCGAGCTGCTCGCCGCGTTCATGGCGCTCGATCTGCCGGCGGACATGAACCACCAGCGCTCGAATGTCGGAAACCGCCGAGGCATGGGGCGTGAGTATCGCATTCGATTTATGCCAGAGCGGACTGTCCTGGGGCAGCGGTTCATGCTCGAACACATCCAGTGAAACCCCACCAAGTGTCCCGTCATCCAGGCAGGCAAGGATATCGACCTCAACCTGGCTTCCACCTCGCCCGGCATTGATGAAAACGGGGGAGGCAAGTTCGCCCTGTTTTCTTAGTCGGGCAAAGACATTGCGGTTGAAAATGCCCCTTGTCTCGGCAGTCAACGGTAACAGGCCGACAAGGAAATCGGTCTTTCCCAGAAACTCGTCGAGATCGGATTTGCCGAAGCATTCCATCCCCTCGATGGATTTTTTCGTGCGGCTCCAGCCGATCACGTTGAAGCCGATTGTCTGGAGTTTGCTGGCTGCGTCCTGTCCGAGAACTCCCATGCCCATTATGCCCACCGTGATTTCGCTTGCCTGTGGTTGGGGAAGTTCCTGCCATTTTGCCTGGTCTTGCAGGGCGTCATACTTGCGCTGCTGGCGCAGGTGCATCAGGGACTGAAGCACGATCCATTCGCTCATGCGTGTGGTCAGGGAATGGTCGACAAAGCGCACGATCGGAACATCGGGAACGTCCTGGCCGTTGAGAATATGGTCCACACCCGCGCCAAGGGAAAACAGGATTTCCAGGTCTGGCAGGCGAACAAAAAGATCCTGGTCCGGCTTCCAGACCAGCGCATATTTCACGCCATCAAAAATTCGCGGATGATCGCGCCCGTCATTGGGAAAGATCACTTCCCGGCCAAGTTTTTCTGCCGTCAGGTCGTTTGACTGGCGCACCGAAGAAAACTTGATGTCGATCAGAAGAGGGGAGGCGCTCATGGAAACACTCTTGTTGCTACCCTTGCAGGTTACTGGGAAATGACGCCTTCGGGTGCCGTCTCGATCTTGAAGGCGGCGGCCATCAGTGCCTTGGTATAATCGGTTTTCGGATTGTCGAAAATTTCGTCGGCCGTTCCCTGTTCCACCACCTTGCCATTTCGCATCACGATAACCTCATTGGCAAGCGCCCGCACGACCTTCAAATCATGGCTGATGAACATGTAGGCAAGGCCGCGCTTTTTCTGAAGGTCGCGCAGAAGGTCCACCACCTGTGCCTGAACACTCATGTCGAGCGCAGAGGTTGGCTCATCCAGCATGATGAATTTGGGCTCCAGCACCACCGCACGGGCAATAGCGATTCTCTGGCGCTGCCCGCCGGAAAATTCGTGGGGATAGCGGTGCCTTGTTTCCGGATCAAGGCCGGTTTCGCCCAAAGCCCTGATGACCCTCTCGTCACGTTCGCTCGCACTGAGGCCGGGTTCATGGATGCGCAGGCCCTCGGCAACGATTTCACCAACGCTCATGCGCGGGCTGAGCGATCCGTACGGGTCCTGGAAGACAACCTGCATCCGGTCCCTGAACGGACGCATCTGGCGGAAGGAATAATCGTTGATCTCCTCGCCAAGGAAGACAATCCGGCCCTGGGAGGAAATCAGCTTGGTCAGCGCCATACCGAGCGTTGTCTTGCCGGAACCCGACTCGCCGACAACGCCAAGCGTCTGCCCCTCGCGAAGGATCACGTCGATCCCGTCCACGGCCTTCACATTGTCGACGGTCTTGCGCAGGAAACCTTTCTTGATCGGAAACCAGACCTTGATGTTCTCGCCCTTCATGATGACCGGCGCTGAAAGGTCTGCACCCGGCGGCTCGCCCTTGGGTTCAGCCGAAAGCAGGTGCTTGGTATAGGCGTGCCGGGGATTGGCGAAGAGGTCCGCCGTCCTGCCGTGTTCGACGATCCTGCCGTCCTGCATGACGCAGGTCCGGTCGGCGATCTTGCGCACAATGCCGAGGTCATGGGTGATAAACAGCATGGACAGCCCGCGGCTCTCCTGCAATTCCTTGAGCAGCTTGAGGATCTGCGCCTGCACCGTGACGTCCAGCGCAGTGGTTGGCTCATCGGCGATCAGCAGCTTGGGTTCATTGGCAAGCGCCATGGCGATCATCACGCGCTGGCGCTGGCCGCCGGACAATTCATGCGGATAGGCATCGAGCCGCTTTTCCGGCTCGCGGATTCCCACCTGGTTCAGCAGTTCAAGAGTGCGTGACTTGCCCTGCTTGTCATCCATGCCCTTGTGAAGGCGAAGTACCTCAGTGATCTGCATGCGGATCGTGTGAAGCGGATTGAGCGATGTCATCGGCTCCTGGAAGATCATCGTCACGTCGTTGCCGCGCACCGCACGCAATTCACGCTCATCCGCTGTCAGCATGTCCCGGCCTTCAAGGAAGATTTTACCTGACGGGTGCGAGGCCGCCGGATAGGGCAGCAGCTTGAGGATCGAAAGCGCCGAGACAGATTTGCCCGATCCCGATTCGCCCACCAGCGCAAGCGTTTCGCCCGGATGAATTTCGAAGGAGATGCGATCCACCGCTGTCGATGTTTCGCCGCCCTGGGTGAAGGCAACCGACAGGTCCCGGACCTTGAGGAGCGGTTCGCCGCTCATGCGAATGTCTTCCTCGGATCGAAGGCATCACGGACCGCTTCACCAATGAAGATCAGCAGGGAAAGCATCAGCGAAAGAGTGACGAACACGGTGATGCCGAGCCATGGCGCCTGTAGATTGTTCTTGCCCTGCGCCAGCAGTTCGCCCAGCGAAGGCGAGCCGGGCGGCAGGCCTAGGCCGAGGAAATCAAGCGAGGTCAGCGTGGTGATCGAACCGTTCAGGATGAAAGGCAGAAAGGTTAGCGTCGCTACCATGGCATTTGGCAGCAGGTGCTTGAAAATGATCGTGCGGTTGCCAACGCCGAGGGCCCGGGCCGCGTTGACATATTCGAAATTTCGCGCGCGCAGGAACTCGGCACGCACCACGCCCACGAAACTGACCCATGAAAACAGCAGCATGATGCCAAGCAGTATCCAGAAACCCGGCGGTAATATCGCGGCAATGATCAGCAGAATGTAGAGAACCGGAAGGGCCGACCAGATCTCGATGAAGCGCTGGAACAACAGATCCGTCCAGCCGCCGAAATAGCCCTGAACGGCACCGGCTGTCACCCCGATTACCGCGGAAAGCAGGGTGAGAACCAAGCCAAACAGCACCGAAATGCGAAAGCCGTAGATGGTCCGTGCAAGCACGTCGCGTGCCTGGTCATCGGTGCCAAGCCAGTTCCAGTTCCCAAGGATGCAGGCGGGATCATCCAGCCCCTCTGCATAACCCTGGCAGCGGTTTTCCGGCTCATAGCTCCATGTGGGCGCAGATGGCGCAGGTTCGGGTACATCATTGTTCACCGAGCGGAACGAGTAGCGAACGGGGGGCCAGATCGCCCAGCCGTTTTCGGCAAGTGCCTCGGTTATCTCCGGGATCTTGTAGTCAGTGACCGGCAGGAAGCCGTCCTCGCCCAGCCAGTATTCCTCGGGAAACTCCTGGAAGATGGGCATGTGAAGCGAGCCCTTGAACCAGACAAGGATTGGCCGGTCATTGGCAAGGAACTCGGCAAATAGCGAGAGAATGAAAAGGACGAGGAAAACCCAAAGTGACCAGTAACCGCGCCTGTTGGCCTTGAAATTCTGCCAGCGGCGCTGGTTGAGCGGCGACAGGAATGGCCGCTTATGGGGCCTTGCAGCAGTATCACTGTGTGTTGCCGCGCGGTTCATCACACCTGCCTTGAATCAAAGTCGATGCGCGGATCGATCCAGGTGTATATCAGATCGGAAATGAGGCTTACCACAAGGCCGATCAGCGAGAAGATGAACAGCGTGGCAAAGACCACCGGGTAATCGCGTTCGATGATTGAGCGGTAGCCAAGGAAACCGAGACCATCAAGCGAGAAGATGGTTTCAATCAGCAGCGAACCGGTAAAGAAGGCGGAGATGAAGGCTGCGGGAAACCCGGCAATCACGATCAGCATGGCATTGCGGAATACATGGCCGTAAAGAACCTGCCGCTCATTGAGGCCCTTGGCCCGTGCGGTCTGAACGTACTGCTTGCGGATTTCATCCAGAAACGAGTTTTTGGTCAAAAGCGTTGTGGTGGCAAAGGCTGCCAGTACCAGAGCCGTCAGCGGCAGGGTCAGGTGCCAGAAATAATCGGTGATCTTGCCAAACGCGCTCAATTCATCCCAATTGTCCGAGGTCAGGCCGCGTAGCGGGAACCAGTCGAAATACGAGCCGCCGGCGAACACGACCAGCAGCATGACACCTACCAGAAAGCCGGGAATGGCATAGGCGACAATGATGACGCCGCTCGTCCAGATGTCGAACCTGCTGCCGTCACTGACCGCCTTCTTTATGCCAAGTGGTATGGAGATCACATAGGAAATGAGCGTGATCCATAGCCCGAGGGAAATTGAAACGGGCATTTTCTCGATGATGAGATCGATCACGTCGATCTTGCGGAAATAGCTCTCGCCGAAATCAAAGCGTGCATAATTCCAAAGCATCAGGAAATAGCGCTCATGTGCCGGCTTGTCGAAACCGAACTGGGCTTCCAGCTTTTCGATGAATTCGGGGTCGAGTCCCTGCGCGCCGCGATATTTCGAGGAACCTTCCCCGCCCGGCTCGAACTGGGTGTCCTGGGTAAAATCCTGCCCGCCGCCGGTAATGCGGTCCGTCGCCGATCCGCCTTGTCCGGTCAGCTGGGCGATAACCTGCTCCACCGGTCCGCCAGGGGCAAACTGTATCACCACAAAGGTGATGGTCATGATCCCGATAATGGTCGGTATCATGAGCAGTATGCGCCGAAGAATATAGGCTCCCATGCGTACCCGTGTATCCCGTTTCGGCCCGCGCAATGAGGCGGGCAGGTGACCCGCCTACTGCTGTAACATCGCGGCCTTGTCCGTGTCGAACCACCAGAGGCGCTCAACCGGGAAGAAATAATCCGGCTTTACCGGCCCCCAGCCAAACATGTTCCATGTCGCAACACGGTGATTCGCTGAATGCCAATTTGGAATCCAGAAATAATGCGCACGCAAGACCCTGTCGACCGCTTTAAGCACCGTTTCGAGTTTCTCGCGGTCGTCCGCTTCGCCGATCCTGTCGATCAGCGAATCGAGCGGGGCAAGCCTGACACCGGGATAGTTGTTGCTTCCCTCCCGGTCAGCCGCTTCCGAGTGGAAGAATTGCCGCATTGATTCGCGGGTCGGCGTGGCGCTCATCGAAAAGGCCAGTCCGGCAATGTCGAAATCAAAGGCCTCCATCCTCGCCTGAAATTGCGAGGGATCGACCAGCCGGATCTGGGCAGGGATTCCGATTGTGCGCAGGTTCTCGGCGTAAGGCCCCAGAATGCGCTCGAAGACCTGTGAGCGGATCAGGAATTCGATCTCCAGCCGCTCGCCACTGTCCCTGACGTAGACGCCGTCCTGGCGCTTCCACCCTGCCTCATCGAGGAGTTGTCCGGCCTTGCGCAAGGCGCGGCGGTCGCGGCCCGAACCGTCGGTTTCGAATTGCATGACGGCATCACCAAAGACAGCTTCCGGAAGTTCTGTCCGCAGCGGCTCCAGCAGCGCCAATTCATCAAGATCCGGCTTGCCGCTTGCCGCAAATGGGGATTGCTCGAACACCGAATGGGACCTGGTATAGATGCCGAAAAAGAGGTTCTCGTTTGTCCATTTGAAATCGAAGGCAAGGCTGATTGCTTCGCGAGTGCGCGGATCGGCAAATTTCGAGCGTCTCGTATTGACGGCCCAGCCCTGCAGTGAGGGACGGGTTTCGCCCGGGATTTCCACCTTGATGACATCGCCGCGATCAACCGCCGGGAAATTGTATTCGCTCGCCCAGACCTTCGATGTGAACTCCTCGCGCCAGCGCACCTCGCCCTTCTTGAACGCTTCGAACGCCGCCTGGCGCTCGCGGAAGAAATCGATGCGCAGCGTGTCGAAATGATCCAGCCCGCGCGCAAACCCCAGGTCCTTCGCCCAATAGTCGTCGCGCCGAACATATTCGATGAATATCCCCGGCGAGAACCGGCCGACCTTGTAGGGGCCTGAGCCGAGCGGGGTCTCCATCACATGTTCGCTGAAGGGAAGTTCCGCATGGAAGGTGGCTGACAGGATCGGCACCGAATTGGCTATAGAAAGAATGGCCCTGTCCGACTGCTTGCCCGAAAAGCGCAATTCGACCGTCCGTTCATCAATCGCTACGGCTTCTGCCAGTTCGGCAAGGTCGACCGAAATTTGCGGATGGCCTTCTTCCTTCATGGTCATGTAGGAAAAGACGACATCGGCAGCGGTCACGGGCGATCCGTCATGAAAGCGCGCCTGAGGACGCAGTTCGAAACGGTAGGAATTGCGGTCTGCCGATATCTCGACCGAGTTTGCCAACGAACAGTAGAGCGCGTCGGGTTCATCAATCGCCCAGACCATCAACGTGTCGAAGCAGTATTCCATGCGCGGCGGCGCTTCCCCCTTGAGGACGAACGAGTTCAGCGTGTTGAAAGTCTGAACATTCTGGTTGAAATACCAGTAGGACGGGGCAAACCGGAACTCGCCGCCTTGCGGCGCTTCAGGCACCGCATATCCGAAGGCGTCGAAACCGGCGGGGTATTTCAACTCCCCGAAGGAGGAGAGGCCGTGCAGCTTCACGCCGGTCGGGTTGGAGGCCAGCGACATTGCCGGCAGACCAGCAAATCCGAGCGCTGCAGCGCTGCCAAGCGCGGTCTTGATGAATTCGCGCCGGGTGAACGGGTAAATGCCCGAAATGGGAGTATTCGGCCGGTTCATTGCTCTGCCTCGGTTTCAAGCGAAGTGTCGATCCAGGTCGAGAACAGGTCAAAACCGGTATAAAGGGGCTGTGGTTCGGGTATCTGGATCTTTTTCCACCAGGCATACCACTCCTCGGGATTGTACCAGTGCGGAATGGAATAGTGGCCCCAGAGCAATATGCGATCGAGCGCCCTGGTCAGGGCAATCAGTTCATCGCGGTCCTTGGCCACAATAATGCGTTCGATGAGTTCATCGACCACGGGATCCTTGATACCGGCAGGATTGCGGCTTCCCGGCTTGTCGGCAGCCTCGCTTGACCAGTATTCACGCTGCTCGTTGCCGGGTGAGAGTGACTGCCGCGACAGGACGGTGACGATTTCATAGTCGAAATTGTTGACACGGTTCTCGTACTGGGCCTGGTCAACGATCCGCAAGGTGCCGTCTATGCCAAGCAGGCGCAGTTCCTCGATGAAAGGATTGGCAATGCGCTCCGATGTCTGGTCGGCTCCCAGAAACTCGACTGTGAAGGGTTTGCCCTTGGGGTCAAGCATCTGGCCGCCCTTGAAGGTGTAGCCCGCTTCCTGCAGCAGCCTTCGGGCCTGGCGCTGTGCATCGCGCTTGTCGCTTGCCGAATTCATGACCGGCAGGGTGAAGGGTTTTTCAAACACTTCTTTGGGGATGCGCCCCTCATACTCCTTGAGGATTTCAAGTTCGCGGCCCTCGGGCAGGCCCTCGGCCTGCAATTCGCCGCCCTCAAAATAGCTGTTGGTGCGCTCGTAAAGGCCGAAGAACAGGTTCTTGTTCATGGTCTCGAAATCGAAAAGCAGTGTCATGGCTGCCCTCAGTTTCGGGTCCTGGAACTTTTCCAGCCTTGTGTTGAAGTAGAAGGCCTGGTGGATTTCCGGTCCGCCAACGGGAAAGGTCTTGCGCACGACATCGCCCCTTTCAAAGGCGGGAAAATTGTATTCGCTGGCCCATCTGCGCGAAACATTCTCACGCCAGATGTCTTCAATGCCGCCCTTCTTGAAGGCTTCCCACATGGCATTGCGGTCGTTGAAATAGATGTAGTGGATCTGATCGAAGTTGAAGCGGCCCTTCCTTGTGCCCAGATCAGCCGCCCAATAATCCTTTACCCGCTCATAGGTGATGGATTCACCAACCTTGAATTCGCTGATCCGGTAGGGACCTGAACCCAGAGGCGGATCGAGGGTGGGTTCAGCGATGTTGCGCTGGTTTCCGGCCGCGTCAGTGCCAGTCCACCAATGCCTGGGAAGCACGGGAAGATCCCCCAGAATATTCGGCAGTTCGCGGTTGCCCGCAATGTCGAAGGAAAAGGTGACTTCGCGCTCTGCCGTTTTTTCGGCAGAAACCACATTGCGGAAATAGTTGGTGTAAAGCGGCTGGTTTTCTTTCAGAACCTCAAGCGACCAGATGACATCCTCGGGTGTGATTGGCACGCCATCATGCCAGACTGCGTCGGGGTGCAGGCGATAGGTCACCTGCGAATAGTCTTCGGGATATTTGAAAGCTTCGGCGATCAGTCCATAGGCAGCGCTTGGCTGGTCAATGGACTGCTCCATCAGCGTGTCCCACAGGATACCTCCGCTATAGGCAAGTCCTGCGGCGGGACGGCCCCTGACGATGAAAGGGTTGAAACTGTCATAGCTGCCTGTTGCGGTACGGTTGAACGTCCCGCCCTTTGGGGCATCAGGATTGACATGCTCGTAGGCGGCAAAGCCTTCGCCATATTTCACTTCGCCAAAGAGCGCATCACCATGCTTCCACACATTGTAGTTTTCATCCGCCCGGGCCGGTCCGTTCATTGCGATGACAAGGGCCATGATAAGGGCCAGAGCCAGTATCAGGGCAATGACAAGCGCGTTGGGCAAAGCTCGGGAGCCTCGGAAGTTTGGCGGAAGTTTGGAAGTCAATGCGTTTTCCTCCTCGTTGTGAGATCGGGTTTGCTCCCTTTTTTACAGGTAGACTTTCCGGGCGCTCTTTCGATCATGTCTTCTGGCACCTCTCACACCCCCGCGCCCGGCCATCCCCCGCCCGGACACATCTTGACTGGTTCGCATTATGGCCATGCCAGCTCAAGAGCCGTCCGGATAGCGTCTCATCCTCCTGATGATGTGTGCAACAAAAAAGGCCGGATCATGATGATCCGGCCTTTTGAAATCGATCACAATCGAGCGATCATGAGCCCGGCAGCGGCTCGGGATCGTCTGAATGGCTGCGAAGCCAGGCAATCACATTGGCGCGGTCTTCAACATCCTTCAGACCGGCAAAGCCCATCGCGGTACCCTTGATATGGGTTTTCGGTTTCCAGAAGAAGCCGTTGAGTTCCTCGAAAGTCCATGTCTTGCCATCTGCGCCATATTCAACGAGCGCGCTCGAATACTTGAATTCGGGAACATGGCTGCCGATTGGGGCGCCGACAATATCCCACAGGTTGGGACCAACCTTGTTGGCTCCGCCCTTTTCCCAGGTGTGGCAGGATGCGCAGCGCTTGAAGATGTCTTCACCTGCTGCAAGGTCGGCGCTCGCAAGCAACGGTTCGACCGGATCATAGGCTGGCCCTGCTTCTTCCTGGCCGGACACTTCACCAGCGTTGTTTTCCGCTACCTGGATGACATAGCCCGGCACTTCGGGTGCCTTTGCATGATATATGGTGTCACTGATAAGCGCCAGGGAAAACAGGATAAACACTGTACCCAGAAACGCCATCAGGATCTTGTTTACGTCGAACGAACTCATTTCATCATCCTCATAATCAGCCGAGCGGAGCCGAACCAGAATTTCCGGTTTCACTAATGGGTTTGCGCGCGTGTTGCAACGTCTGTATGGAGTCTTCAACTGAGACTTTTTGACACCGACTTTCGCATCGTCTGTAACCGATTGGGCCAGACGGCGCCATAATTAACCGGCAGCAAGCTGCAATACACGCCGAAATATCCGCCATGCCTTCCATGCCAGCAATCAATGACACGCTGATTCTCATCCCCGCGCGGATGGCTTCGACCCGACTTCCTGGAAAACCGTTGGCCCAAATCAACGGCAGGCCCATGATCTGCCATGTTCTCGACAGGGCGAACGAGGCTGGAATAGGCAGGCCGGTAATCTGCACGGACAGCGACGAGGTATATGGCGCAGTGACGGCCGCAGGCGGCGAAGCTGTCATGACCCGGGAGGATCATCCCTCCGGTTCTGACCGCATTTACGAAGCTCTCCTCAAGATCGATCCTGAGGCAAGAGCCGAGTTTATCATCAATGTGCAGGGCGATCTGCCTACCATCCCTGCGAAGTTGATCCGTGGCGCGGTGGAACCACTGAAATACGGAACTGCCGATATCGCCACGCTTGCCGTGGAGATAGGTGATGAAGATGAGCGCAACAATCCCAATGTGGTCAAGGCAATCGGCACGCCCATAGCGCCTGAAACGCTGCGTGCCCTTTATTTCACCAGGGCGACCGCGCCCTGGGGCGATGGCCCGCTCTATCACCATATCGGTCTTTACGCCTACCGCCGAAAGGCGCTTGAGAAATTCGTCTCCCTGCCGCCTTCGCCGCTTGAACAGCGTGAGAGACTCGAGCAGTTAAGGGCGCTGGAAAACGGCATGACGATTGATATAAGGATCGTCGACATGGCCCCGCTGGGGGTGGATACGCCCCAGGACCTCGAAAAGGCCCGCGCGATACTGGCTGGCTGAGTATGGGCCTGTTTGGAAAGTGAACAGAACAATGAACAGAACCGGCCGGATCGGCTTTCAGGGTGCCCAGGGTGCCAATTCGGAAATTGCCAGTCGCGAGACCTTTCCCAACATGACGCCGGTGCCCCTGGACACGTTCGAGGATGTGTTCAACGCGCTCGACAAGGGCGAGGTCGATCTTGCCATGATACCGATCGAGAACACGCTTGCGGGCAGGGTGGCAGACATTCATCATCTCATGCCCCAGCATGACACGCACATCATTGCCGAACATTTCCTGCCGATTCGTTTCGACCTGATGGCCTTGCCCGGCGTGAAGATGGGGGAAATCCGGTCCGTCTACAGCCATGTTCACGGCTTGGGCCAATGCCGCAATATTATCCGCAAGCATGGCTGGAAGGCCGAGGTCGGCGGGGATACGGCCGGTTCCGCCAAGTTCGTTTCCGAACAGGGCGACCGCACCATTGCAGCACTGGCACCGCCGCTCGCCGCGCAGATATATGGCCTAGATACGCTTGCCGAGGATGTCCACGATGCCGACCACAATACCACGCGTTTCGTGATCCTTTCAAAGACGGCCGAGCGCCCGGCGGCTGGTACCGTTCCCGTCATGACATCGTTTCTTTTCCAGGTACGCAACATTCCCGCAGCCCTCTACAAGGCGATGGGCGGGTTTGCCACCAATGGTGTCAACATGACCAAGCTTGAAAGCTACCAGCTGGGCGGTGAGTTTACGGCAACGCAGTTCTACGCCGATATCGAGGGCCACCCCGATGACCCGTCCGTCATCAACGCCTTTGAGGAACTGCAGTTCTTCTGCAAGGAGTTTCGCATACTCGGCGTTTATCCTCAGGCGGTAGGGCGCTGACGCGGCCTATTCGCAACAAATGGCAGATGACCAGCCCTCTGGCTAGGCTTCGGGTCTGCTTACCCAGGCCCTTATCAACGCATGGGCAATGGCACGGGACGGCGGGCATTTGAAGCCCTGCGGATGCTGATCGGCAATCATCATTTTCACATCATCGCGGGTAAACCAGCGGCAGTCTTCCAGTTCGTTTTCCTCAAAGCGGATATCCTCGGAAACCGCCTCGCAGTGAACGCCGATCATCAGCGAGTGCGGGAACGGCCATGGCTGGCTGGCGAAATAGTGGACCCGGCGAACCTCAATGCCGCTTTCCTCGAACGTCTCGCGGCGCACGGCATCCTCGATCGTCTCGCCCGGCTCGACGAACCCGGCCAGCGTTGAATACCATCCTTCGGGAAAATGCGGCGAGCGGCCGAGCAGGCATTTGTCGCCCCTGACCGAAAGCATGATGACGACCGGATCGGTGCGCGGGAACATCTTGTGATCGCAATCGGGGCAGTCGCGGCGGTAGCCGCCAAGGTGGCTCTGCGTCGCCGTTCCGCATTTTCCGCAAAACCGGTGCGTCGTGTGCCAATATAGAATGCTTCCGCCCTGTGCAACTGCGCCCACATCCGCCTCGTTGACCGCGCTTGAATAGAGCAGGGAGCGGTAGTCATACAGGTGAAACGGCTCTTTCAGGCCCTCCTGTTCGATCTTGGCGGGAATGGCGACACGTGGTCCGCTGCCATGGCCCCTTTCGTCAATATAGTCCGTGGGAGACTGGCCAAGCAGCACGGCACGGTCCGGCCGCAATTCGAATTCCCTGATCTCCGAGCGCGTGAAAAGGGCGGTCGGATCCTCGTTCTTTCGTACAAGCACCCTGCCGCCGACAAAGACGTAGTAGCGTGTTGCAGGATTTTCGAGCGCCCTTGCTAGGCTTTCCTCATCCCGGTTTTCCGCATCGCGAACAATGATGTTCTGCGAAAAGCCGACCAGGGCGGAAGGTTCTGGAAACTGCGAGTTGAAATCGAATGAATGTGTCACGAAGTGCCTTCTTCAGATAATGCCTTGCGAAGATCGCTGATGAACCGGTCGGCATCCTGCCTGCCATAGGGCAGGGCCTTTTCTAAGCCCCAAACCGGCGCCGGCCAATTGGCATCGTCCTCGCTGCGGCCAACCACATGCCAGTGCATCTGTTTGACCACATTGCCGAGCGTTGCAACATTGGTGGAGGTGCATACCTTCATGGCCTTGAGAGCCGCAGATATCCTTGCCAGATGTTGCACCAGCGCTCCGAGACTGCCAGCATCAAGATCCTCGATATCCTCCGCCCCGGCTCCAACGGGAACAACGATGACCCATGGCCACCTGCGGTCATTCATGAGCCGTGTTTGCCAGGCTTCGTTTGCGGCAATCAGGAAGGTGTCGCCTTCCAGTCGCCCATCAAGCGCCCATTCCTTCGAACTATGCTGCGACATTTGCCGATCTGGTCCCGATTTGTCATGAGTGATTCTTTTCCCGCAGACTTGCATTTTGCAAAGCAAAATACGATATGTGCCGGTGGAAGGCTGGTGGTGGACGAGTTCCTCGCCAACCTGGTCAGGTCCGGAAGGAAGCAGCCACAACGAGTTTCTGCTCGGGTCACCTTAAGCCAGTCTTCCACCCTTTCCCCTGCTTTTTGATGATAATACAACTGCGCATGAAGCTGTTTTTCATTCGCTCCGCTTACGGCATCTGCAACAACGTGCTTTTGTCAGGGTAAAACCGAATGCGCGGTTTATTGCGCTGCTTCCCCCCGCTATAGTGGGGGTGAATTTCCGGTGCTGATCGCAAGAACGAGGCAAGATGGCCCAAAACAATGCATACAGGGTTCTGGCGCGCAAATACCGCCCGCAGAATTTTGATGACCTGATCGGCCAGGAGCCGATGGTCCGCACCCTGTCCAATGCGTTCAAGACTGGCCGCATTGCCCAGGCCTACATGCTGACAGGTGTGCGCGGGGTAGGAAAGACCACAACGGCGCGCATCCTTGCCCGCGCCCTCAATTACAAGTCCGCCGCGATTGACGAGCCGACCATTGATCTTTCGACAGAGGGCGAACATTGCCGGGCAATCATGGAAGGTCGCCATGTCGATATCATCGAGATGGACGCTGCCTCCCATACGGGTATCGATGATATCCGCGAAATCATCGAGAGCGTGCAATATGCCCCGGCCCTTGCCCGTTACAAGGTCTACATTATCGACGAAGTGCACATGCTTTCGCGCAACGCCTTCAACGGCCTTTTGAAGACGCTGGAAGAGCCGCCATCGCATCTGAAATTCATTTTCGCCACCACCGAGATCCGCAAGGTGCCCATCACGGTCCTTTCACGCTGCCAGCGCTTTGACCTGCGCCGCATCCATGCAGGACGAATGGTGGAGCATCTCGCCAGGATTGCGGCGGCAGAGGAAGTCGAGGCGGATGGTGAGGCGCTGGGCCTGATTGCGCGCGCGTCGGAAGGCTCGGTGCGCGACGCCCTGTCCATGTTCGACCAGGCGATTGCCCATTCTGCCGGCAAGGTCGATGCAGGCAATATCCGCGCCATGCTGGGCCTTGCCGACCGCGCCCGCGTCATCGATCTTTTCCACCATGTCATGAGCGGCAACATTGCCGCCGCCCTTGCCGAGATGCAGGAACAGTACGACACCGGCGCAGATCCCTATGTCGTGCTGACCGATCTGGCCGATTTCATCCATTATGTGACACGCCTCAAATATGCCACGGGCGAGGGACCCGGCGCCATGCTGGGCGAGGGCAGTGCCCTTTCCGAAATGGAACGCACCCGCGGCAAGGAATACGCCGACAGCCTCTCGATCCGCATTCTTGGCCGCACCTGGCAAATCCTCCTCAAGGGCCTTGAAGAGGTGAAATCATCCGAGCGGGCCCTTGCGGCGGCAGACATGGTGCTTGTCAGGCTCACTCATGCAGCTGACCTGCCCACCCATGACGAACTGGTCACCCGAGTCACCGGGACGTCTGCCAACCCGGCGGCAAACC
>CAZIPH010000002.1:117949-137986 GCA_964541115.1 uncultured Salaquimonas sp.
CATGACGAACTGGTCACCCGAGTCACCGGGACGTCTGCCAACCCGGCGGCAAACCAGTCAGCCGGCCAGTCAGCCGGCCAGTCAGCCGGCCAGTCAGCAGGAATTTCCGGTGGTTCGGCAGCTTCGGTTTCCGCAGTCAGTGACACGCGCCATTCCCCGCCGGTATCCGCGCCAGCCTCGGCGCCGTCTGCATCGGTTGCGCCACTCGCGTTCCCGGGTCCATCAGGTGTATCCCAACCAAATCGGGGCACGCCCCCCCAAGGCAATACACACCCGGGCAACATCCAGCCCGCCACCGCGCCTTCACCCGCCAGAGGCGAGGATGAACAGCCACCACGCCTGCTCGGTTCATTTGATGAAATGATCTTCCTTGCCGAGGACCGGCGGGACCTGAAGGTCAAATCCTTTCTGCGCCGGCATGTGCGCATGGTGGAGTTCAGATCCGGCCATTTCGAATTCAACATGGTTGGCAATCCGCCCGCCGGCCTGCTGCAGGAAGTCAAGCACAAGGTCGAATCCTGGACGCGTCTGCGCTGGAATTTTGTCGTCTCCGACAAGGATGGCCTGCCGACCCTGGAAGAGATCGAGGCCGCCGAGAAGGACAACCAGATGGAGCGCGCCCGCTCCCATCCGGCGGTCAAGGCGCTGATGAAGGCATTTGACGGTGCGCGTATCGTTGATGTTCGCATTCGCGAGAGCAAGCCTGAAATCTTGCCGCCTGCGCCGGAGGATGACAGCCTGGATGACAGCACCGAGGAAGGCTTTCCGGCATCAGGGGCCGAAGGGCTTGACGATTTTTACGAATAACCCCATCTGCGGGAGAGGGCGTTATCCGGGCTGATCCACCATGTCTGCCGGACGAAACATCGCCGCCATCCCGCGTAAAATCAAAGAGGACACCATGAAAGACATTCTCGGCATGATGAAACAGGCCAAGGAAATGCAGGCCAGGATGGCCGAGATGCAGGAAAGCCTTGCCGAAGTCGAGGCCGCCGGTACTGCTGGCGGTGGCATGGTGACCGTTACGCTTTCCGGCAAGGGTGACCTGCGAGGTGTCAGCATCGATCCTTCGCTGGTCAGCGATGGCGAGGGCGAGATGATCGAGGACCTTCTTGTGGCCGCCCATGCCGACGCCAAGGGCAAGGTCGAACAGATCATGGCTGAAAAGACCAGGGAACTGACGGCGGGCCTTCCCATCCCGCCCGGCATGAAACTGCCTTTCTGAGGCGGTCCTGATAAATGGCCAAATCCGTCACCGGCCCCGAGATCGAGCGGCTGATCCAGATTCTTGCAAGGCTGCCAGGCCTGGGTCCGCGCTCGGCCCGGCGTGCGGCGCTGCATCTGATCAAGAAGAAGGACAGCCTTCTCGTGCCACTGGCACAGGCTGCGGGCGAGGCGGCCCAAAAGGTGGTGATCTGCAGCACCTGCGGCAATGTCGACACGTCCAACCCCTGCGTGATCTGCACCGATCCGCGCCGCGATCCCACGGTTCTGCTGGTGGTGGAGGATGTCGCTGACCTGTGGGCGCTGGAGCGTGCGGCGGCCCTCAACTGCCGCTACCACGTGCTGGGCGGCACGCTTTCCCCCCTTGATGGCATTGGCCCAGAAGATCTCAACATTATTTCTCTGGTCAACCGCATGACCGCCGACGATAATCAGGTGCGCGAAATCATCATCGCGGTAAACGCCACTGTCGAGGGGCAGACAACCGCCCACTACATTACCGACCAGCTGGAAGGCGTCGATGTCCGTATCACGCGCCTTGCCCATGGCGTACCGGTTGGCGGCGAACTCGACTATCTTGATGAGGGCACGCTTTCGGCTGCCATCAAGAGCCGCAGCGCTTTTTGAGGCAGTGCAATGACCAGACCCTTTCTCGTCCTTCAGCTGCGCCCCGAGACCCTTGCATCCGACAATGAATATGAGGCAATTCTTGAAAAGGGCGGATTGCGCGAGGAAGAAACACACCGCATCCGCCTTGAGCGCGATAGCCTTCCCGATGATTTTGATCTTGATGACTATGCCGGAGTGATTGTCGGCGGGGGTCCGGGTTGTGTCTCTGACTCGCCCGGGGAGAAGTCACCAGTCGAAAAGCATATCGAGGACACGGTTTTGTCCCTGATGCCGGAAATCACCGCACGCGACTTTCCATTTCTTGGCTGCTGCTATGGCATTGGCATTCTGGCGCATCATCTGGGGGCCGGAGTCTCGAAGGAGCGTTTCAGCGAACCGGTAAGCGTCACAACCGCACGCATCATGCCAGGGGCGCTGGACGATCCGTTGCTTGAAGGCCTGCCGGAAACTTTCGACGCCTTTGTCGGTCACAAGGAGGCGGTGCAGGAATTGCCCGTCGGCTGCACGCACCTGGTGTCCTCGCCCGCCTGTCCCTACCAGATGATCCGCCATGGCGAGAATGTCTACGCCACCCAGTTCCACCCGGAGGCAGATGGCAGCGTGTTCGAACTGCGCATCAACATCTACCGCCACAAGGGCTATTTCGAACCGGAGGAAGCCGAGACGCTGATCAGCGCGGCTCATAAGGGTAATCCCGAACATGCCGCAAAAGTGCTGGAAAACTTCGTGTCCCGCTATCGCGACGCAAGCTGACTGCCAACTCCAGGGGTCAGGCCGACATTGCCTTTTCGAATGCTGCCTCCAGACGCCCGAGCGTGCCATCGACATCTTTCAGCTTGTCGAGGCCGAAAAGCCCGATCCGGAAGGTCTTGAAGTCAGCGCCTTCATTGACCTGCAAAGGAACGCCGGCCGCGATCTGGGCGCCATTGGCCGCGAACTTGCTGCCGTTCTGGAACCCTGGATCGGAAGTGTAACTGACAACAACGCCGGGTGACTTGAATCCGTCTGCGGCAACGCTCTTGAACCCGAGCCCTTCGATCAGCGCCCTCGCGCGCTTGCCCAACTCCCATTGGCGTTCTTTCCAGTGGTCGAATCCGTCCGCTTCCATTTCGAGGATCACATCGCGAAACGCGGTCAGCGCATCGGTCGGCATGGTTGCGTGATAGGCATGCCCGCCACCCGTATAGGCCTTCATGATGTCGTGCCATTTCTTCAGGTCACAGGCAAAGCTTGAACTACTGGTTTCGCCAAGGCGCGCCACGGCCCGTTCGCCGAGCATGACCAGTCCGGCAGACGGCGAGGCGGACCAGCCCTTTTGCGGCGCAGAGATGAGGACATCCACATTGCAGGCTTTCATGTCGACCCAGATGCAGCCGGACGCAATGCAGTCGAGGACGAAAATCCCGCCATTGTCCCGCACCGCCTGGCCAACCGCTGCAATATAATCATCGGGAAGGATGATGCCGGCTGATGTCTCGACATGCGGCGCGAATACCACGTCGGGTTTTTCCGCATGGATCGCCGCCACCACCTTTTCGATCTGATGCGGCGCGAAGGGTGCGTCGATATTGTCAAGCGCGCGCTCTGCCATCAGCACCGTATTGGAAGCCGGAATGTCACCTGCTTCGAAAATCTGCGTCCAGCGGAAGGAGAACCAGCCATTGCGGATCGTCAGGCACTTTGCCCCTTCGGCGAACTGGCGGGCCACTGCCTCCATGCCATAGGTGCCGCCGCCCGGAACGATGGCCATGGATTGCGCGCCATAAACGCCCGTCAGCTTTTCATGGATATCGCGCATCACGCCCTGGAACTTTCCGGACATATGATTGAGCGAGCGGTCCGTGAAGACCACGGAGAATTCCTGGAGACCGTCAGGGTCTATATGCGAAAGAAGGGCGGACATTTTGTGTCTCCGGTTTGGCGGGGTCGAATGGGTCTGGATCAGCGCGCTGCGTAGGGCCTGAGTGTCTGGTAAAGGTCGCGCCAGCGGCCCAACCGTTCTTCATGATGGCTTTGACGCTCGGACCGCGGTTCAAATACCTTTTCGAGGCCGGGAGTTGCGGCGACCTCCTCCAGCTTGTGGTCACCACTGGCTACCATGGCAAGCCGCGCCGCACCAAGGGCGGGACCGGTCTCTGATCCCCGGTAGCGGTGGATCGATATGCCCATGGCATCGGCCATGGTTTGCAGCACGAGATCGCTTCTGGTGCCCCCGCCAATTGCTGCAATGGAGGAAAGGTCCGTTCCCGCCTGTTTCAGGCAAGCATTTGCATCGCAGAACGTATACGCAATGGCATCGACGATCGCCTGCATGCAGGCGCCGCGATCGGTGTCCGGTCCCAGCCCGTAGAAACCGCCCCTGATACTGCTGTCATTGTGCGGCGTGCGCTCACCGGTCAGGTAGGGCAGGAAGAGTGGCACATTGGCCGCCTGTTCAGCTTCACCAAGCAAATGCGGGATCGCAGCGCCGGTCATGGATGAAAACCAGTTCATCGGGCTTGCGCCATTCAGCATGCAGGCCATCTGGAACCAGCGGTCGGGAAGGCAATGGGCAAAACAGTGCAGCGCCGTGCCCGGCGCAGGCCGATATGTCCGGGTCGCAACAAAGAGCTGGCCTGAAGTGCCGAGCGAGGCGAATGCATCGCCCTCATTAATCGCCCCGATACCGAGCGCACCGGCGGCTGCGTCGCCGCCACCTGCTGCCACGACTGTGCCCTCAGGCAGTTTCAGCCGCTGCGCAATTTCGCCGGTCAACCTGCCGGAGACCTCCGTTCCTTCCATCAGGCGGGGCAGCCAGGTCGATTTGGTGGCACTGGCTGCGCACAATTCCTCGTCCCAATGACGCTTCGCCTCGTCCAGCCACAGGGTTCCGGCGGCGTCGGCCATGTCGATGGCCATCTTGCCCGTCAGCCAGAGGCGTACATAGTCCTTCGGCAGGAGGATGTGTTCAATCCGAGCGTGGATTTCCGGCTCGTTCTCGGCGCACCACAGGACCTTGGGCGCGGTAAAGCCGGGCATGGCGAAAATGCCGGCCAGCGTCTCGATATTGCCAATGGCAGCGTTGATCGCATCGCATTGCGCGGTGCTGCGCCCGTCATTCCACAGGATTGCCGGACGCAGGGGCCGCTTGTCTGCACCAAGCAGTACCGCACCATGCATCTGGCCGGAAAGCCCGATTGCCCTGATCGTAGGCCATTTCGCGCCGATCCTGCCGGAAAGTTCGATACAGCATGCCTCGACTGCATTCAGCCAGTCATCCGGGTTCTGTTCGCTCCAGCCGGGTTTGCGGTGCTGGCTCGACAGCGCGGAACTTGTATCAGCAACCACCTGGCCATCCGCGTCCACAACCAGTGCCTTGACAGCTGACGTACCTATGTCCAGTCCCAGAAAAATGGCTCGATCCTCCCCTTGAGAGACGAACTGTATCGTGCGGTTTTCCGGTTGAAAAGCAAAATACACGCCGCCGCTGAACGTCAGCCGGAGTTTGCATTCAACAGATGTGCATGTGGCAATTTACTGCCTACTCGACGGCTTTCAGCCTCGGCTGGGCCATCCGCTCGCTTTGCGAACCGGCCTCCATTTGCCTTGGATCCTCGAATTCCAGGTCGGCAATCCTGTTGCCGCGCCTTGTGACCTTGTCGGAGGAAGTGAGGATCTGTTCGACATCCTTCTGGGCCTGGCCGAAATGTCCGGCCAGCTTGCGCACCCGGTCATCAAGCCGCGAGACATCCTCCATCAGGCGGATAACCTCGCCCTGGATCAGGTGGGCCTGTTCGCGCATCCGCGTGTCCTTCAGGACAGACTGGATCACCTGAATGGAAAGCATCAGCAAGGAGGGTGAAACGATGACGATGCGCGAGCGCTGCGCCTTTTTCACAAGCACCTCATGTTTTTCATGGATCTCGGCAAAGATCGATTCCGACGGCACGAACATGAAAGCCGTGTCCTGGGTTTCGCCTGTAATGAAGTACTTGTCGGCTATGGCCTTCAAATGGGTTTCCACGTCCCGGCGGAACTGTTGCTCGGCAATCTTTGCCCTTTCGGGCGTTTCCGCATTGCGAATGGCATTATATGCTTCCAGCGGAAACTTCGCATCGACCACCAGCGGCGGCGTGTCATTGGGCATGAACACCACGCAGTCAGGCCGCGAACTGTTGGAAAGCGTGTGCTGGAAAGCATAGGCACCCATGGGCAGCCCGTCCTGCACGATCATTTGCATGCGCGCTTCGCCGAAGGCCCCTCTTGTCTGCTTGTTGGCGAGGATATTCTGCAACTCGACCACCTGACCTGTCAGCGAGGTAATGTTGGTCTGGGCAGTATCGATAACGGCCAGCCGCTCCTGCAGCTTGGCAAGGCTTTCCTGCGTGTTTTTCGTCGTGTCGCTGATCGACTGGCCAATGCGTCCGGTCATGGATTCAAGCCGTTCATTTACCGCCCGCGCAAGGTCCTGCTGGCGGCCCGCAAGGTTCTCGTTCATCGCGGCAAGCCGGCCCGTCAATTCGTTCTGGTTCTCGATGAGCTGAGCCATGCGTTGTTCGGCAGCGCGCGAGCGTTCCAGCGCCGCCGCCTCCCGCATTGCTAGTTCACCGGAGCGCCTTGCCGAGCGCCAGATCAGGAAAAGGATGAGAAGTGCAATAACAATGCCAATGCCGAGCAGGGTCTGGCCAAGTGTGACGGGACGGTTGCCGATCTCGAAGAGCGGGCTTTGCAGAATGGAGGTAAAGTCGATTGAAGAATCCATGCCGCTTCCTAGCAGATTCGGTTCGCAAATACGACCAGAAAGAACAAAACAGGAATATCCAAGCGTGCCTGGCTGCCAGGATCTGAAAGCGGATAGTTGACCTTGGGACCGCAAGCCCATATCTCACTTGCAGCCAGACCGGTTACTGCCGGTAAAAACCAGCAAAAGACGTCTTTATGTCCGTTCGTGAAATTGTCACCATTCCCGACCCGATTCTGCGCGAGGCTTCAAAGCCTGTCGAGAATATCGATACGCGCCTCAATCAGCTGATCGATGACATGTTTGAGACCATGTATGATGCGCCGGGTATCGGCCTTGCCGGAGTGCAGATAGCCCTGCCTCGCCGGGTGGTGGTGGTTGATTGCGGTGATCCGCAGGACGAGGAACGCCGTGCCGAGCAACTCGCCCAGTGGGAAAGCGAGGTCGAGGCAGCCGAGGCCGAAGGGCGCGAACCGCCGCCCCGCCCTGAACGCGAGCCCTCGAGCAGGAACCCGATCGCCCTGATCAATCCGAAAATCGTTGCCTTCGATGACGAGCTTTCCCTTTACGATGAGGGCTGCCTGTCTATCCCCGATTATTATGCCGAGGTCGAGCGCCCCGCAGGCTGCACCGTCGAATATCTCGACCGCAAGGGCAACAGGCAGACACTGAAGGCCGAAGGGCTTCTTTCCACCTGCCTCCAGCACGAGATCGACCATCTCGACGGCAAGCTGTTTATTGACCACATCTCAAAGCTGAAGCGCGAAATGGTCGTCAAGCGGTTCACCAAGATTGCCAAACAGGCCGACAAGGGACCTGTCAGCCCGCTGGTGATCTGACAATTGCCGTACGTTCACAACTGCCCGGGGCTTGACCGCTGGCCGGATAATCCGTTTGAAGACGGCTGATCCTATTCACGGAGTGCCACCATGCCCCTGCGCCTGATCTTCATGGGAACGCCGGAATTTTCCGTGCCGGTATTGTCGGCACTCATTGGCGCTGCCGGTGACGGCGGCCAGGAAGTGGTTGGCGTCTATTCACAACCCCCGCGCCCGGCCGGACGCGGTATGGAGGAAAGGAAGTCGCCGGTTCATCTGGCGGCCGAGCAATTTTCCATACCCGTCTTCACGCCGGCTTCGCTGAAAGGTGAAGCCGAGCAGCAACAGTTCGCAGCGCTTGATGCTGATGCCGCAGTCGTTGTCGCCTACGGGCTTCTTCTGCCAAAGGCCATCCTCGACGCTGTTCCGCTGGGTTGCTGGAACGGCCATGCCTCGCTCCTGCCAAGATGGCGCGGCGCCGCCCCTATCCAGCGGGCCATCATGGCTGGCGACACGCAAACAGGCGTCATGATCATGCGCATGGAAGAGGGGCTCGATACCGGTCCTGTCGCCATGGCCGAGAAGGTCGCTATCGGTCCCGACATGACTGCCAGCGATTTGCATGACGAATTGAGCCGCACCTGCGCCGACCTGATGGTTCGCGCCATGGGGGCCTTGCAGCGCGGCCAGCTCGATACAAGGCCGCAATCTGAAGAAGGCGTTACCTACGCCGCCAAGATCGACAAGGCCGAGGCGCGGATCGACTGGTCAAGGCCGGCAAAGGTGGTGCATGACCAGATCCGCGGCCTGTCCCCGTTTCCGGGCGCATGGTGCGAGATGGATCTGGGCGTTCATGGCAAGAGCAGCCCCACAAGGGTGAAGCTGCTGGGTTCACGACTGGTCGAGGGTTCGGGTGAACCGGGCACTGTCCTCGACAATAACCTTACTATAGCCTGCGGCGAGGGGGCAGTTCAGGTCACACGGCTTCAACGCGCGGGCAAGGGCGCCCAGCAGGCTGATGATTTTCTGCGCGGCAACAAGATTGCCAAAGGCGAGCGGGTCTCCTGATGCCGCGCTACAAGCTCAAGATCGAATATGACGGCACACCCTACAAGGGCTGGCAGCGGCAGGAAGGGCTCCTGACGGTCCAGCAGTCGGTAGAGGATGCCATGGCCGAATTCGTCCGCCATCCCGTCACCCTGTTTGCGGCAGGACGCACCGATGCCGGTGTTCATGGCCTTGGCCAGATCGTCCATGTGGACCTCGATCGCGAATGGGAAACCTTCAAGATCATCGAGGCTGCAAACGGCCTCCTGCGGCTCAGAAACCATCCCGTCGCAGTCGTGTCAGCAGAACCTGTCAGCGGCGATTTTGACGCCCGCTTTTCAGCAACGAAGCGCCATTACCGCTACCGGATCATCAACCGTCCGGCCAATCTGACCGTTGATCTCAACCGAGCCTGGCACGTGAAGAAGCCGCTGGATGCCCAACGTATGGACGAGGCTGCGAAGGTCCTGCTTGGCCACCATGATTTCACGACCTTCCGCTCTACCGACTGCCAGGCGAAAAGTCCGATGCGCACCCTCGACCAGCTTGATGTGCTGAGCATTGACGACCAGGAAATCGCTATTGTCTGCGCATCTCGCGCTTTCCTCCACAATCAGGTCCGTTCGCTGGCCGGCTCCCTCAAGCTTGTTGGTGAGGGCAGGTGGACACGGGACGATCTGAAGACGGCACTGGAAGCAAAAGACCGCAAGGCCTGTGGCCCGGTCGCCCCGGCAAGCGGACTGTATTTCATGCGAGTTGATTACTAAATGGGCATGCATTGAAGATGCTTGATTAATCGCCAATTGCCGCTAGGGTATTGCAATGGCAGAAGGGGCATCGTCCAAACTCTTTGATGAAATGCATGCAGGTGACGGGTCGCCTCGGGACGCCTACAAGACGTATTGCGAATGGTTTGACAGCGAGGATCCAAGGCGGCTGCACCAGAAGTCCCAGGAGGCGGAGGCCTTCTTTCGCCGCACCGGAATCACCTTCAATGTTTATGGCCAGCAGGAGGCTGCCGAACGGCTGATCCCCTTCGACATCGTGCCGCGCATCATCTCCGCATCCGAGTGGCGCAAGCTCGAGCGGGGTATCGAACAGCGGGTACGCGCCATAAATGCCTTCCTGCATGATCTGTATCACCGTCAGGAAATCCTGCGTGCCGGCCGTGTTCCTTACGAGCTTGTTGCCCGTAACGAGGCATTTTTACCCCAGATGATCGGCGTTTCACCGCCCGGCGACATATATACCCACATTGTTGGCATTGACCTGGTGCGCACCGGACCTGAGGAGTTCTATGTGCTGGAGGACAATGCTCGCACACCATCCGGCGTTTCCTACATGCTGGAAAACCGGGAAACCATGATGCACATGTTTCCCGAACTGTTTGCCCGCACAAGGGTGCGCGATGTAAGCCGCTATCCTGCCGAGTTGCACCGTTCACTTGCCGCTGCTGCCCCGCCCAAATGCGAGGGCGAACCGGTTGTCGCGATCCTTACGCCAGGCATCTACAATTCCGCCTATTTCGAGCATTCCTTTCTTGCCGACCAGATGGGAGTGGAACTGGTGGAAGGAAATGATCTTCGGGTGATTGATGGCCGCATCGCGATGCGCACAACCAGGGGCTACACGCCCATCGATGTCCTATATCGGCGCATCGATGACGACTTCCTCGATCCCCTCAACTTCAATCCCGAGTCAATGTTGGGCGTTCCCGGCATCATGGATATCTACCGGGCCGGCGGCATCACCATTGCCAACGCGCCGGGCACCGGAATTGCCGATGACAAGGCGATCTATTCCTACATGCCGGATATCGTCGAATTCTATACCGGCGAAAAGGCGATCTTGCAGAACGTTCCGACCTGGCGCTGCTCCGATCCGCAATCGCTCTCCTTTGTCCTCGACAATCTGGCTGACCTGGTGGTCAAGGAAGTGCACGGCTCGGGCGGATACGGCATGCTGGTCGGGCCTGCCGCCTCGAAAAAGGAAATCGCCGCCTTCCGCGTCAAGTTGAAGGCCAGGCCCGGCAATTACATCGCCCAGCCGACCCTTGCCCTTTCCACCGCCCCGATCCTGACGAAAAAGGGCCTTGCGCCGCGCCACCTTGATCTGCGGCCCTTTGTTCTGGTTTCGCCCGACAGCATTACGCTGACGCCCGGCGGCCTGACCCGTGTGGCGCTCAAGGAAGGCTCGCTCGTGGTCAATTCCAGCCAGGGTGGCGGCACCAAGGATACTTGGGTATTGGAGGAGTGAGGCCGTGTTAGGAAAAACAGCTGGCGGCCTCTTCTGGATGTTCCGCTACCTTGAACGAAGCGAAAATACCGCGCGGCTGATCGATGCGGGCTTTCGCATTGCGCTTACCAGGCCAGACAGCGCCTCCGATGAATGGGCATCGGTGCTGGAAACCGCTGGCATGCGTGCGGTCTATGACACCCGCCATGACGGTTATGATTACAACCGCGTTGTCAATTTCATGCTGCGCGACAAGGAAAACCCCTCCAGCTCCCTTGCGGCAACCACCGCCGCCAGGACCAACGCACGGCTGGTGCGCACCGCATTGACGAGGGAAGCCTGGGAAGCGGTGAATGAATGCTGGATGGCAGTTTCCGATGCGCTGAGGACACGTGTCGGCGAGCGCGACCTGCCGGATGTCCTGCGCCTTATCCGTCAGCAGAACGCACTGGTGCGCGGCGCCCTGCACGGCTCCATGCTGCGCAACGATATTTATGATTTCTCACGCCTTGGCACGTTTATCGAACGTTCTGACAACACGGCCCGCATACTCGACGTGAAATATTACGTGCTGCTGCCCTCGACCGTGCAGATAGGTTCTTCCTATGACAACGTCCAATGGGAAAACGTCCTGCGCTCGGTCTCCGGTTTCCGTTCCTACCGGCATGTAAACGGCAACAAGATCGATGCCAAACGCATTGCCGAATTCATCATTCTCGATGAGCGCATGCCGCGTTCGCTCGCCTTCTGTTACGGGCAGGTCGCTGATAATCTCGGCTACCTGGAGGCAGATTACGGCGAACGGCACAAGTGTCATGACATGGCGCAGGAAATACGCCTCGGCCTGAAGAACCGTTCCATCGATACCATCATCGAGGAAGGCCTGCATGAAAACATCGAGACCTTTATTCGCCGCAATGCCGAACTGGCAATGCAGATCCAGACCGATTACCGGTTTTACGAATAGGAGGCCGCCATGCTGTTGAAGGTTTCCCACACTACCAGATACCGGTTCGGCGAACCGGCCCGCTACGGCGTGCAACAATTGCGCGTTATTCCCAAGACCCGCCAGACCCAGCATGTGAAAAACTGGGAAATCCGTCTCACCGGCGCAACACGCCAGGCCGATTTCGAGGACCAGCACAACAATACGGTGATACTGGCCACCATTGATGAAGGCGTTGATGAAATCATCATTGAAAGCTTCGGCGAGGTAGAGACAAGCGATACTGCCGGCGTGATCGGCCAGCATGGCGGCTTTGCCCCGCTCTGGTATTTCAAGCGCGATACGCCCTTCACCAGACCTGGCAAGGGTGTGCGCCATCTCATCAATTCGCTGGGCGATGACCATGAGGACGATCTGTCCCGCATTCACACACTGAGTAATCTGATTGCCGACAACGTAGCCTATCTGGTGGGTACAACAGACAGCCAGACCACGGCAGAAGATGCATTGGTGAACAAATCAGGCGTCTGCCAGGACCATGCCCATATCCTGATCGCTGCTGCCCGCAAACTGGAATTTCCGGCCCGTTATGTCAGCGGCTATCTCATGATGAATGACCGTATTGACCAGGAGGCAGGTCATGCATGGGCTGAAATCCATCTCGGAGCGCTTGGCTGGGTGGGCTTTGATGTTTCAAACCGCATCTGCCCCGATGCGCGCTACGTGCGCGTTGCCACGGGCCTCGACTATGGAGATGCAGCACCTGTATCGGGCCTGCATTTTTCCGTGGGCGGGCAGGTCAATCAGGATGGCTCACAAGGCGACTCAATGCTTGTGAACATCGCCGTCCAGCAGTAACAAATGGCGGTAGACGTTCGGGAATCACAATCATGACTTACTGTGTCGGTCTTCGCCTGAAACAGGGCATGATCTTCATGTCGGACACCCGCACCAATGCAGGCGTGGACAATATTTCTGTTTTCAAGAAGATGTTTACCTGGGAAGTGCCCGGCGAACGCCTGATAACCGTCATGACTGCCGGCAACCTCGCGACCACCCAGGCCGTCATCAGCACACTCGATGAACATACCAAGGCAGCAGGCGATCGCAGCCCCTCCGTGCTCGAGGCGCCGTCCATGTTTCAGGTGGCCACCCTAATAGGCAAAACCCTGCGCAATGTGATCGCCTCGGCCAGCCAGACCGGCCAGGCTGCCGAATCCACTTTCAACGCCACGCTGGTCGTCGGCGGTCAGATCGCAGGCGGCGAACCGCGCCTCTTCATGATTTACCCCGAGGGCAATTTCGTCGAGGCTTCCGAGGACACGCCCTTCTTCCAGATCGGTGAGACCAAATATGGCCGCCCGATCCTGGTGCGCGCCTATGATGCGCAGATGAGCTTCGAGGAGGCCACCAAACTGCTGTTGGTCTCCTTCGATTCCACCATCAAGGCAAACCTGTCTGTGGACCTGCCGCTCGACATGCTTATCTATCGAAACGGCACGATGAAAAAAGGCATTGAAAAACGCTTTTGCCGTGATGATCCCTATTATCAGATGATCTCGCGCGGTTGGGGCGAGGCGCTCAAGTCAGCCTTCAAGTCACTTGACGATCCCGAACTCTGACAAAACCATTGCGAGACGCGGCCGGGCTCCGGGCGCCTACCACAAGGTCTCCAGCGCCCTCCCGTTCCACTCTGCGTCATAGTCGGGCCCGCCCACCTTGTTATCGGAGACATGGGCCAGCAATTCTCCGGGCGTCGGCAGGCTTTCGGCAAGGGCGTGGCTTTCAGCTTCCCAAAGTTTCGAGCGGACAATCGCCCTTGCACACTGGAAGTAGACTGACCGCGTGCGAATGACGATCACCGAGCGCGGTGCCTTGCCCTCAATTGTGAAACGCGCAAGAAGTTCGGGATCGACTGACAGGTGCGCCTCGCCATTGACGCGAAGGCAGTTGCGCGAACCTGGCACCATGAAGCAGAGCGCCACCCGCGGATCGCTGATGATATTGCGCAGCGAATCGACACGGTTGTTGCCGCGCCGGTCCGGCATCAACAGTGTTCGCTCATCCTCCACATGGACAAAACCTGGGACATCACCGCGCGGCGAACAATCCATCATTGCCCCGTCGCGCACATCACCAATGGTAGCAAGGGCACAAAAGGGCGAAGCTTCAATGAAGGCCCGGTAGGGCGGGATGACACCAGCCGTTTCCTTGACAAGCGCAGCCTCGACGGGCTGCCCGTAAATGGCCATGAGTTGCTCGATCGTTTCAATTCTGCTCATCTGGTGGTCTTTCCGTGTCGCAATTGATGGGTCGGGAACGTTTTCGATCTGCAACACTTTCTCAACTTCAACCCAATTTCAATGGATACCCGCCGGATATGCAAGACCTGAAATCAGTCTGCCATCTCACCGCCATCTGGAAGGGCAACCATCTGGCCGCCCCCTATCCCCCGGAGATGGATGGCCTGTTTCCGCAGACGCTGATGAACGAGGCCCAGGAAGAGATCATGTCATGGCAGGGATATGAACCCACTGCCCTGCGCTCGCTTGATGACCTGGCCAGATCCGCAGGGGTCGGGCAGTTGTTCTACAAGGATGAATCGACAAGGTTCGGCCTTGGCAGTTTCAAGGCCCTGGGCGGCGCCTATGCGGTGCTGCGCCATGTGGCGTCCAGCCTGTCGCAGACCCTTGGCCGCAAGGTTCCACTGTCGGAGGTCCGGACCGGCGCGCTGGCCGGTGAAGCTGCCGGCATCACCGTTGCAACAGCCACCGATGGCAATCATGGCCGCTCGGTTGCCTGGGGAGCGAAGATGGCCGGATGTGCCTGCCGTATCTATATCCATGCCGAGGTCAGCAGGGGCCGCGAACAGGCAATGGCAGCGCTGGGGGCCGAAGTGATCCGCATCGATGGCGACTATGACGAATCGGTACGGGTTGCGGCAAGGGAGGCGGCAGCCAATGGCTGGCAGGTGATTTCCGACACCTCCTATGACGGCTACATGGATGTGCCGCGCAATGTGATGGCGGGCTATACGCTGATGGTGCGCGAAATCATCGATGAGGTTGGCAAGGTGCCGACTCATGTGATCATCCAGGCCGGGGTGGGCGGTCTCGCTGCCGCCGTTTGTGCAGCCTTTTGGGCCGCATTTGGCGAAGACCGGCCGCGACTCGTCGTTGCTGAATCAGCCCATGCCGCCTGCATTCTCGAGAGCATGCGCAACGGAAAACCTGCACAGGTGCGCGTTGAAACCGAAACCATCATGGCGGGCCTTTCCTGCGGCGAGATTTCGCTGATCGCATGGGAGATCCTGTGGCGTGGCGCCTGCGCCGTGACGACCATCGGCGATGAGGCTGTGCCGGCCGTCATGCGCTATCTTGCAGGCGAGGGAATCGAAGCGGGCGAATGTGCTGTGCCGGGTATCATCACCCTGCTTGCAATCGCCAGGCAAAAGGACCTCGCCAGCGAACTGGGCCTGGATGAAAATGCCCGTGTGCTGGTATTCGGCTGCGAAGGCGCGACCGACCCCGAACTTTACAACCGCATTATTGAGGGCAAGATGTGATGATGCCGGACCTTCAGCCCCTGCCGGCACCAGCGCGAGGTTTTCCGCAGTCAGAATACGAGACGAGGCTTCAACTGGCACAGGCTGAAATGGCAAGGAAGCAGATCGACCTGATCCTGCTGACCACCGAGCCCGATATTCGCTACTTCACCGGCTTCCTCACCCAGTTCTGGCAAAGCCCCACACGTCCCTGGTATCTGCTGGTTCCCCGGTCAGGCAAACCGGTTGCGGTCATTCCCTCGATAGGTGCCGAATGCATGGGCCGCACCTGGATAGATGACATCCGGACATGGCCCGCCCCGCATGAAAGCGATGACGGGGTTTCACTGCTGGTTGAAACGGTCACTGCCCTTGCAGGCAGCAAACCCGCCATCGCAATTATGCGCGGCCGCGAAACCCATATCCGTGCGCCGCTGGACGACCTGCAACGCATTCGGGATGGTTTGCCCGATGCAAATTGGATGGATGCCACCGCAATCGTCCGGGGCCTTCGCGTCGTCAAGTCCGAGCGCGAGATCGGGAAAATCGCCCATATCGCGCAAGTCGCATCATCCGCCTTTGCGCTGGTGCCCGAACTCCTGCATGAAGGCATGAGCGAGATAGAGGCGTTCCGTGCCTTCAGGATCACCTGCCTGCAATTGGGTGCAGATGAGGTTCCCTTCCTCGTGGGCGGTGCCGGGCAGGGCGGTTATGGCGACATCATCTCGCCTCCCTCTGAACGCCGCCTCATCGAAGGCGATGTGCTGATCCTTGATACCGGTTGCGTTTGGGATGGCTACTTCTGCGATTTTGACCGCAATTTCGCCGTCGGCTCCGTCAGCGATGCCGTCCACAAGGCCCATGAAACCTGCTGGCAAGCAACCGAGGCAGGCATCAAGGCGGCCTTGCCTGGTGCCAGCTGCGCCGATCTTTTCGAGGCCATGAACGACGTCATGGCACCCCATGCAACTGCATCCGATGGCGATGTTGGCAGGCTGGGCCACGGCCTGGGAATGCAGTTGACGGAGTTTCCCTCGCACACGACCTGGGACCGGACGGAGCTGAAACCGGGAATGGTGCTGACCATCGAACCGGGCTATGCTTTCAGCGAGGGAAAGATGATGGTGCATGAGGAGGACATCGTTGTGCGCGATAGCGGGGCGGTATTGCTGACCCGTCGTGCGCCGCGCGAACTTCCCGTAATAGGCCGGCGCTGATGCAGAACCTTACCTATACCTCGCAGCAATATTACCCCCTCGCCAGTGGCGTCGGCCTGATCCTGCTGCAGGCTGATGAAGTGCTGGAGAATGAGATCCGGGGTCTGCTTGCCCGGCGCAACACCCAGCTCTTTCATACGCGCGTTCCAAGCGGTGCCGAGGTTACCTCGCAGACCCTCGCGGCAATGGAAGCGGCAATCCCCGATGCCGCCCGCCTGCTGCCGCCCTCGGCCGATATTGGCGTAATCGCCTATGCCTGCACATCCGGTGCGGTGGTGATCGGCGAGGACAATGTCGCTGCCGCCATCCACTCGGTGCGCCCTGGCGTTGCAGTGACCAACCCGATCACTGCCGTAAAGGCCAAGCTGGCCGACATCGGCGCCAGGCGCATCGGCCTGCTGACACCATATGAACCGGAGGTCAGCACGGCCATGGCCGCCCATCTGGCAGCGCATGGGTTCAGGATCTCCTCCTTTGGTGCCTTTGGCGAAGCGGAAGAGGCCAGGGTTGCCCGGATTTCGAGAGAATCCATCCTTGAAGCGGTAGTCGCGGTCGGCTCGGGAAACCAGTGCGATTGCGTCTTTGCCTCCTGCACCAATCTGCGAACCCTTGATCTGCTGGAGGAAGCGGCCCAGCGTATCGGCAAGCCGGTTATCTCGTCCAATTCGGCCCTGGCCTGGCATATCGGGCAGTTGCTCGAGGGAAAGACAGCTTGAACGCCGGCGTTTTCTTCATTCATGCGCGCAATCAGATGCGCACAGTCTGGCTCATGACCAGCTACCGGTTTTCTTCGCCCTACGACATCCAGACCCGCAATCCCGGACTGACGATGTCGTTATTGGCGGTGCTTGCGGGCTTTGTCCTTTTTGCAAGCCATGACTATCTCTATTATCCGCAGGATCTGCTGGCAGGTTACGTCGATCAAGGCACTTCGCGCGCCACCTATCTTCTGGCCTATTCGTTTGGATACATTGCGGGCCTTGCCCTTACATATCTCGCATATTTCCTGCTGGCTGTGCCAATGGCCTTTGCTGCACGTTACTGGTATGGCCTGATCGCACTGAACTGGTGGACGCTGATGGTCGCCTTCGGCCTCTATCCGCTGCTCCTGTTCATGCTGCTGCTCGAGGAAGACGATCCGTTTCTGTCCCCCGCACTGGCTCTGCTGTTGGCAGTCTTCGTGGTGGTTGTCTGGAAAAGCCTGAATATTGCCCGCCACGCCTTCCGGATCTCCGTTGCAAAGGCTGTGGTGCTGGTGCTGGTCGGTATCATGGTCCAGGCAGGCGTTTTATACCTGGTCGTCACTTCTGCCGGGATACGAATCTTGTGATCTGGCTCAGGCGCTGACGCCGAACCAGTCTTCCAGGAATTTGAGGTAGACCGCCGTCAACGTATCGAGGTCAGCCAGCGGCGTGCGCTCATCGACCTGGTGCATGGTCTGGCCGACCAGGCCAAATTCGACCACCGGGCAGTAATCCTTGATAAAGCGGGCATCGGACGTACCGCCGCCCGTGGAAAGTTCAGGGCGTCTGCCGGTAACGCTTTCAATGGCGGCCGACAGCGTTCCGACAAGCTTTTCGTCCCTTGTCAGGAAAACCGGGCTGACCCGTCCAACCCACTCGACAGAGAAGTTGACTGGCTCTTCGCGGCCCTTGCGGATGCGGGCAGCCTTTGCCCCTTCCTCGAAACGGCGCAGGATTTCGGCCCTGAGGGTCTCGCCACTCCAGGTGTCATTGAAGCGGATGTTGAAGGCGGCAATTGCCTCGGCAGGAATGACATTGGTAGCGGGATTGCCCACATCCACGGAAGTCACTTCAAGATTGGTTGGCTGGAACTGGTCTGTTCCCTCATCGAACGGTGTCGCCAGCAGCGCGTCGAGAAGATCGACCATGCCGCGTATCGGATTGTCGGCAAGATGGGGATAGGCTGAATGTCCCTGAATGCCCTTGACGGTGAGGCGGCCCGAAAGCGAACCGCGCCTGCCATTCTTGATGGCATCGCCAATTGCTGCAGGGTTGGAAGGCTCACCAACGATCGCAGCGTCCCATCTTTCGCCCTTTTGCGCAGCCCATTGCAGCAGCTTGTCCGTCCCGTTGACCGAGGGGCCTTCTTCATCGCCCGTGATCAGGAGGGAGATTGATCCATTCGGCTTGCCATGGCGTTCGATGAACTGCTCCACCGCTGCGAGAAAACACGCGATGCCGCCCTTCATGTCCACCGTTCCCCGGCCGAACATCACGCCGTCTTTCACCTCGCCTGAAAACGGCGGCAGCGACCAGTCGCTGTCCCGGCCTGCCGGAACCACATCGGTATGGCCGGCAAACATCAGATGGGGTCCCGTATCGCCAAGACGGCAGTAGAGGTTTTCTACATCAGGTGTGTCGGTATCACTGAATATGATGCGCTCGGCGCAAAAGCCCGATTGCTCGCTTCGCCCCGCCAGATAGGCAAGCGCTCCACCCTCATGAGGCGTTATCGACGGGCACCGCACAAGATCGCGAAGAATCTGCGCCGGCAGGGACAATCGGGAAGCGGCATCATTGTTCATGCCGCTTTCCTATTGCGGGAAATGGCAAGCGTCAATGTAGCTCTTTTTGGCCCAGCGGGTCTGCGCCGAACTCATTGGCGCCAGTTGTACCCTTGAGGATGCCAAGTTCGACCAGAGCCCAGATTCCAACGACCATTACGGCCAGTGAGAGGAGCCAGCCAATTGGTCCGCTTGGCACCATGACAGGATCCTCGCCGGGAACGCTCATTTCACTGAAGCCGATACCGGTCGCGCTCATCAGGGCATAGAGAAGGGCCGGTCCAATCAGGATGTAAAGCCATGGTGTTGTGGGCTTGTTGCGGTCATGCAGGCGCTTAGCGTAGACCGCCGCTGCCGGATAAAGGATGATCAGTGTTCCGATCAACGAGGCAACTGCCATCGGCAGAACCGCGCCAAGGATGAATGAAAGCACCAAAGAGACAACGACCAGACAGACAACCCCGATCCAGAATTGCGAGCGGGGAATGCGACCGTCAAATTCGGTGAGCAGATATTTGAAATCCATGTGAGTCTCCGGTGAAAATTGGCTTGCCCCACGAAGAACCTATGGCCTATGACCCCTGAATGTCAAAGGCGCGGATTTCTAAGCTGGGGTACCGGCCCATGCTCGTTTTCTTTTGGATGGCTTGGACGCAGCATGAGATAGAGAACTGTAAACGTGTTGATACCCGGAAAGAAAAGCAGCAGAACAAGCATGGCGGGATGATCAAGATCATGCAGGCGTTTTACCGAAAGCGCGAGCATGCTCCAGAATGCAAATGCCATGACAGCCATGGTCAACAGTCCGGCAAAAATCAGTTGTACATCGGGCCCGCCTTTTTCGACACGACTTGCACCCTGAACCGACTGGTAAACTGCCAGGCCCAACAGGACCAGCATGAACAACGCACTCAGCGCATATGCCTGGCGGGCGATTCGGCCCCGAAAGCTGAAAAACAGCCATGCAAGGGTGGGTTTTGGCAGTTGCAGACTCATGTGCTGCTTGTAAACCCAAGCTCATCAATTGGAAAGATGCGCTTTCAGTGGCCATAAACCATTGAAAATATAATTGTATTTCACCGAGTGACGAAATGCACATCCGCGCTTGCGGCTTTCTCCTATTGTTCAT
>CAZIPH010000003.1:0-3974 GCA_964541115.1 uncultured Salaquimonas sp.
CTAGCCTTTGTCTGCCGCTTGCTTGGGATGATTTTCGGTTGGCCCAACCCAGTGATCCAGAAAGTCCTGTAGCCATCCCCTGATCTTTCGGTCATGCTGCAGGCGCCCGGCGATGTGATCGCGCCTGACCTGCGCCCCCTTTAGGGAGAAACGATGTTCAGCCTTGACGGTCCAGCGATAAAGCATGGCAAAGGTCAGCTCGGCATGAAACTGCACGCCATAGGCATTTTCACCGACCTTGATTGCCTGGTTCTCATATTCATCGCCAACCGCCAGCAATTGCGCACCTGATGGCAGCGTGAACCCTTCCCGGTGCCATTGATAGACCATGTCCGGCCATTCCATCAACGCCCGGCCATGCTCTGTGGCGCGCAGCGGATAATAGCCGATTTCGGCAAATTCACGCGGATTGGCCGAAACGCTGCCGCCCAGTTGCTTCGCCAGCATCTGCGCACCGAGGCAAATCCCGAAAAACGGCTTGTTTTCCTTGAGGGGAGTGGCAATCCAGTCGATTTCCCGCTTGATGTATTCCTCATTGTCATTGGCGCTCATCGGTCCGCCAAAGATGATGGCACCGGCATGTTCTTCAAGCGTTTGCGGCAACTCCTGACCCAGGGGTGGCCGCACAATGTCGATGGCATAGCCCATTTCCTGCAGCATCATGCCAAGACGTCCGCACGAGGAAGTTTCCTGATGCAGGACAGCAAGTATTTTCGGCTGCTTGCCCCCCTCCGGCATGGTCTAGCGAGACTCCATTCGGGCACGCACGCGCTGCTTCATGGCAACCCGGTCCTGGGTTTCCACTTCCAGCAACTGGGCAATCCGCCAAACGACATTGTCCTCGAACTCGTGCATCTGGCCATCGGCAAAGACCATTTCCCACATGTGCTCCACAATGGCGATACGCTGATCGCGATCAAGCCGCGATTTGAGAATGGAGGTCGAGCGATAAAGATCGACTGCCTCCGCATCCACTTCCCGGGCAGCTTCGTACAATTCATGATACTGCTCGTCACTCAGGCCATACTTGCCCACCAGCAATTCCTTCATGCGGGCGCGTTCGTCCTCGCGAATTTCACCGTCGGCGGCAATCACGTGAAACATCAGCGCAGCTTCCGCAAGTCGCTGATCCTCGGGTCCGTAAAGGCCCGGTAAGTCGCCATCGTCGCCCAAAGCGTCGCTGAAGAGATTTTTCAAGAGATCGAACATGTTCAAGATGTAGGCGCTGGGCAGGCCAAGGTAAAGACCCTCTCGCAAAGACACCACGACAAGACGCCGGATCACCAATTGCAATTGCCCCGATCAGGCCCGACCAAGCCGCATCATACCTTGTCCAGCCTGTGAACGGCGACGAGGTCCAGTCGGCCATCCTGTTCGCCCCAGTGGGCATGGTTGAACACATGGCCCTCACTGCGCACGGCAGCGATCTGCTCGAGCGAGAAATCCGCGTAGACCCATCCCGGCTGGTTGAGTTCTCCCATGGCAAGAACGCCATTTTCAGGAAACCCCCTGTCGGACGGACCATAGATGGCCGCAGCCCCCACGCTCACATCTGCCGCCTCCGTCCAATCGGCTTTTCCGACCAGCGGCGCGTGTGCAACAACGCACTGGTTTTCCAGCGCCCGCGCCATGCAACCGGTCTTTACCCTAGTGTAGCCGGCATATGTTTCGGTGACCGAGGGACAAAGCAGTATTTGCGCACCCTTGTCGACCAGCGCGCGGGCAATCAAGGGAAACTCGCTGTCATAGCATATGATGATGCCTACAGGCCCCAGGGCTGTTTCAAAGACGTTCAGCCCCTCACCGGGCGCAATGTCCCATTCCTCGCGCTCGAAACGCGTCATGATCAGTTTGTCCTGAATGCCGACCTGGCCGTCAGGCGAAAACAGCCGCGCGCGGTTGACCGGGCGCTCATTGGCATTGGTGCGGACTGTTGCCGAGGCGGCGCAGATGTAAACACCGTATTTCCTGGCCAAACGTGAATGAAGGGCGTCGCTTTCGCCGGTCAGTGCGGAAACCGCATCAATGGAAGCCTGCAGGTCACCCGCCACTTTCGGCCCGGAAAGACTGGCAAGTTCAAGGGATCCGTATTCGGGAAAGACAAGAATGTCGGCACCGTTTTCTGCCGCCTCGCTGACCCAGTTTTCGAGCTTTGCCTCGAATGCCTGCCAGTTGTCGAGCCAGTCAAGCGGATAGGCAGCGGCCGCAATACGGATATTCTGTCCGGTAGTCTGATCGGCCATGTCCAACCTCAAAGTTTCTTCAGCCAGAACTGCATGGTCTTGCTGCTCTCGGCCATTTCGCCAGTATCGGTCCAGGCAAATTCGGTGGTAACGCCCTCGAGCCGTTCATAACCGCGTTTTTGCCAGAAATTATCAAGCGGCGAATATGCCGCCGGTCTCTTTGGATGATCCGGCCTCCTTACCACAGCGCAAAAACAGCTATGGGTAAAGCCCAGGCGGCGGGCATGGGCCTCGCGCTCATCAAAAAAGACATGCCCCAGACCGAGTCCCCGCCAGGGAGCAAGCAGAACGGATTCGGCGCAATAGAAAGTCCGCTCAAGGTCCTGGCCGCTTGTGGCAAAGGCAGCAGCAAATTCATCATGGTGATCAGAAAGCGGCGTACCGGTCGCGGCCCCCACAAGTTGCCCGCCTGAAAAGGCACCGACAAGGATCGCGGCATCGCTTTCCTGATAGGCCTTGAGGTATTCCTGCTCGTAGGCAAAATCGCCCTCGTAAAGATAGGGGAAATCGCGAAATACCTCGATGCGCAAGCGGGCGAGTTCGCCAATATATTGGGCGATCTCCCCGCGGGCCAGCGCGCGGACGCTGATTTCGCTCCTGCCTGCAGACATGGTCCTTATCCGATGACCTGGCGCTTCCATTCTTCCAGGTTGTAATAGGTGACAACGCGGGTGATCCTGCCATCCTTCAGGCTGAAGAAACTGCCGGCCGGCAATTCATAGCGCTGGCCCCTGGCATTTGGCAGGCCTTCATCGGTTTTCAGATAGCTGCCCTTTACAGTGAATTCCGCCGCCCCGCGGCTGCCGTCCTCGTTGGAAAACACCACGATATCGCTCAGCTCTTCCTTGTAGCATTCGGCCATGTGACGGTTGAACGCCCTGAACTTCTCGATGCCGGGCCGCACGGGACCCTGGTTGACATGATGCTCGACCTGGGGGTCGAGCAATGCTTCCAGTGCATCGAGATCACCTGAATTGAAGGCGGCGAAATAGGCGTTGATAACCGGAATGGCGGACATGCTTCGCTCCACAATATTGGGGGAGTATGGTGCCGCCTACGTGACTCGAACACGTGACCCCCGCATTACGAATGCGATGCTCTACCAACTGAGCTAAGGCGGCCCAAGACGCGGACAAAAGGCTGGATCCCGAGTTTTGGTGCGGCGCTTAAACCACAAACGGAGGCGCAATAAAAGCCCCTCCCTCCTGATTGCCGACACTCGGGTACTGCGGCCAGGTTCATGCCGTAATACTACCGGATCGAGCCTAGAAAATACCGAATCGTCTGGGTTTTTCTTCCTCAACGGCTTCATCGATACCCGGATCATCCGGGCGCCGGTCAAAGGGAAACAGAGACTTGTTGCCCGGCTCGGCGCTGTCACCAGCTTCATCAGCGCCCGGCATGATCATCGGACCGCTGGCAACGGGAATGGCAGTATCAACGGCTTTCTCGGCTGCCTTTTCATCCGGCCTGATATTTCGCGTGGTCCCGTCGGATTTTGCAGGTGGCGTACCTTCGGTTTCGGCATCAATGACTTTGCCTTGCAAGGAGGCGGCAGCGACAGCCGGCGGTAGGACCTTATCGGATTCCTTATCTGCCTTGACGTTACCGGTTTTCGCCTCTGCCGAGGCGTTGTCACTGCTCTCAGCAGCGGCCCTGTCAGTATCGGTATCCCCGCCAGTATCGTTGCCAGTATCGTTGCCAGTATCGTTGCCAGTATTCGGATTTTCA
>CAZIPH010000003.1:4074-50297 GCA_964541115.1 uncultured Salaquimonas sp.
GCCAGTATCGTTGCCAGTATCGTTGCCAGTATCGTTGCCAGTATTCGGATTTTCATCCAGTGCAACAATGGCGTTGTTATCTTCAGTGTCATCCTTCCTGCCGGCCACGACCGCCGCTCCTGTGGCAGTGATTGTGCCTTTTACCCCTGCAGGAGCATTTGACGAGGCGTCTGCTTTCTTCTCGACAATCGGCGCGGTTTCCGGCTCGCGAATGAGATCCTCAAGACCCTCCACATCAAGCGTTGCAGCCTTCGGCGCGCTGAGCTGTTCGACAGGCACTTTCCATTCAAAGGCATCAATGCGCCCGCTCACCGGTGATATCGGTAGCCACTTGTCGGATACGTAGCCGTCTGCTGTCCAGGCAGCATCCTTGGGCGCACGCACCGCCCGTGACAGCCATTCGCGCATGCGGCCCTTGTCGCCAAACTCACCCTCTTCCACATCTGCCATCAACAGGCAGGTCCGCTCGGTCGGCTGGGAGGTCAGGATCGATTTCAGCGTCTGGCGGGCAAGTTTCCAGTCCTGGACATCAATGGCCGCTTCGGCGATGGCAAAACTGCCTTCCACGTGATTGGCCTTGATCGCAGCCAGTTTCTTCGCGCGTTTTAGCCGGTCAATCGCCGAATCCCCCATGCGCAGGTGTACATAGGCATAGGCAAGATCAGGATGAGGCTGTTTTTTCCAGACTGTCTCAATCATGCCCGCCGCCCGGGCAATGTCATTGTTCCGGCTGAGCGCCCTGGCACCGATCACAGCCGCAGGCACAAGATCAGGCGCAAGGCGATGCGCATCCTTTGCAAGTTTGGCAGCGCGAACGGGATCAGCCGGCTCCTCAGCCATGGCAAGCGCGGTATAAAGAACCGCCCGCTGGCGTTTGGCAGTGTCCTTGTCGATCAGGCCTGCCGATTTGTTGGCCTCCAGCGCTGCCAATGCGCCCTCCCAGTCGCCGTCCATGCAGGCATAACGCAGTTTCGCATTACCCGCCCATGGCAGAGCCGGGGCTTCGGCATGCGCCTGTCCGGCATAGTGGCGCGCAGCATCGCTGGCACCCTGCCTTTCGGCCTCTAGATAAAGGCCCCGCAATGCAACCAGACGGGTTTCATCATCCTCCAGCATTTGCTGAAAGCGTTTGCGCGCATCATCGCGCTTGCCCTCAAGAAGCGCTGATTGTGCATCGAGAAGATCGACCAGCGGTTCGCGGCCGAGCAGCTTGATGCTTTCCTTCGTGTAGCGCCGTGCGCTGGCAGCATCGCCCGAATTGGCAGCGATCAGCCCCCGCGACAGGGCGTGATAGCCGCGATCCTTGCGCCGTGCCTTGAAGAATCGGCTGACAATTTGCGGTGAATCGAGGATGGCGCGTGCCAGCCACCACAATATCATGATCGCTGCAATCAGGGCCACCATGCCGACAAGGACAACCATAAGCGAGGTCTGATAGCGGTTGCCCTGCCATTCGAGGAACACCTCACCGGGACGGTCTGCAAACCAGGCAAAGCCCAGGCCCAGGAAAAGAACGAGCAGCAGGAAAAGGAAAATCCGCATCATTGCAGTCAGCCTTCCCTGCCGGTTTCAGCACTGAGTTCGTTGATAACCTTTTCGATCAGCTCCTCGGCGCGGATCCGTTCTGCCAGCTCGTCTGCCCAATCAGCCGATGCAGCCTTGGCTGTTTCATCGAGGCTGCTCCATTCAGCCTGTGCCTGTTGAAGCCGCCCCGCCTTCAGGGCCGCTTCGATGCGCGAAATGATCGCTACAGTGCTTTCGCCTTCCACGGGTCCGGCCGGGCGCACCTGTACAAGCGTCCTGGCACTTGCCATGAAGCGATCGACGATCCCGTCACCTGCTCCCTGTTCCACTTCGCTGGCAAGAATTGAATCCGACACGGTTTCGAACCGCGACAGCAACTCGTTCTCGGTCAGGATACCGTTCTGCGACAGGTCCTTCAGCCCGGCAACCGCCTCGCTCTCGCCAATCAGCGCCTCGGCAGATGCCAGTTCGCTGGTGAACCGGCCACCCTGTTCGAGCACTGCGCCAAGGGCACGTGCGCTGACTGAACGGGCAACCCGCTGGCTTTCAAGGGCTGCGCTGGCAGCTTTTTCCACTTCACCCATGGAAGGCAGGACCCGCTCATTGACCGTGGTTTCCAGCGCACCTATGCGCTCGCCAATCGTTTCGATGGCCTGGCTTGTTGATGTGATCTTCTCGCCAAGTTCATCCGTCTGGCTGCGAACCGTCTCAAGCGTGGCCGAAACGCCTTCCAGCCCTGAAACCGAAGATCGCATGGTCTCGATTTCCTCGCTGATGGCTGCCAGCTCGGCCTGCGAGGCACCGCCAGCTCCTTCGCTGGTCGCGTTTCTTTCCAGGGCTTCCACCCGGGAAGCAAGTGCAATTGTTTCGGCTGAAAGGGCAGATCTCACCGCTTCCATATCGATTTCCCCGCCGCCTGCGCTTTCAACGATACGCTCGTTGAGTTCGGAAACCTGGTTTGCGGCTGCATCGGCCTTGAGACCAGCTTCCCGGGCGACTTCCTGGGCAGAAGCAAGCGCCTGCTGCACCGCTTCACTATCCGGACCGGCACCGGCGCTCTCGCCAAGCGCTTCGACACGCCGGGAGAGTTCGGCAATGCGGTCGTTGGCTGCCTTTAACTCATCACCATTACTGCCGGAGCCAAACAGGCCACCAATCACGGGAACACTGGTATTGTTAAGCGCTGCAGCGCCGCCTAGCGCAACACCGCCGCCGAGTATTGCAGAAAGAAGCAGGGCACCCATCGAGGTGGTCCCCCTGGCAGCGTCAGCATTTCCGGTGCGTTTCAGGCTTGGGGAACTGTTGGACACAGAACCGGAAGCGCCGCTGCCGGATGAACGCGCCGAAGAAGAAGTGCCGGCCGCTTCAGAACTGATGGCCGAACTGCCTGAATCGGCCGCTGAAGCAGGTTTTGCAGCCTCTTTCTGACCATCCTGTGCTTTCGGCTTTTCATCGGAAGCAGACCCGGTGCTTTTTGCATCGGTGTCTTGCGAACTGTCCTCGTTGGCGTCGCTCATGGTCGTTTCAGCCCTTTTGGGACCCGGATGACTGGGCACGCTGCTTTTCGGGCCGGCGGTCGTTTCAGTGCCGGGTTTGGAATCTGTTCTCGCATCCATGCTGGAGACCGGTTTTGCCTCTGCATCAATCGTCTGCGGCTGTTTTTGTCGGCGGCCGGTAGGGCGAGCCTTCGAATCTTTGACCATTTCAGTATCCATTTGCCCCGCTCCCCTGAAGGAAGCTTTGCCAAACTCAAGCACATATGCCCGCGCCATTCAACGCGGCGGGAGCAAAAAGGTTGCCCGAACCGTACAGAGTTTTACGGTTGGTTCCGGTGCGGCAGCAACGGGCCGGCTGCCGCCAGCATGCCTTCCTCGTCGGGACTCGGTGCTACAAGCGTCCTGTCGCGAAATTCTCGCGGTAACTCAGCGCTGCATCGATCTGAAATCACCAGGAATCGGAATGTATCGAGCAGTTCGAATGCATCATGACGATGCACCAGTTCCAGGAAAAAGATCGTGCTGCCAGGCGAATATAACGCTATCAGCCCGTCTTTGGCCGTTGTGAGTGCGTCATTAAGCGCATGGTGGCCAGGATCAATTTTTCTACTGCGATAGACCTCCCACAGATCGAGCGTGACCCGGCTTTGGGAAAACGCTGCAGGAAAATCGAATGACTGCTTTTCCCCGCACACATAAAGGCCATGCCAGGCTCTTCCATCACTGTCGGCGCGTATCATTTCGGCCAGTTTATCCGCATGGCCTCCGCCTTGGCGTATATTCTTGTACGCTTTTCCCTGGAGTATTTCAGCCGTCCTTGGGCCAACTGCATAGGCGGGCATGTCCCGAAGCTGGTCATGGTCCATCGCCTCCAGTACGCCAACTGCGGCAGCCGAGGTGAAAAGACAAAAATCATGGGGACCTCCCGGCATCGGCTTTCCGGTCTTCACCCTTTCGAACAGCGGCAGAAAAACCGGGTCAAACCCGGCAGTGCGAAACCGCTCGCCAGACCTTTGGCCATCTTCGCGGCGCCTGGTCAGCAGGACTTTCATCAACTGGTCTGCCAGTCTTCGAAAAAGTCTGCGCCCGCCCGATCGCGCAGGCGCTCGGCAACAAGGCGGCCCATCCTGGGGGCATCGGCTCTGTTGGCAGTGTCGCGCTCTTCATACCAGGTCTGGCCATCGGTGGAGAGGATCATCCCGTGAAAGGCGACCGTGTCTCCCTCGACAATCGCATGTGCGGCCAGCGGCGTGCGGCAGGAACCATCAAGGGCGGCAAGGAAGGCCCGCTCGGTTGCCAGCGCCAATGCCGTGTCGCTGTCATTGAGCGGGGCTAGCAGCGCGCGGACCCGTTCATCGCCAATGCGTGATTCGATGCAGATGGCTCCCTGCCCCGGTGCAGGCGGAAAATCGGCAACATCAAAATGCGATGTCGCGGTTTCGGGAATGCCCAGCCGGTTGAGCCCGGCGGCTGCCAGCAGGGTCGCATCGGCAATGCCCTCGGAGAGCTTGCGCAACCGCGTCTGTACGTTTCCGCGAAACTCCACCACCTTGAGATCGGGGCGCAAACGCAGCAGCAGAGCCTTGCGCCTGAGGGAGGACGAGCCGATCACCGCGCCCTTTGGCAGATCAGCAAGTGTTCGTGCCTTTTGCGAAACAAAGGCATCCTGCGGGGCCTCCCTTGGCAGGTAGCAGGACAGTTCAAGCCCTCCGGGCAGGACCGTGGGCATGTCCTTGGAGGAATGGACCGCGATATCGATCCGCCCGTCGCTCAGCCGCTCCTCGATCTCCTCGGTGAACAGGCCCTTGCCACCGATTTCGGAGAGCGGCCGGTCTGTGATCCTGTCGCCCTTTGTGGAGATCACCTCGATGGTTACTTCAAGCCCATGGCCATGGACTGCGCGTAGCCGGTCGCGCACCTCGTGGGCCTGCGCCAGTGCCAGGTCGCTGCCCCGCGTTCCGATGATGATCCGACCTGTCATGTCCACCGCCTCACTCAAAAGCACTTCCCTGGCGCGCCGGCCGGCCCGAATTGACCGGGCATTGGTAGCCATGACATGGTTTGAAACCCGTCCCGGCTCTGCTATTGCCTTCCCATGGGGTCGCGATGCCAGGATGGAAAATCGCATATGCCCCGCTTCGGGTTTAGGCAATTTTGATGTCAGGCACAATGCGGGTACTGGGAATTGAGACAAGCTGCGATGAAACCGCAGCTGCCGTGGTCCTGCGCGAAGCGGACGGAACTGGGAAAATCCTTTCCAACATCATCCATTCACAGGTCGCTGAACACGCCCGCTATGGCGGCGTTGTTCCCGAAATCGCCGCGCGGGCCCATCTCAGCCGTCTTGACGGCATCATCCGCCAGGCACTTGATGCGGCTGATACCGGACTCGGCGACCTTGATGGCATTGCAGTTACCAGCGGACCCGGCCTTGTAGGCGGACTGCTGACTGGCGTGATGACAGCCAAGGCAATAAGCGCGGCGTGCCATCTGCCGTTCTTCGCGATCAACCACCTTGAGGGGCACGCCCTGACGGCGCGGCTTACCCATAAGCTGGAGTTTCCCTATCTCCTTTTGCTGGTTTCCGGCGGGCACTCGCAATTCGTTGAGGTTCGCGGCGTGGGCAACTATCGAAGGATGGCGACAACAATTGATGATGCGCTGGGCGAGGCATTCGACAAGACTGCAAAGCTTCTCTCGCTTGGCCATCCCGGGGGACCGGAGGTTGAAAAGGCAGCCCTGTCGGGCAATCCGGCGCGATTTGCCTTTCCCCGTCCCCTTTCGGGCAGGGGTGAGGTCAACTTTTCCTTTTCCGGCCTCAAGACGGCAATCCGCCAGACCGCCAACCGGCTGGCACCGCTAAGTGAACAGGATATTGCCGATATCTGTGCCGCGTTCCAGGCTGCCATCACCGATGTTCTGGCAGACCGGACAGCCAAGATGATCACTGCCTTCGGGCAGTCCCATCCAGCCTCGAACAGGCAACTGGTAATCGCTGGCGGCGTTGCTGCCAATCGTGCAATCCGTCAAAGGCTGGAAAGCGTGGCGGCAGAACATGACTGGGAACTTGTAACCCCGCCCCATGTACTGTGTACCGACAATGGCGCAATGATTGCCTGGGCAGCAGTGGAACGCATCGGTATCTTCGAGCCTGACCCGTTGACCATTGCTCCGCGTTCGCGCTGGCCGCTTGACGAGGCGGCGCAGGGCCTGATCGGGTCAGGCAGAAGGGGAGTGAAGGCATGAGAGAACGGATTGCCGTGCTCGGCGGCGGGGCATGGGGCACGGCACTTGCCTGCGTCACGGCAAGAAATGGTCACGAAACGCTGCTCTGGGCCCGCGACAGTATGACGGTGGACTCGATCAACACGCGCCATGAAAACCCGGCCTATCTGCCGGGGATCAGTTTGCCCGAGGGATTGCGGGCGACCGATGATTTGCAGCTTGCTGCCGGCGCGGGGATCGTTCTCCTGGTGACCCCTGCCCAGAGTGTCGGGGAAATGGCCGTCAACATTGCCAATCATCTTTATGCGTATGTGCCCGTCATACTCTGCGCCAAGGGAATCAACCGCCAGACCGGCAAACTGCCAGCCGAAACCGTGGGCGAGTGTTTGCCGGCAAATCCGGTTGCTGCCTTGTCAGGTCCGAGCTTTGCCACTGATGTCGCTTCGCACCTTCCCACCGCTGTTACGCTGGCCGCCCGGGACATTGGACTTGCCCAATCCCTCGCCGCAATCCTGTCGGGACCGATGTTCCGTGTTTATGCCTCCGACGATATCAGGGGCGTTGAACTGGGTGGTGCCTTGAAAAACGTCATTGCTCTTGCCGTGGGCGTATGCCGCGGCATGGGGCTGGGCGCCAGCGCCGAGGCAGCGCTTGTCGCCAGGGGCTTTGCCGAACTCACCCGACTTGCGACTGCCATGGGCGGACGGGGCGAAACCCTGATGGGTCTTTCCGGCCTTGGCGATCTGGTGTTGACCTGTTCCTCACCCCAGTCACGCAATTTTTCCTACGGCATGGCTCTCGGCAAGGCTGGTACGGTTTCCGCCCTTCCCGGCAATCTTCCCCTTGCAGAAGGGGCGCTGACCGCCTCGATCGCCAGAAACCTGTCAAGGAAACATGCGATAGATGCGCCGGTTATTGAAACCGTGGCGGAATTGTTGGATGGCACCATTGCGGCACGTGACGCGCTCACCGCGCTTTTGTCACGACCGCTGAAACGCGAATAAAAGAGGGTCAAGATGCAATACTGGTTGTTCAAGTCCGAACCGTTCAAATGGTCATGGGAACAGCAAAAGGCCCGTGGCAAAAAGGGCGAGCAATGGGACGGCATCCGCAATTACCTGGCCCGCAACAACATGCGATCCATGGATCTGGGCGATCTGGGTTTCTTCTATCATTCCAATGAGGGGCTGGAGGTTGTCGGTGTCGTGGAGGTCTGCGTGCTTTCCCATCCCGATTCAACGACCGATGACGAGCGCTGGGACTGCGTCGACATCAGGGCCGTTTGCGACATTCCCAAACCGGTAACCCTCAGGGACGTCAAGGCCAATGAAAAGCTGGCCGATATGTCGCTCGTCACGTCCATGCGCCTGTCCGTGCAGCCGGTGAAGGAAAACGAGTGGATGGAAGTCTGCCGGATGGGCGGCCTCGACGGCAGGACGCTGAAGCCGCTTTGAAACTGACTTCAACAGCCGACAAGCGCCGCTTCATCCTGGAAAACACCAGCATTGCCCGGCCGCCACATGTGCCGGAAGTATCTCTCCATCTGGCCGGTGAGGCACATGATTTGTGGCTGAAGACCGAAGAGGAGCTTGAGGCAATTGGCCTGCCGCCGCCCTTCTGGGCATTTGCCTGGGCAGGCGGCCAGGGCCTGGCCCGCTACATCCTCGACAATCCCGTTCTGGTGAGAAGCAAGACCGTGCTCGACCTTGCGACGGGATCAGGGCTCGTCGCAATTGCTTCAGGCATGGCTGGCGCGTCAGAGGTTACCGCCAATGACATCGACACGTTCTGCGAAGCGGCCGTGCAGCTCAATGCCAAAACCAACAAATGCCGCATCATTTTCACGCCAGCCAACTTTCTGGCAATGCCGGATGGACTGCCTGGCGATCATGACGTGATCCTTGCCGGTGACGTCTTCTATGACCGCGTCATGGCAGACGCCTTTGAGAACCTGTTGCGCGGAGCCGCGCAGGCCGGAAAAACCGTCCTGGTGGGTGATCCTGGCCGCTCCTATTTCCCGACCGTCAACATGATTAAACTGGCCGAATATCAGGTTCCGGTTACCCGTGCGCTCGAGGACAAAGATGTGAAATGTACCCGTGTCTGGCGAGTCGCAGGCTAGCCGTTAAAACAGCAATTGTTGAAGTCCCGGATTTGCGGCATACTCGAATTCGCAATCCTTTCCAGGAGAAACCACCATGGAAGCTGCTTTGGGAGCAAGTCTCGTAACCATAATTACCGCGACCGTTGCGGGCTGGATTTTCGGTGCGCTATGGTATGGTACGCTGTCAAAACAGTGGATGGCGGCATCCGGCCTCACCGAGGAACAGATCAGGGGATCAAGCGGCAAACCAAGCCCGCTTCCCTACATCATTTCGATCTTCGCCGAATTCATCATGGCCTACATGCTGGCGGTTTTGCTCTTGCACACTTCTGCCGATGGCAGCTTCTCACTGGGTACCGCCCTGTTTTCTGCCTTCCTGATTTGGCTTGCCTTTGTCTTTACCACACTGACGGTCAACCACCGCTACAGCCTGCAGCCCTGGTCGCTGACCTTCATTGATGGCGGACACTGGCTCGGTGTCCTGCTGATACAGGCTGCGGTAATGGCATTCATGGGCTTGTAAAAACCCGGCGCGTGACGGCGGGAATGCTGGCAGCCGAAATAGCCTGATCACCAAGGCCGGCCACCACGCTCGACTGCCAGCAATTACACCTACCGGTATTCGAGCAGGCTCACCCAACTCTCCGGCTTCACATGACCAGCCAGGCGCATCTCGCCATCGCTCTGTTTTTTCAGGATGTATGTAACGCCCTGCGGCTCGGGATATACTCCCATAGCCGCCTCGAAGGGATCATCATGTCCGACAAAAACCGTATTGGTTCCTGCAGCGGGATCCATCTTCAAAAGCGGCAGGAGGCGCTCGAGCATCGCTGCAACCTGTTGCGGCGAATAGTCCTCGGCCGGTTCGAAATTGAGCTCGCTTCGCCTGATATACCTGCCAAAAGCGATCTGTGCGGTTTGCCAGGCGCGACAATAGTCACTTGAATAGACGGCCCCGACCGGAATCGAAAGCAGGTCAAGACCGGCGCCAATCAGGGCAGCCTCCTGCCAGCCCTTTTCGCTCAGGGTTCTTTGGGTGGAACAATCGCCCGTGTCAGCAGTGACCTGATCGGCGTAATCGACTTCAGTCGATGCATGGCGGATATAGATTACATATCCCCCATTGCGTAAATCACTCAACAGGCCTGGGGAAAGGTCACCTGCCTCCCCGCCTGTTGCCGTGGCTGGAAAGGAACCAAGTAATGCTGCAAGCAGCAGGCAGGAGCTCGAATATGCAGAAGTCCGGCTTCGCGAAGCCGTTGCAAGATTTGTCATGATGACCTCCAATAAGCAGGGGTAAAGGCCCTGCAACCAAAGGGAATGCCGTTATTGGCCGCGACATGATAGCATCAATCCGGACACAAATCCATATATTATATAATAAAATCAATAGTTTAGAATGATTCTAATGTACCGGCAAAAAATTCCCCTGGCTGCCCCGGCTCACCAGGTCCGGCGCGGGCCGGTATCAATATGGTAGAAGCCCTGCTGCGGATAATAGCTGTACCCCCCGACCTGCCGCTGTTGCTTGAGGAATTCGGTCACCCCATTGGGGCGGCCCTGGACTGAAAAGTCGACCGCCTGACATTTGAGGTGATAGGATTTCGACTTGCCGCCCTTGAGCCGGTTTTCACGTGGCCAGCGATGGGTCGAGTGCACCCGGACGGGGCCAAATTCGCGCGCCACCTTTCGCAGTACGACCTTGAGCGGAGCAGGCACGCACCATCTCGTATCATTCCATTCGATGGGGGCGGGTCTGAACAGCGCGCAGCCGCTCAGCACGGTTGCAGCAACCACCAGAACGAGGACGGAACTGACTTGCCTCATGGGTCACAAACGGCGTTGACGCACAACGCCGATCCTTACGCAAAACTCAACAGGAAGCGCAAGTTTGACTCAAAGGCCTTAAGATTTCGTTAGGCTTTGGCGGTCCGGTTCTAGCCGCGCCAGGTACGCCGCGGTCCCGTATCAATATGGAAAAATCCGGAGCGGTAACGCTTGAACCCGCCAACATGCGGATGGTTCCGCAGGAAGGTCAATACCTGGCGGGAGTCGCCTCGTACCCGGAAGTCAACCGCCTGGCAGCGCAGGTGATAAGATCCCTTGGCGCCGCCAACCCTGCGGTTTCTCTTGCTTGAGCGATAGGTGGAATTGACGGTAACCGTGCCGTAGCGCCGTGAAACCTCATTGACCACGGCTTTCAGCTTGGAGGGAACGCAATCCCATTGGGCGTTGAGAACGAGGTTGCCTGATGAGCGGCTGGCGCCGCCCACGGAGGCTTTCTGCACCGGAGGTTTTTCTCCCGTCTCGGCCTGCCTTGACGGAGCTGGGTCTAGTTTTTCGGGCTGGGCCAATTGCGAGGGCTTTACGGCAAGTGCCTGGGTGGTCTGGAACAGCGCACGGTTCTTCTCGATCAGCTCAAGCTGCTTCTTGCGCTGTTCCTCTGCAAGGAAGGCCTGTGCTTCGACACGTTTCTTTTGCTGATCGACAATCTCGTCCTGCAAGCGCTTTTGTTCGGCGATCACGCTTTCAAGCGCATCGACGCCGCTTTCTGTTGCAGTGCATGCCGCAAGCAGCGGCAGCGCCAGAAAGGAAGCAAGGGCGAGGTGTGGAAGTCGGAATGCTGGCATGGGTTTCCTGGATAAAACTCTGACGTTTGAAATCACATGGACAAGACACGATGCAATGCAATCCGCGAGGTTGTAGAATCATGAACGCCACTCGCGCAAGCTTGTCAGGCAAAATTGACTTCCGTTACGTTCACTAAATGAGTCAGTTGAAATATTCCTGCCGGATGGTTTCTGCTTGTTCGTGCCGGTTTGATTCCTATGGTGCAATGGTATTATGGACGCGGGGCAGTCACTGGGAATAGATTGCCCGCGAAAAACTGTTTCAGGTCGGCACGCGCCGAACACCAATATGTCCACAACGGGGAGGCATTCATGTTCGAAGTTAAGAAACACAAGGTCAAGGCGGCATGGAAGAAGAATGCGCTGATCGACAATGACCAGTATGAGAAGATGTACAAGCAGTCCATCGCCAACCCCGAGAAATTCTGGGCAAAGCATGGCAAGCGGATCGACTGGTTCAAGCCGTTTACAAAGGTCAAGGACACCACTTTCGAAGGCAAGGTTTCGATAAAGTGGTTCGAGGATGGCGTTACCAACGTTTCCCATAATTGCATCGACCGCCATTTGAAAAAGCGCGGCGACCAGACCGCTATCATCTGGGAGGGTGACAATCCCTATGATGACAGGAAGATCACCTACAACCAGTTGCATGACCACGTCTGCCGCCTCGCAAATGTCATGAAGGACCATGGTGTCAAGAAGGGCGACCGGGTTACCATCTACATGCCGATGATACCCGAGGCTGCCTATGCCATGCTTGCCTGCGCACGCATCGGTGCGGTGCACTCAATCGTTTTTGGCGGTTTCTCTCCGGACGCCCTCGCCCAGCGGATCATCGACTGCAAATCCGGTTTCGTCATCACGGCCGATGAAGGTCTGCGCGGAGGCAAGGGTATTCCCCTCAAGGCCAATGCCGATGCTGCCTGCAGGATCGCAGCTGACAAGCGCCAGAAGGTCAGGAACATGCTGGTGGTGCGCCGCACGGGCGGCAAGGTCAACTGGGATGACAAGCGTGATCTTTGGTATCATGTCGAAATGGCCAAGGCCTCGCCCAAGTGCAAGCCCGAGCCGATGAAGGCAGAGGACCCGCTCTTCATTCTTTATACTTCAGGCTCCACAGGCCAGCCCAAGGGCGTCCTGCACACAACCGGCGGCTACCTGGTCTATGCCTCCATGACCCATGAATATGTCTTCGATTATCACGAAGGCGATGTGTATTGGTGTACCGCCGATGTCGGCTGGGTTACCGGCCATTCCTATATTGTCTATGGCCCCCTGGCCAATGGTGCCCAGACCCTGATGTTTGAAGGTGTTCCGAGCTATCCGGACATGGGCCGCTTCTGGGACGTGGTGGACAAGCACCAGGTCAACATCTTTTACACCGCCCCGACCGCCCTTCGCGCACTGATGGGAGCCGGCAATGATTTCGTGACGCGCTCTTCGCGCAAGAGCCTGCGGGTTCTTGGATCGGTGGGCGAGCCGATCAACCCGGAAGCCTGGGAATGGTATTACAACATCGTCGGCAATCAGCGTTGTGCCATCGTCGATACCTGGTGGCAAACCGAGACCGGCGGCGTTCTCATCACACCACTGCCCGGCGCCACCGATCTCAAGCCCGGTTCAGCGACGCGGCCCTTCTTTGGTGTCCAGCCGCAGATCGTCGACAATGAAGGTGCGGTTCAGGAAGGCGCTACCGAGGGCAATCTCTGCCTCACCGATTCCTGGCCCGGTCAGATGCGCACCGTCTATGGCGACCACAAGCGGTTCGTGCAAACCTACTTCTCCACCTACAAGGGCAAATATTTCACCGGGGATGGCTGCCGCCGCGACGAGGATGGCTACTACTGGATAACCGGACGCGTGGACGACGTCATCAATGTCTCGGGCCACCGCATGGGAACTGCGGAGGTCGAATCCGCCCTTGTCTCCCACGACAAGGTTTCCGAAGCAGCCGTGGTTGGCTATCCGCACGACATCAAGGGCCAGGGCATTTATTGTTATGTCACGCTGATGGCCGGCGAGACGGGTTCCGATGAACTGCGCGCCGAACTGGTTAAGCATGTTCGAAACGAGATCGGGCCCATCGCTTCACCGGACAAGATCCAGTTTGCACCCGGCCTGCCCAAGACCCGTTCAGGCAAGATCATGCGCCGGATCCTGCGCAAGATCGCCGAGGACGATTTCAGCGCACTGGGTGATACATCGACACTGGCAGATCCCGCCGTGGTCGATGACCTCATCGACAACCGTCAGAACAGGCCTGCCTGACAAGGGTGAAATGTCCAGAAGGACCATGACTTTAAAAACAAAGGGGAGCCGATTGGCTCCCCTTTTTCATTTCGCACGTCGATTGGTATCGCCCGTTGCAGGAAGACGCCACATCAGCTTTCGCTTAACGTTGATGTCCGCCGCAGTGCATCGGTCTTTTCGATTGCCTCGCTCAGCGCCTTGTCGCGTCCGTAAATGTCGGCATAGTAGCCAACCCTTCCCTCATCATTTGGCCAGGCGGTGAAATAGGCCACATAGACAGGTATCTTGTTCTTTACCGAGATCGCCCGGTTCTCGCCGCTCGCGATCTGTCCGCTGACATAGTCGACACTGCTGCCAAGTACGGCTGCCGCCATTTCGCGCGGCTGTTGCAGGCGAATACAGCCTGAACTGTAGGCCCTGGAATCGCGGCTGAACAGATTACGCTCCGGCGTATCATGCATGTAGATGGCATGCTTGTTCGGGAAAAGGATCTTGAGTTCGCCCAGCGCATTGTTGCTGCCAGGCTTCTGGCGGATCTGTACGCCATTGAGGGAACCCGAATACCAGTCAACCGAATAGGGATCGGTTACCCCACTGCCCGTGACCACCTCATAGCCGTTTGCCGCCAGGTAGCCAGGATTTGCCCGGATCTTTTCAAGCTTTTGGTTGATCATGATTGAGCGGGGAACGTGCCAATACGGATTGACCTCTACGATCCTGATAGTGTCGTAAAAGAAATAGGTCTGGTTGCTCGGCTTGCCTACAACCGCACGCATGGAGAGGCTTGACTTGCCATTGACCATGTAACTGGCCACATAGGCCGGCTGGTTGATGAAAACATGGCGGTCACCCAGATCTTCCGGGTGCCAGCGCAGCCGTTCCATTGCCAGTACCAGCTTTTCGATCTTCGCCTTCGGGCTGGCGGTAGCCAGTTTGGCAATCGTGTTCTTGCCAACAATGCCATCCGGCCCAAGACCTGCTTCCTTCTGGAAATCGCGGACCAGGTTGACCAGCGGCTCATCGAACAGGAGACGCCCGTCATAGGCAGCAAGAGTTGCCCCGTGGGCCGCCTTGAGCTCGTCGCTTGCCTTGCGCTCGATCAGCGCTATGACTTTGGGAAGCTCTTCATTTTCCTGGCCTGGCTTGAAGAAGGTACCAGGCTTTACCGGGTCGGGGGCGTCGGCATCAATCTGGCCGCGAAGTTCGGCGAGCTCTGCTACCATCTGGGCAAACTTTTCATTGCCAGGATTAAGGCCCTCAAGCTGGTTTGAGGCATTTTCCGCGCCAAAAACGGCTTGCGCAACAGCAGAATACTCGCGCTTGTAGGAAGGGAAATCGTGATAGCCGCTCAAACCGTTCGGGTTGATCCGACCATTCTTGGCATCCGCGCCATAGCGCAGGACCGCAGCTGACAATGCCAGTTCAAACTTTGCGCCCGCCTTTTCTTCGCCGCTGGTCGAAACGGTTTCCGCCAGCGGCATCTCAACGGCATAGTCCTGCGGTGACAACCCGAATTCGTCAGACCTTTCCAGAGCCGAGAGCATCTGCCTGGCAGCCTCATTGGGCTTGAAATTCTTGTCCACCCACAAATATTCGGCATTCTTGCTGTAATGGGCTTTCATGGCATCGGCAATGCCGCTTTCCACCTTGAGCGACCAGCCTTCCAGCGCCTCGCGGCGAAGCAGGTTGGGACCGGTCTCCACGCTGCCTGTGCTTTCACGGTCGAGCAAGCCTTCGCTGGTAACGCCGAGGTCATCCTCGCCCAGAAGCCTGTTCGGGCTCGGCGTATCTGCAATGGCGAATTCAGGAAGCGAGGCAGCCAGGGCCAGCGTAACCAGGCCCTCGGTCTTGTAGTTGTAGAATTTCGGACCTTCCACCTTTTTTATTGGCGCAGGCGCTGGTGCGCGCTCGTTCGCGAAGAGTTCGGGATTGGTCCTGCGCAACTGCTCGACGCGACGCTGCCTGTTCCGCTCGGCCGCCTGAGGGAACCATTGCTCAAGGAGGGTCCGGCGCTGTGCTTCGGCATGCGGCACATCGACCGTGGTGATGAAAGTCGCTGCCAGAGCGGCACAGGTCAGTTTGCTAAGCGTTTTTGCGGTCATGTCGGCCCTGATCTTCGTAAAATTCAAGTTGCAGGTGATGCTGTAGGGTCGAAAGTCCTACACGCCGCCTAACGTTCAGTTAACCACCTGACAAAAGACTGCAGGCCGGAATGAAAACCCGGCCACATTCGCAACATACCACAGGATTGGGGCAGTATCACAGCCCCGGCGGTCAGTTCTTTGCCATCTGTTGCATTTGGGGCGAGCCTGCAGATTGCAGACCCCTTTTCATACCCGTTTGATGGAACGGTCGGTTTTCCGCCAGTTCGGATTGATCCATGGTTCAAGGTTGGATTTTGGCAGCATATCGCGCCCCAGTATATGGTCTGCGGCCTTCTCACCCACCATTATCGATGGGGCGTTGAGATTGCCATTGGTTATCTGCGGGAAGATGGAACTGTCAGCCACACGCAGATTTTCAACTCCGATCACCCGGCACTCATGGTCGACAACCGCCATCGGATCATTGGCCGAACCCATTTTTGCAGAGCCGCAGGGATGGTATGCACTTTCCGCATGTTCGCGGATATGCGCATTCAGCGCCTCATCGCTCTGCACCTGGCTACCCGGCTGGATTTCCGGCCCGGCATAGGGCTTGAACGCGTCTTGCGCAAAAATTTCACGGGCCAGGCGGATGCAATGGCGAAACTCTTCCCAGTCCTCTTCCTTCGACATGTAGTTGAAGACTATGGATGGCTTGTCGGCCGGATTATTCGATACAAGACGGACATGGCCGCGTGATTGTGAGCGCATCGGTCCCACATGAGCCTGGAAACCATGCGCCTTTGCAGCAGCCTTGCCATCGTAGCGGATTGCAACCGGCAGGAAATGAAACTGTATGTCGGGATATTTGACACCAGGCTTCGAGCGCACAAAGGCGCAGCTTTCGAAATGGTTGGTCGCGCCGTCACCGGTTTTGAAGAACAGCCACTGCGCGCCGATCATGGCCTTCGACAAAAGATTCAGTTTCGAGTAGAGCGTAATCGGCTGGATGCATTCCTGCTGGATATAGAGTTCGAGGTGATCCTGCAGGTTTGCGCCAACGCCCGGCCGGTCCGCGACCACGGGAACACCGACGCGGCGCAGATGATCGGCAGGGCCAATGCCTGAAAGCATCAGGATTTTCGGTGAGTTGATGGCAGATGCGGCCAGGATGACTTCCTTGCGCGCCTTGACGATCTCGGCCCTGTCGCCACGTCCGATTTCTACACCGACCGCCCTCTTGCCCTCCATGAGGACCCGGTTGGCAAAACCGCGAATGACTTGCACCCCGCCGCGCTTAAGTGCCGGCTTTAGATAGGCATTGGCTGCGGACCAGCGGCGGCCCTCGTGAATGGTGTGCTCGAAGGCGGCAAAGCCTTCCTGCTTGAGGCCGTTATAGTCAGGCGTTGTTTCAAATCCGGCCTGGCGCCCCGCTTCGACAAAGGCATGGAAAAGCGGGTTCTCCTGCCTGCCCTTGTTGACATGCAGCGGCCCGTTTCGGCCCCGCGCCTCGTCGCCCGTATCGGAATGAGCCGTTTCCATTCGCTGGAAATAGGGCAGCACATCACTGTAGGACCAGCCTTTCGCGCCCATCTCTTCCCAGGTGTTGAAGTCCTCGGCATGGCCGCGCACATAGACCATGCCATTGATCGAGGAAGAGCCGCCGATAACCTTGCCGCGCGGACAGGCCATGCGTCTGCCACCCAGATATGGCTCCGGCTCGCTTTGAAAGCCCCAGTCATACAGGCCCATGTTCATGGGATAGGACAACGCCGCCGGCATCTGAATGAAAGGCCCTGCATCACTGCCGCCATATTCTATGACGATGACCGAGCGCCTGCCATCCTCGCTCAGGCGGTAGGCCAGGGCCGAACCGGCAGAACCCGAACCAACGATCACATAGTCGGCCTCGCCAATCTGGCTGTCGATATGTCCGCCTGACATTACGCGCTCCTAATAAGGATATTCCATGGGTGCCATCGCAATGTGCACGCTCTTGACCTGGCTGTAGGCATCAAGGGCCCATTTGCCGTTTTCCATCCCGAGGCCCGATTTCTTGTGTCCCCCGAAAGGCATTTCGACCGGGGTGACATTGAAGGTGTTGACCCAGCAGGACCCGGCCTGGAGCCGTGTCATCATGCGGTGGGCCCTGGCAAGGTCAGCAGTATAGACGCCAGCGGCGAGGCCGAATTCGGTATCATTTGCGCGGGCGGTTACTTCATCTTCGTCGCCGAACGTAAACAGCGAAAGCAGCGGTCCGAAGATTTCCTCACGGGCAATCTGCTGGTTGTCATCCTTTGGCGCGTAGATAGCAGGTCCGATCCAGTTGCCCTTTTCAAAACCCTGGATTTTCGGCAGGCCGCCATCATACAGGCATTCGCCCTGGGTCGGCGCTGCCTCGTAATAGGCTTTCACCTTCGCCAGATGTTGCGCCGAGACCAGCGGTCCCATCTGGCTCGCTTCATCCATCGGGTCGCCGATCACCATTGCCTCGGTGCGCCTGACCAGTTTTTCGACAAAGGCATCGCGAATACGTTCATGGACGAAGACGCGCGTACCATTGGAACAGACCTGACCCGTTGAGTAAAAGTTTGCCAGCATCGCCCCGCCAACCGCAGAATCGATATCGGCATCATCGAAGATGATCAGTGGCGACTTGCCGCCCAGTTCCAGCGTGACCTTCTTGATGCCGTCGGCGGCACCCTTGAGAACCTTGGCGCCAGTGGTCGTCTCCCCGGTCAGCGACACCTTTGCAACGTCGCGGTGACTGGCAAGGGCAGCCCCTACCCTGCCATCGCCCTGCAGAACGTTGAAGACACCATCAGGCAAACCTGCCTCCTTGTAAGCCTCCGCCAGCTTGAGTGCGCTCAACGGGGTCAGTTCGGCTGGCTTGAGAATGAAGGCATTGCCGCAGGCAAGGGCAGGTGCCGATTTCCAGCCGGCCATCTGCATGGGATAATTCCAGGCCGCGATACCCACACAAACCCCGAGCGGCTCGCGTACCGTATAACCCCAGTCGCCTTCAGCGCCGGAAAAGGCAACATGTTCGCCGGTCATAACCGCTGCCTGATGGGCAAAATATTCGAGCGCATCGGCGGCTGAAGTCACATCAACCGCCAGCGTCTCCTGCAATGCCTTGCCAGTATCGAGCGTTTCCAGCCGGGCGATCTTGTCATTGCGTTCGCGAAGTATCTGCGCCGTGCGGAACAGGATGCGGGCCCGCTGGGCCGGCGGCGTCCTGCGCCAGACCTCGAAACCGGCCTTTGCAGCGGCGACTGTTTCCTCGATTTCACTGTCCGTTGCCCAGCGGATATCGGCAAAGGCCTCATTGGTTGCCGGATAGACATTGGGTACAGCCTCGCCCTTGCCGGCGACAAACCGGCCATTGATGAAGTGGCTGAGCTGGGGCAGCAATTTGGAGACGTCCTGCATCAGTTGAGTTTCCTGTCTTTATGTTCGTTTGGTTCGTGAGCCAGCGCACTGGCAATGAAATTCCGGCACATCAGGCGGGCGCTTTCAGGATCAGGCCCCTCCGGGTCGAGACCCTGCCGGATATAGATACCGTCTATCAGCGCGCCGAGGCCAAGGGCAATCTGCCGGGAATTCTCACGGCCGGTCATTGCCGAGAGCGCCGAAGCCAGATTGCTGCTGAGGCGCCTTCGATAGATCGACAGGAGCCGCGCGGCAGAGGGTGAGGAATAGGCATGCAAATAGAAAACCAGCCATGCCGCGATCGTCTTGCGCTCGAACTGCTCGTCGGAAAAGCTTGCCAAGATCACGGCATCGATCCGCTCTTGCGGTGAACGGGCCTCATGCATGGCAGAGACGACGGAAGCGGTGAACTCGCGCAACAGGTGGCGCATTGTCTCGGTCAGGATCTCGTCCTTGCCGCCGAAATAATGAAAGGCGAGTGCCGAGGACATGCCTGCCTGCCGGGCAATCTCCTTGACCGGAACATCGAGCGAGCCATGATCGCCGATCATGTCGATGGCAGCATTGATCAGCGCCATGCGTCTTTCCGGTTCTGCTCCAACTCTCGGCATTTTCCTTGTTGCTCCGCTGCTTCTTGTTGCTGTCTGGCCCGCAAACCCGACATGGCCGACAAATGACCCGCCTTGCTCAATCTAATCTTGATTGACTAATCAGTCAAAATAAATCTATCTTGCTGTCCTGTTGGCCCTTGAAGGAAGTGCAGCAACTTGCAAACATGCAGCCGGTTGCCTTTCCTCATTATTGAAAGGGGCAGGATGTGCGCGGGACACTTCGCCTCACACGCCCCGAATGAACTGAATTGGGCGAACAATCGAACCAGGGAGAAGAAAATGAGATTTACCAAAACCATCAATTCGGCAGCAGCAGCGCTGGCTTTCACAACCATGCTGGCTGGCACACAGGCCGCTTTTGCTGCTTCACATGAGGCAGAAAGCTGCGCCACGGTCCGCTTCTCGGATGTTGGCTGGACTGATATCACCGCAACCACGGCAACGGCTACCGTCATCCTCGAGGCATTGGGTTACGAGGCCGACACGAAAGTGCTCTCCGTGCCCGTGACCTACCAGTCACTGGCAAATGGCGACATTGACGTCTTCCTCGGCAACTGGATGCCGACCATGGAAGCCGACATTCGCCCATTCCTCGATGCCGGAACGGTCGAATCAACCAATATGAATCTTGAAGGCGCCAAGTACACACTGACCACCAACGCCAAGGGCGCTGAGCTGGGCATCAGGGACTTTTCCAACATTGCCGAGCACAAGGACGCGCTCGGCGGCAAGATCTATGGCATCGAGCCGGGCAATGACGGCAACCGCCTGATCCTCGACATGATCGAACAGGACGCCTTCGGCCTCTCAGGCTGGGAAGTGGTTGAATCCTCCGAGGCCGGCATGCTCGCACAGGCCGCCCGCGCGGAAAAGGCCGGAGAGCCGATCGTCTTCCTCGGCTGGGAACCCCATCCGATGAACGCCAGTTTCGACCTGACCTATCTTACCGGCGGTGATGATTTCTTCGGACCCAATCTCGGCGGCGCAACAGTCCACACCAATACCCGCAAGGGTTATGTGGCGGAATGCCCCAATGCCGGCAAGCTGGTTACCCAGATGCAGTTTTCGCTTGCCATGGAAAACGAGATCATGGGTGCGATCCTCAATGATGGTGCAGATCCTGAAGCTGCAGCAAAGGCCTGGCTCACCTCTAACCCGGATGTCCTGGGTCCATGGCTTGAAGGTGTGACAGCCCGCGATGGCGGCGATGCCATGGCCGCTGTCAAGTCCGCCCTCGGCCTGTAGGAACCGGAAAATAACAAGGGCCATCCTATGATGGCCCTTGTCCGTTGGGGGAGGTTTATCCATGGAATGGCTCAGCGACAACAAGCTGCCAGTCGGCAATTGGGCCAGGCAGGGAACTGACTGGCTGATCGACAATGCCGGCTTCGCCTTTGACTGGCTGGCGACGCAGCTGCGAATGATGATTGACGGGCTGTTGTGGGTGTTCGAACTACCCTCTCCGCTGATCTTTATCCTGATTGCAGGCGCACTCGCCTTCTGGCGCAAGAAATCGATCGGCTTCACGCTGTTCGTCCTTGCCGCCCTCCTTTTCATTTTCAATCAGGGTTACTGGGAACCGATGCTCCAGACCCTGGCCCTGGTGATTGCCTCGGCTGCGGTCTGCATGATCATTGGCGTTCCCGTTGGGATAGCCGCCGCGCACAATCCGCGCTTTTCCACTTTCTTGCGTCCCATACTCGACCTGATGCAGACCATTCCGACCTTTGTCTATCTGATCCCGGCCCTGATCCTGTTCGGCCTGGGCATGGTGCCGGGTCTGATCGCAACGGTTATCTTCGCCATCCCCGCGCCGATCCGCCTGACCGAACTGGGTGTGCGCTCCTCACCAAGATCACTGATCGAGGCTGGTCAGGCCTTTGGTGCTACCAAATGGCAATTGTTGACCAAGGTTGAACTGCCCTGGGCCCTGCCGCAGATCATGGCTGGCCTGACACAGACCATCATGCTGTCGCTTTCCATGGTGGTGATCGCCGCGCTCGTCGGCGCACCAGGTCTCGGCGTTCCGGTGGTCCGCGCGCTCAATACCGTCAATATCGGCATGGGTTTTGAAGCAGGCATGGTCATCGTACTGGTGGCGATCCTTCTTGATCGCTTCCTGCGCCTCGAACAGAAGGAGGCTTGAAATGGGCGAGACGGTTGTACGCTTCGAGAATGTCGACATCGTTTTTGGTGCCGACCCCAAGAGCGCCCTTCCCCTGATTGACGAGGGCAAGAACCGGTCGGAAATCCAGTCGGCAACCGGTCAGGTGCTGGGGGTTGCAGGCTGCTCGCTCGAGATCGAGGAAGGCGAAGTCCTCGTCCTGATGGGCCTTTCCGGTTCGGGCAAATCCACGCTTTTGCGGGCAGTCAACGGTCTCAACCCGGTTGTGCGCGGCAAGGTGGAGGTCCGCTGCCCGACCGATGATCCCGACGGCAGGAACTGGCGGAACCCCCATGACTGCAATCATCGTCAGCTACGGGAATTGCGCCTCAATTGGGTATCCATGGTCTTCCAGCAATTTGGCCTTCTGCCCTGGCGCACCGTGGAGGAGAATGTCGGTTTCGGGCTCGAACTGGCCGGCAAGCCAAAAGAAGAATCCCGCCAGCAGGTCAGGAAACAGCTGGAACTGGTCGGCCTGTCCGACTGGGCAACAAAGCGCGTCCAGGAGCTTTCTGGCGGCATGCAGCAGCGTGTCGGGCTGGCGCGGGCCTTTGCCACCGAGGCACCCATCCTGCTGATGGACGAACCCTATTCGGCCCTTGACCCTCTCATTCGCGCCCGCCTGCAGGATGAACTCATCGAATTGCAGCAGCGGCTCAAACGGACGATCCTGTTCGTCTCCCATGATCTCGACGAGGCTATCAAGATCGGCACACGCATTGCAATCATGGAAGGCGGACGCATCATCCAGTGCGGCACGGCGCAGGAAATCCTGGCCAATCCCGCCAACCAGTACGTTGCCGATTTCGTCGCCCACATGAACCCGCTTGCTGTCCTTACCGCAGAAGATGCCATGCAGCCACTTGCCAAAAAGCGCCGCCGAGAGGCGAAAGCACAAAGTGTTGCGGTTGACGCCAACCTTTCTCTCATCATGGACATCCAGCTCAGGACAGGACTGCCTGTTTATGTGGAAAGGGACGGCAACATCATTGGCATTATCGAACCGCAAGACGTCCACCGCGCCCTGATCGCGAAGTCGGAGGTCAGGGGGTGACAACCGGAGTGAAGATTGACCTGTCCCGGTTTCCCGTCTTCAGCGTGGAGCCTACGGACCCGGACTTTTTTCACGATCCCTACCGGGCCTATGCCCGAATGCACCAGATTGGCGGACCCTTTGTCTGGGATCAATACGGTTATCTGTGTTTTGCCGGCTATGAAGCAGTCAATTCTATCCTTCGCGACCGGCGTTTCGGCCGCGAAATTGCCCATGTCATGTCCCGCGAGGAGGCCAGGCTTGGCGAAATTCCCGGTCATTTGAAGGCTTTCCATGATTTCGAGGCAAACTCGATGCTGGAACGCGAACCGCCGGTCCATACAAGGCTCAGGCGGCTCGTCAACCGTGCCTTTGTTTCACGGCGGATCGAGGCGCTCGCCCCGGCCATCGAAACTCTCTGCCTTGAACTGATCAATGACTTTCCGGACGATGCCGCCTTCGATCTTCTGCCATCCTATTGCGAGATCATTCCTGTCTATGTGATTGCCGACCTCCTGGGTGTTCCCCGCTCCATGTCGCCGCAATTGCTGGACTGGTCGCACAAGATGGTGGCCATGTACCAGTTCAACAGAAGCCGCGAGATAGAGGACACGGCAGTCACCGCAACCGCACAGTTTGCCGAATATATCACCGCCATCGCAATGGAACGACGTGAGGATCCTCGCGACGACCTGCTTACCGCCCTTGTCGAGGCACAAAGCGGCGGAGATCACTTGAGCATGGATGAGCTGGTAACGACTGCAATTCTGCTGCTGAATGCAGGCCACGAAGCGACGGTTCATGCCATCGGCAATGGCGTGAAGGCCCTGCTGGAAAATCCGGGCGGTACCGATCTGGTGCTGTCAGGCGAAAAAGCGCGCGCAGCAGCAATCGAGGAATTGCTGCGCATTGACCCGCCGCTGCATCTGTTCACCCGTTACGTGCTGGAAGACATGGAGTTTCAGGGAACAAGACTCCAGCGCGGCCAGACCGTCGGCCTGCTGCTTGGCGCTGCCAACCATGACCCCGTTCGATATGCCCGACCCCGTGAGCTTGATGTCAAACGGGGCGGGGCGGGGCATGTCAGTTTTGGGGCAGGCATTCATTTCTGCCTCGGCGCGCCACTTGCCCGGCTCGAAATGGACATTGCCCTGCGGGTGTTGTTCGAACGCGAGCCGGATCTGTGCCTGGTCGGCAAGCCCGCTTATGCTGACCGGTTCCATTTCCATGGACTGGAAAAGCTGATGGTTGCCGCTACCTGTGCTGGGTCGCCAGGCTGAGTGTTTCTTCAGCGCCCCGAACAGTTCCACCTGCAGCCCGTGCCGCCAGACTGCCAGACTTGTTGTTCTATCCGTTGACAATTCGCGGAATCATCGCCGCCGGCATATCTGCCATATCCGTGTCCACCCTGACCTGTTCGAACAGCATGCGCCGTTCGGTGTAGGATGACAGGAAGATCGGGTAGCGCCCGACCACAGTGTCGCGCTGCAGCGGCATGTTGGCGGCCAGCAGGCTGATTGGCTTGAGCAGTGTTGGATAAGGCCGCGGCTCGCACAATTGCTCGAAACCGAAGAAACGGCGGTAAAAGGCCTGGTGTTCCTTGCGGACAGTCGCGAGCATGTATTCGGCTTCGTAATACTCCGCCGCCATGAACGCTGCCCGGATCGTCACATAGGGCAATTCGGGATAAAGTTCCGTCATCGCCCGGTCCACAACCAGCCTTGTGGGATCGATGACTGTCTGCCCGGCCTGGATTATTGGACGCACAATATCGGGAAAAACATCATATGCCGGGCCCATGGGTTTTTCCGGGGATATGACATGAAACCGGATCGAGCTAACCAGCCGGTCATCGAGATGAATGCCGAAAAGCCAGCAGTTTTCCATCTGGTCATAACTGTCGGTAAACCGCTCGTTGGCATTGGGATCAATGGCGCGCTCACGCAGATAGGCATGATAACGGAGGCTGTAAATTGCCTCACGGTCAGCCCTGCCGGATGCCACACGGTAATCTGCATCCTGCAGATATCCATTCAACCTCTGCGCGAAAGGCCGCGCACTACTCAAACTACCCACACTCATCACAACCCCTTGGTCCGCCCAAACCTGGGACAATGATTAACCAATTGTTAACCCATGTAAAGTCAAGCGAAGGTCAATGAGACAAAATGAGCTCTATTCTCTCGAACAAGGTTAACGCTTCAGCTGAGGATTACATTCGCATCGGCGTAAAATATTTTGGGGTTAAACGGCAGTTTTTAAAGTGCTGCGCTTGCCTGATAGCTGGCTTCACCGTTGTCTTTTGAAGACCTGCCAAAATCACGGATGAACTCTGCAATCTTGGCGGGCGGCATGGCCTTGCCGAAGAGGTATCCCTGCACCTGGTCGAGATGGACCTCGCGCTTGAGGATTTCCAGCTGTTCACTTTCCTCCACGCCCTCGACGATTACCACCAGGCCGAGTTCGGCCGCCATTCGGGTAACCCCCGAAAGAAGGATCAGTGAGCGTTCATCGTCACGGATGGATTCAACAAAGGAGCGGTCAATCTTTACCTTGTCGAGCGGCAATTGGTGAAGATAGCTCAGGGACGAAAAGCCGGTGCCGAAGTCATCGAGTGAAATTCGCACACCACTTTGGGCAAGTGTCCGCAGGATCATGGATGTATCACGCATGTCATCGAGAACGGCTGATTCGGTGATCTCGATTTCAAGCCGGTTGGCCGGAAGCCCGCTTGAAAGCAGTGCGGATTCTATCACCCCGCATACATCAGATTGCTGGAACTGCAGCGAGGAGACATTGACCGCAACCCGCACGCTTTCTGGCCATTTCATGCATTCCCTGGTAGCCGTCTCGAGCACGAATTTTCCTATTCTCGAAATGATGCCGATCTCCTCGGCCATCGGAATGAAATCTGCTGGCGATATCGGGCCATGCTCGGGATGATTCCACCTTACCAGCGCTTCGCAGCAGCTCACGCTGTTGGTTTTCAATTCGATCAGCGGCTGGTAATGAACGCTTAGCTCGCCTCGTTGCACTGCGCGGCGAAGATCGACTTCCAGTTTTCTTCTGAGCCTGATCTTTGCACCCAGCTCCTCCGAATAGAAATTGAGCGTGCCTCGGCCCCTGGTTTTTGCCTCATAAAGCGAGACATCCGCCATCTTCAGCAACTGGTCGAAATCGCCCGCATTCTCCGGACACTGCGCGATGCCGACGCTGGTGCCGACAATAATCAGATGTCCGTCAATCAGAACCGGTTTGGAAACTTCCGAGATAAGCCGTCTCGCGAATTTTTCGCATGCAGATTGTTCATTGACATTGGGCAGCACAATCACGAATTCATCACCACCAAAGCGGCAGATCATCCCGTCATCGGGCAGGCAGGATTGCATGCGCAGCGAAACGGCGCAGAGCAGCTTGTCTCCTACAGAATGCCCAAGTGAATCGTTGATGGTCTTGAAGTTGTCGAGATCGGCAAAAAACAGCGAATAGGAAGTATAGTCGCCCCCACCAACCTTTTCCTTGACCTGTAATGTAAAGAAACGACGGTTCGGCAAATGAGTAAGTGGGTCGTAATTGGCCAGCTGCTGGATTTCGATTTCCGATTTGACGCGATCCGATACGTCTTCAAGAACGATGACGCCGGCACCCTCCTTCATCGGGTTGAAACTGATCTCGATGGTCGCCCCGTCCTGCCGGGTCTGGGTAAAGCGGCGCTTCTTCTCTTCCTTGAGGCAAAGGCGAAGGCGTTCTGAAATACTGTCATTTACCGAAACGACACCATTTCCCCTGCGGTTCTTCAGGACATTGGACACCGTGATCTCGGTAAGGCTTGAGCCAATCAGCTGGTAGTCTTCCGGCAGGCCGAACAATTGCCCGAAACGCTCGTTGACGACGTGGAAAACGCCATCAGAGTCGACCATTGCCATGCCATGCGAGGCGTTTTCCAGGGCGACTTCGAAACGGTCCGCCATGGTCTTGTTGTCGATTGCCTGAAATGTTGCAGCAAACAGCATGGAACGCAAACGCGCCGAAATGGACTGGATGGCCAGCAGGAAAGGCAGCAGCAGAGCCGCCAGAAAGATGTGATAGGGTCCGCCAAACAGCACAAGGCCCAGAGTCAGCGGGATCGTCACTCCAAGCGCCTGGGCATCCACCACCTTGCGACTTGCAAAGTTCCGGCCGGAGATACCCGCCACATTGGCCAGCGTGGCTGACAGGATGATCATGTGAGTCATGCTGTCCGATGTGACGGCCAACGACAGAAAACATAAAACACCAAGTGAAGTGACGTAAAGCCCGGATAAAATCCTGTAGCGGAATTCGGCAACCTTCAAATCGCGGTGGGAAAGCGTGCCCGCCGATTTTCGGTTGAAGCTTGCAATTGCCGCTATCCTGACGAGTGCGATTGCCGCGATGACTATTCCGGCAAGAAGGAGTATGGTCTGATCGGAACGATACCAGCATACAAAGGCGGCAACACAGGTTGCAAGCTTGCCCCAGATAAGTGTGCGGGTGTCCCCGTGCAATGACCTGACAACAGTATCATAGACTTCGAGGGGGAGCGCTGCTCCCCTTGGATCCTCTTCAGGATCAGTCCTTTGCAAAAGGTCCAGTTTCATAAACCCACCACGATCTCTTCCCCTCGAGACCCGCCCTGATATTGTTTTATCCGACAAACAATGTGCAAAGGGTTAACAGATTGCCCTGAAACGGGGCTGGCAGGCTTTCTTCAAACTGGGAAAACGCTTTGGTTACACTGAGGTAACTTAAAAGAAGGTTGCATTGACCTTCGCCTGCACGGCTTGCGTTCAGACAATGACCGCCGCCATTTTTGAACCAGTCCCGTCAGGGCATTGCGCCCACTTTTCGTCCTCCGCACAAATCCGGGTTGCCTATTGGAAATGCGGCGCTAAAGTGATGATGGAGTTAACAGCGGATAACGGCCACTGCCGGTTTCCCTGGCGGGGTAGCATCAGCAATGCAAGACCTATCCGAAATACCGCTTTTCGCCGGACTGTCGCCTGACATCTCCAGGAGGTATGCCCGTAATTGCAGTTGGCGTGATTATGGCGAGCACGAACTGGTCATCGACATAGAGGATGATTCAACGGATGTGCGCTTTATCATATCCGGTTCGGTCCGCATCATCGTCCGCATTGCAGTTGGCAAGGAAGTCATTCTCGGAGAAATGTCCGAGGGGTCCTTTTTCGGCGAAATCTCCGCCATTGATGGTTCGCCACGCTCGGCAAACGTTACCACGCTGACACGCTCGCGCATCTGTACCATGCCTGCCTCCCTCTTCCGCGAAATCCTGCGCGAAGTGCCGGATGTGGCAATGAAGATCCTGTTGATGTTTGCTGGCCGGGTCCGCTCCCTCAACATGCGGCTGGCCGAACATTCCTTCCTCCAGGCCAAGCATCGCCTCTATTCCGAACTCCTGCGCCTGTCCAAGCCGCGTGCAGCCAATCCATCTCACCGGATCGTTTCACCACCGCCGACCCAGCGCGAACTTGCCGAGCGCATCGGCACGCGCCGCGAAGTGGTATCAAGGGAATTGAATGCGCTGGAGCGGGCCGGCCACATCCAGAAGGCCCGTGGCGGTATCATCATCACCGATACAGATGAACTGCAGCGCCGCATATCCGAGGGATGGGAAGGCGCCTGAACCCGCGCCATCATCTTCCGCCGCGATGTCAGGCAGCCGGCATCAGCTTTTCCACAAGCCTCGCCCAGTAGGATGCACCATGGGGGATGGCCTCATCGTTGAAATCATAGGCCGGATGGTGAAGTCCTGCCGTGTCGCCATTGCCCATGAAGATATAGGCCCCAGGCCGTGCCTCCAGCATGTAGGCGAAATCCTCTCCGCCCATCAGGGGCCGGGTTGCCCCGTCCACCCTATCCGCTCCTGCAACATCGCTCGCAACCATGATCGCCTTCTGCGTTGCCTCGGCATGATTGTGGGTTACCGGATATCCGACCCTGAAAATGATATCATGGCTGCAACCGGCTGCGGCGCAAACATGTTCGGTGATTTCCCGAAGTCGCTTTTCCGCTATCATGCGCGAGGCTGAAGTCAGCGAGCGGATGGTTCCGTTGATTTCGGCAAAATCGGGAATGACATTGTATGTATTGCCTGCGTGAAACTGCGTCACGGAAACCACGATACTCTCCAGCGGATCGATGGAACGTGAGACAATCGTCTGGAGTGAAGTCACCAGCTGGCTGGCTGCAACAATTGGGTCCAGACCCACATGAGGCATTGCCGCATGCCCTCCCTTGCCCTGGATCGTGATGGTGAATTCGTCGGTTGAGGCCATGATTGGCCCCTCGCAGATGACGAACCTGCCGACCTCCAGTCCCGGCATGTTGTGAAGTCCGTACACTTCATCAATGCCGAATCGCTCCATCAGCCCGTCATCAACCATGGCCTTGCCCCCGGCTCCGCCCTCTTCGGCAGGCTGGAAGATTATAACTGCGGTTCCCGCAAAGTTCCTGGTTTCAGCCAGGTATTTCGCCGCACCCAGCAGCATGGCAGTATGGCCATCATGGCCGCAGGCATGCATCATGCCCTTCTTGCGGGATGCGTGCGCAAGCCCGCTGGTTTCCTCAATTGGAAGGGCGTCCATGTCGGCGCGCAGACCCAGCACCCTGCCGCCCTGCTGGCGGCCGCGAATGACACCAACCACGCCGGTTCGGCCAATTCCGCTGACCACCTCGTCGCATCCGAAAGCCTTCAGCTTGGCTTCCACATCTGCCGCGGTTTCATGTACGTCATACATAATTTCCGGATTCGCATGGTAGTGGCGACGCCATGCCGCAATCTCGTCATGAAGCTCCGCCATGCGGTTGATAACTGCCATAATGCCCTCTACTAACGCGGCAGGACCGCCGGATGCTGGTGGTTTCGATCAGGTCCGCGGAACGCCATCAGTCCGCCAGCCTGCCAGAGCGATAACATACACAGGCTTGGTACCAATGGGAAACTGGATTCTTCAACGCCTCGGACAATCAGCGTCGCGTGCCTCTGGCCCGTTGCATAGAGTGTTTCTGGCCCTCGGGCTTTTGTCGGTTCTTGCCATGCTGTTCATCAGCTTTCCCGGCTTTGCCCGCGCCGAGGAGCCGCTCCCCGATATTCCCTACATCCTCGTTGATACCGCCAACAATTCTGTGCTTGCCGCCAACAGGCCCTTCGAGCGCTGGCATCCTGCTTCGCTGACAAAACTCATGACCGCCTATGTGGCCTTCAAGGCTATCGAGAATGGCGAAATCTCGCCGGGGTCACCTGTTACGGTAACGGCAAATGCCGCACGCACCCCGCCCGGCAAGATGGGATACAGGGAAGGCGCGCAACTGCGCTTTGATACCGCTCTGACCATTCTCATCGTCAAGAGTGCCAATGACGTCGCCACGGCACTTGCCGAATCGCTTGCAGGCACCGTTCCGGCTTTCATAGAGCGCATGAACGCCGAAGCGGCAATGCTTGGCCTCAAGGACACGCAATTTTCCAATGCCAACGGCCTGCATGATGCTGCCCAGTATGTTTCTGCAAGGGACCTTGTTGTCCTGTCATCGGCTATATGGAACCGGTTCCCCCAATACCGTGAAATGTTCGAGACGCCCACCATCAAGTCGGGTGAGGAGTTGCACACTTCCTACAATTTCCTCCTGGAGCGTTTCCCAGGCAGCACCGGCATGAAGACCGGCTTCGTCTGCGCTTCGGGATACAACTTTGTCGCCAGCGCCGAGCGCGATGGCCGCAGGCTGGTTGCAGTAGTGTTGGGCGCATCCTCACAGACCGAGCGCGCCGAAGTGGCGGCGCGTCTGTTGCTCAAGGGCTTTGCGACCAACGCCGGCACCCCGATGGCCGCCCTTCAGCGCCCTCCCGTCAAGGGGCCGACCAATATGCGTTCAGTGCTCTGCACTGAGCAGGCCCGTGCCAGCCGCTATGACCCGGCATCCAATGACGCGGTTATCGATTCGCCATGGCTGGAGAAGCGCCGGATCACGAAAGCGCCACTCACCGTTTCACTGGGCGGGATTGATGGCGACCCGAGCGACGCCTGGCTGGCCCGCGCTTTCATGCCCAAGCGTATTCCACTGCCGGTCAAACGGCCCGACTATGCGGTCGTCAATGTTGATGGCGAAGTGATCGATTCCTCCAGCCTGCGCGGCACCATTCCGCTGCCGGCATGGCGTCCCGAAGCCGTAAACGTTCAATAGGCCGCAATCGCAAATGTCGTCATTCTCCCCCGTTCCCGTTCACGTACTCACAGGATTTCTGGGAAGCGGCAAGACAACCCTGCTGAACAGGCTTTTGAAGTCGGCTGAACTGGCAGACGCCGCCGTCATCATCAACGAATTCGGCGAAGTCGGCCTCGATCACCACCTTGTGGAAGGCTCGGACGATACGATTATCGAACTTTCCAATGGCTGTCTTTGCTGCACCGTTCGTGGCCAGCTGGTCGATACCATTACCCTGCTGCTGGAACGAAGCCCGGCCCGGATCCTGATCGAGACAACCGGCCTTGCTGATCCCGTGCCGGTTCTGCAGGCCCTGATGGCATCGCCTGCACATCAGGATCAAATCAGCCTGGCCGGCATGTTCACTGTTTACGACGCCCTGCATGGCGCATCAAACCTCGAGGCACACAAGGAGGCCCGCGCGCAGATACGCCTTGCCGATTGCGTTATCATATCGAAACTCGATACCTTTCCTGCCGTGCCGCGCAGCGAAGCCTTTGCCAATTCATCCCTTGCGGTACGGGGACTGAATCCCGCCTGCCCTATCGTTTCCGCGCAGGATTTCCTCGCAGACATATCCGGCACTTTGCAATCTGCTGCCAGTTTCCGGTCAAACGGTGTTCCCGGTAAGCAGGCCAGCCCGCACACTCACTCCCATGATCACACGCATGATCATCACCACGGCCAGGAAAGCCATTCCGCAGATATCAGCCGCCACAGTGACAATATCCACGCGCTCACCCTGCGCGCCGACAGCCCGCTGGAAGCGGTAAACCTCGAAATGTTCCTTGACCTGCTCCTCTCTGCCCATGGCGCGCACATCCTGCGCCTCAAGGGCCTCGTCAATCTGCGCGGCAAGGACCGGCCCCTGCTCGTACAGGCGGTCCAGCGGACACTGTCGCCTCACTTGTTTCTCGATGCCTGGCCCGGCGGAAAGGCACGCACCGAACTGGTGGTCTTCGTTCAGGATCTCGATCCGGAATTTGTTCAAAAACTGTTCCGCGGTTTCATGAACATTCCTGCCACCGACACGCCCGACCGGGTGGCGCTTCAGGAGAACCCGCTGGCAATTCCCGGCACGGGCAGTTTCCATTCGCGCTGAGGTACTACGCGCCTTTTTTGAGCAGGTAGCGCGTAAAGCCGGCACCGGCTTCGCTGCGCAGCAACTGATGACCGTCATTTTCGCAAAACGCCGGAATATCAATGGCCGAAAGCGGATCGGTCGTCTCTACCCATAGCTGATCACCCGCCTCAAGCTCGCGCATGCGCTTTTTTGCCTTGAGAACCGGCAACGGGCAGTTGAGTCCGCGAACATCCAGAATGACTGCTTCCTTCGCCATGATACGTATTGCTCTCCCAATGACCGGACATATTGGTATAAGGTTTTCGCCGAACGGCATTCCATATGACAGAAGACGCGCCGTTCCAACCTGCAAGACGAACTCCGACCGGGAAAGATCAGCAAACAATGAGCGACATGGAAAAATGGGAAGACATTCTCAACTTCTGGCGATCAGCCGGTACGGAGAAGTGGTTCGCCAAGAATATTGATTTCGATACCGAAATAACAAACAATTTTCTTGGACTTTACGAAGATGCGGCGGCGGGTCGGCTCGATCATTGGGCAAGCGATCCGGATGGCTGCCTGGCGCTGATCATTCTGCTGGACCAGTTCTCCCGCAACATGTTCCGTAACGACCCCAGGGCCTTCGCCGCCGATGAAAAGGCGCTCGAACTGGCCCGCCTCGCTGTGGAAAGAGGCTACGGCGAGGACGTCGATCCTGACCTTGCTGCCTTCATGTTCATGCCATTCATGCATTCCGAGGTACTGGAAGACCAGGAAACAAGCGTTGAACTTCAGCGCAAATATGGGGCCGAAGGAAATGTCAAGGCCGCCCTGTGGCATCTTGAGATCATCGAGCGTTTTGGCCGCTTTCCCCACCGCAATCCCCTGCTTGGCCGCAAGATGAGCCAGGCAGAACAGGCCTATCTCGACGGAGGAGGCTTTGCCGGATGACTTGCCGTCATGGTTAATCAAGACCCGGCCATTCATTAACTCTGCGAACCGTTTCGAACCCTTTGTTAAAGGCTTGGTGATATAGGTTTCCGGACTTTTCCGGAGAAGTATTTTGAAACTGCAACTGACCCCGTTTGTGGAAAAAATCCTTCCGCAGTCTTTGGCCGGCAAGGCAACACCGTTTACAGAACGGTTTGATTCGATGATCGGGGGAGATGGGGACAGCGCCGTTTCCGGGCGGATCGCCATCTTTGCTTTCGCCATCCGTATCTTCAGCGCGGCCATCGCCTATATGAGCCAGGTCTTCCTGGTGCGCTGGATGGGTGCCTTTGAATACGGGATCTTTATCGGTGTATGGGTTGCAGCGGTTATCATTGGCGGTCTGGCATGTATGGGTTTCCAGACGGGCATTATCCGATTCATTTCCGAATACCGGACCTCGGGCGAGAACGACTATTTGCGAGGTGCCATTTCCGGTTCAATCCTTTGGGCAGTAATTTCGGCCACACTGATCGCCATGGCCGGATCTGCGGGCGTTTTCGCCTTCGGCGAATATCTGGACAGCTATTACATTATTCCGATCTACCTGGCGGCGGTTTGCCTGCCGATGCTTTCCCTGCAGGAGGTCCAGGACGGCGTGGCAAGGGCACACAACTGGCCCGTTGTTGCGCTGGTTCCAACATTCATTCTGCGCCCGATAATTATCATCATCGTCATGATCGCGGCGGTCTGGCTTGGCTTTCCGGCGGATGCACCGACTGCGATGATCGCTACCATAATCGCAACCTATCTGGCGAGCCTGTGGCAGTTCTATCTGCTTTCCCGCCGCCTCAAGACCGCTGTTCCCACCGGTCCGCGCCGCTTCATGCCCGGCCAGTGGCTGGCCATCACCATGCCGATCTTCCTTGTCGAGGGTTTCTACAACCTGCTGACCAATGTCGACATCCTGCTCGTCTCCCATTTCATGGAACCTGACCAGGTGTCGATCTATTTTGCTGCCGCCAAGACACTTGCGCTGGTCCACTTCGTCTATTTCGCGGTCAAGGCAGCTGCTGCGCATCGCTTTTCCATCTATCTTACCTCCGGCAACCAGGTCAGATATGAACAATTCATCCGCGAGACGGTTCACTGGACCTTCTGGCCCTCGCTGGGCTTTGCCCTGCTGATGCTGGTGCTTGGCCGCTATTTCCTCATGCTGTTTGACGCCTCATTCGTCGAACATGGCGAGCCGGTTATCTGGATCCTCACCATTGGCATCATTGCCCGCGCTTCGGTCGGTGCGGCCGAAAGCGTGCTGACCATGTCGGGCGAGCAGAAGACCTGCGCCATGGTATACGCCGCAACGCTGGCGGTAAATCTGGTCCTCAACTGGAACCTCATCCCTGTTTATGGATTGAGCGGCGCCGCCATGGCAACCTCGGTCGCATTGGTATTTGAGAGCTTTGCCTTGTATGCCGCTGCGCGGCGCCGGCTCGGACTGCATATCTTCATCATTCCCAGGTTCTGGCAGTCTTCCACCAGCACCCGACCTGCGGAGTAAGTGATGCGGCGCTACGCACCAACGAATACTCCACGGATTCCCGAGCCGGTAAAAGAACTGCCGGACTTCATCGAGCGCGACCTTGTGGCAGAGATCGCACCGATTGACGGATCCCACTGGCGGCTTTGCCTTCACCCGCTGCACTACATCCGGCAGCAGAACCCCGATATCAGCACGCTTCTGGCAAGTGATGCAGCAAGCAATCCATTTTTCGATCCGGCTTTCGTCAATGCCAGCAGGGACCGCATTGCTCCTGGCCGGATTTACCAGTTGATCGTCTGGGAAAGCGTGGGTGAGGAAAACGTGCCGCGCCTTGTTATTCCGGTTGTCGAACACCGACAGCGACCATGGCAGGGCGCCGTTCTCAAATCCCTCACCCATCCCTATGCTCCTTTGGGAGCGCCTCTTTTGAAGGCGGCACCTGGCAGCGTTTCGCTCGAGGCGCAGGAGACTTGCGAACGGTTCCTGGAACTGATGAAAGCCGGGTTCAAGGCCGACACACCACCCCTGCTGCTGGAATACCTGCCCGAAACCTCGCCAATCAAGCTAACGCTTGCAAACCGGCCAGCGCAAGATGGGCTGTGCGTCATCACCAGGCAGGCCGGAAACAGGGCTGTCATCCTGCCTGGATCAGGCGATCCGCTGGCCGCAATCAACAAGAAGCGCATGCGCGAGTATCGCCGCCTTGAAAACAAGCTCGCCCGGACCGGCGAACTGACCTATGACATCGCCACCGACCCGATGGATATTCTGGTCCGTCTCGAGGAATTCCTGCTCATCGAGGCACGGGGATGGAAAGGCCGGCGGGGAACCTCCATTCACAACATCAAGCGCCATGCCGCCTTTGCGCGCCAGGCGATTTGTGACCTCGCCGCAAAGGGCAAGGCGGAGATCATCTCACTGCGCGTCAATGATGTCGCGATTGCCTCTACCTTGCTGATCGAGGTGAATGGCCACTATTATCCCTGGAAGACGACGTTCAACGAAACCTATTCGCGCTACTCGCCGGGAACATTGCTGATGCTTTGGCTGACCGTGGATATTCTCGGACGCGATACGTTTGTTGACGCAGATTCGCTGGCGATATTCGGGCAGTCATGGATGACAGCGCTTTGGCCGGATACGACCGGTTTCAGCACCGCAGTCATAGCGCCCGACTGCAAGACCGCTGATGGCATACTGAACAACATTTCCCGCGCACAAAGGGTGAAGAGTTTCGTCAAAAGACTGCTCGGGAAAGGCTGACATGCCCGTCCTTGCGCATTTCTGCACATTGCACCGGCACGACAGCGCCGGCAGCATTGAGGCTGCCTCGCTGGCAGGCGGTTACGGAAATGGCTTTCCGGAAACCAGAAAAACCGGTCAGCTGAAGGCCTTGAAGGTCAGCGTTGTATAGGAGCGTTCGATACCCTCTATGTCGAGCAGACGCTCATTGATGAAATGGCCGACATCCTCTTCCTTTGGGATATAGACCTTCATAAGGAGGTCATAGTCACCGCTGGTGGAATAGAGTTCGGAATGGATTTCCCGGCGGGTGATCTCGTCAGCCACCTTGTAGGCGGTTCCGGGTTTGCACCTCAATTGGACAAATACGCAGTTCATTTTTTCCTCCGCGAGCGCATGCAAACCAGCGCTGCATGATTTATCTATGCGGCATGTAAACATGACGCGCCATCTACGGCAATCTGCAACCGGAAAGTCGCAGTTTCGCGACTCAACCAAGAACCGAGAAACTGGATTCCTGGTTGATCTCGCGCTTGCGCGAATAAAAGCCGACATCGATGTTACGGCCGATATAGGGTAGCGTGAAACTCAGCGGGTTCGCATCATGGTCATTGCCGTTATCGCAATAATCGACCAGCGCGGCCATCATCTTGCCCGCAATCGGCGCATTCTTGTACTGGTTGCCCGATGTTCCGCAGGCCATGTAGTAGCCGCCAAGGGACGTTTTGTCGTAAATCGGGATCCAGTCGGTGGAGGCATCGTACAGATCGACAACGCCGCGGGTCTTTCCCGGAATGCCGAGGGTGGGAACGCGCTGTGCAAACCGCATTGCCTGTGTTGTCCACTGGTCGGTGAAATTGCGGTCATACTCCTTGTCGTTTTCGGTCCAATGATGCGGATCGCATTCAGGGTCTTCGCTGCCGATCAGGATATGGTTGCCGTGTTCGGGCCGCACATAACAGGCGATGTCACTGTCCGAGACGATCATGCCATCGGTCTCGAAATCGAAGCCTGCGGGCGAAGGCACATGTACCACTTCCTGGCGCAGCGGTCGCGTTTCGATGGTCATTTCATCAAGGACGCCGGCCATGCCATTGATGATGGACGAACCGGGGCCGGCGACATTGATGACGACCGGCGCATGGATTTCCTCGCCGCTTGCCAGCCTGACGCCCCTCACCCTGCCATTTGACTGGAGTATGGCGCTTACCTCGACGCCCATGCGGAACCCGGCGCCATGTCTGCGCGCTGCATCGGCAAGGTTCTGGCTGGAAAGTGCAGGGTCGGTCACATAGCCGGCATTCGGCCAGTAGACCCCGCCGGTCAGCTTGCGGCCATTGGGTTCGCCAAAGCCCGGCTCATCCATCCGCTTGGGCGGGGTGTAGCTGTCTAGGGAGTAGATCGGCATGCGCTCGACAACATATTCAGCGGACCATTCCTCGCACGGGCAATCCAGCTTACGGCTGTTTTCAAGATGCTTTTCGAGAAAACCGTTTGATTCGGTTTTCATGACGAGGCAACCGGTTTCCTTGAAGGTCGCAAGATCGGCCCCCTTGCCGAGGTCGAGATACTCAGCCCAGTCACGCCAGTAGTGATAGCCCTCCCAGGCAAAGGCCGTGCCGTCAAAGGTGGAGTAATGCATGCGGATGATCGCGCAGGAGCCCGCAGTCGAGCCGTGTCCGATCTGACTGTTGCGGTCGAGCGACAGCGTCTTCCTGCCCTGCTTTGCCAGCTCATAGGCAATCGCGGTGCCAATGACACCTGTTCCGACTATGATCACATCTGGTGACTGACTCATACTCTTCTCCCTCAACGCCCGTGCGGCGGAACTGTCTGATGGCAGCGACTTTATCTGCATGGCAATCGATTCCAATACCGTTTCCGACCAATTCGTCGAAAAATGCGAACCGCCTTTGAGACCCGTTGACTCCTGCCAAATTCCGTCCCAACCATCACGCCAATTGCGAGGACAATCGATGGCCACCTACCACAGCACGCCAAAAAAGAACCATTATGACGTCATCATCATTGGCGGTGCAATCATGGGTTCGTCAACCGCCTGGTTCCTGACGCAAAATCCCGATTTCGACGGGTCGCTCCTGGTGGTTGAACGCGATCCATCCTACCAGTTTGCCTCCACTGCCCTGTCCAATTCCTGCATTCGCCAGCAGTTCAGCGAGACACTGAACATCCGCATTTCCCAGTTTGCCGCCAACTTCGTCAAGAACCTGCGCAGCCATATGGGCGGCGATGAGCGGGTGCCTGAATTAGCCATCCACTCCTTCGGCTATCTTTACCTCGCAGCCGATGCAGGCTTCGCGCAAATCCTGCGCGACAATGCCCGGGTGCAACAGGCTGCTGGCGTTGCGACCAGATTGATGACCCCCATGGAAATTGCCGACGAATATCCCTTCTACAATGTCGATGACATCACCCTTGGCTCGATCAATCGTGTCGATGAGGGCTATTGGGACGGATACACGGTTTTCGACTGGTTCCGGCGCCAGGCCGGCGAGCGCGGCGTCGAATATGTCGCCAATGAAGTCGTTGCCATCAACCGCAACATATCAGGCAGGCGCGTTGACAGCATTACCCTGGCTGGCGGCGAAACCATAGCCTGCGGGCAACTGGTCAATGCCTCTGGCCCGCGCGCCGGACAGACTGCCGCAATGGCCGGTATCGCCCTTCCTGTCGAGCCGCGCAAACGCTACAGCTGGATCTTCAAGGCGGAGCAGCCGCTTGATCGGGACCTGCCCCTGACCATTGATCCATCCGGCGTCCATGTGCGTGAAAATGGCGGCGGCACCTATCTGGCAGGCGGTCATGCGGAAATCGACGAAGCCGCCGATCCCACGGATTTCGACATGGACCATTCGCTGTGGGAAAACCATGTATGGCCGGCCATCGCAACACGTATTCCGCAATTCGAGGCAATCAAGGTCACCAGCGAATGGGTGGGCCATTATGCGTATAATACGCTGGACCAGAATGCGGTGACAGGCCCCCATCCGGAGCTTTCCAACTTCATCTTCCTCAACGGCTTCTCCGGTCACGGCCTGCAACAGTCGCCGGCCATGGGCCGGGGCACCGCCGAATGGTTGACCTATGGCGAATACCGGACGCTTGACCTTTCGCCCTTTCATTATGACAGGGTGATCGCCAACACCCCCATCCTCGAACGTGCGATCATATGATTGCCGCCAACCCGATCTGACAACCGGAAGACAAATCATGACAAAATTGAAGAAACTCGTCCTGACCGGCGCCGCCGGTCGGCTTGGCTCCTATCTTCGCGAGCCTCTGGCAGTCCTGGCCGATGAACTGGTCACCACCGATATCGCCGATGATATCGGCAAGCTCTATCCAGGCGAAACTTATATGAAGGCGGATCTCGCCAGCCTCGGCGACATGATGAATGTTCTCGAAGGCGCGGACATGGTCGTGCATTTTGGTGCCATTGCCGACGAGGCGCCATTCGAGGAACTGCTCGGGCCCAATTTCATCGGAGCCTACAATGTCTGGGAAGCTGCTTACAGACACGGACTCAAACGCGTCGTCTATGCCAGCTCCATCCACGCCGTCGGCATGTATTCCAAGAACGAGTTCATCGGCACCGATGTCCCTCACCGGCCGGACACGTTTTACGGCCTTGCAAAATGTTTCGCCGAGGATTTGGGTCGTATGTATTGGGAAAAGCGTGGCGTGGAGAGCGTTCACATGCGCATCCTTTCCTGTGCGCAGGTCAACAATGCGCGTGCGCTTGGTTCCTGGCTTTCCTATTGTGACCTGATCCATCTGGTAACGAGGTGTATACAGACACCGGTTACCGGCTTTTCGGTCATCTACGGCGTGTCCAACAATGACCGGGTGCCTGTCGACAATGCGCGGGCGAGCTTTCTCGGCTATCGCCCAAAGGACAATGCAGAACAATTTGCCGGCGAAATTCTCGCCAGGGAGCCGGCCATGGATCCGCAGGACCCCGGCCACATGTGCCATGGAGGACCCTTCGCTTCGGTCGAACTGGGCAATAGCGGCGTTGCGTCCATGAACATCGTCAATGATCGCAAGGAAAGCTGAAGCGGGGCAGTCGCCCCGGTACAGAAAACAATAAACGCGGCCCGCAAACCCGTTTGGGCTACATGAGGGCCGCGTCTTGTTTCAAAGAGCGGTTTTGGCTCAACCAAACATGTCCTTGGTAATACCGGCATACCAGCCGATGGATTCTTCATAGGTTGCCTTGCGCACTGCATCTTCTTCGCCGGTCTGGCTGATGAAGCTCGAGGTGGAGGAGATCTTGCCGTCGACCGGCGCGTACTGCGCGCCGACCTTCACGCCGTCATCCGTCTCGATAAGGCTCCAGCAGGTATTGGAATATTTCGCCGGGAAAACCTTTGAACCGGCAAGATCTCCACGCACGTTCATGGCGGCAACCTTGGCCTGACTGTTAGCCGAAAAGCCCGATTTGGGCATGTCACCGGCAATACAGGCATCACCGATCACGAAGATGTTCTCATCGACCTTCGAGCGCATGGATTCGGCATCGATCTCGCAAAAGCCACTGTCATTGGTCAGCCCGGCATTGGCTGCAATCGATCCTGCCATCTGCTTGGGGATGATGTTGAGCAGGCCACCTGAAAACGTGTCGAGATCGGTTTCGACTGTGCCTGCATTCGCATCCACCGCGCCAATGCCGCCATGAACATCCGGTCCGTACCACTCAACCATACCCGGATAGTGCCTCGCCCAACCCTCCTGGAAAAGGGCCTGTTTGGAGAATTTGTCCTTGGGATCAAGAACAATGATCTGCGAATTTGTGAAGCCCTTTGTCTTCAGCACATGCGCCATCATCGATACGCGCTCATAAGGTCCGGGCGGGCAACGATAAGGATTGGGCGGCGCCACCATGATGATATTCTGGCCGTCTTCCAATGCGTTCAGCTTGTCATGCAGCAGTTGGGTCTGCGGGCCTGCCTTCCATGAATGCGGTGCGATTTCAGCAGCTTCGGCCGAATAACCTTCCACTGAATCATAGATCATGTCGATGCCGGGCGCGACGACGAGGCGGTCATAGGGTATCTCGGCACCATCGGCCATCCGCACAATGCGGGCATCGCGATCGATCGCAACTGCCATTCCGGTGACTTTGGTAATTCCGTAATTTGATTCCAGCGTTTCATAGCTGTGGTTGATCGATGCAAAATCCCGGTAGCCGCCGATATACAAATTGGAGAAGAAGCACGTTGTATATGTGTCAGAGGCATCAATCAGCGTGACATCGATCCCGCTGTTGGAGTCCTTTGCAATGTAGCGCGCTGCTGTAGCCCCGCCTGCACCGCCACCGATGACAACGACCTTGGGCTTTCCCTGGGCACGCAAATAGATTGGCATGGCAAGCACTGCCGTGCCAGCCCCAAACAGTGTGGCAAACTGGCGCCTGTTGAGTTTGGTCATTTCATTCTCCCATCTGTGAGGGTTGCGGTTATTGGGGTTCGAGTTCGCCAAAATAGGCAGCCAGTGCTGCCATCTCTTCGTTGGACAGGTTGGCGACCCTGTTTTTCATGACCTCGTTCGTGCGCACATTTGTCCTGTATTCCACAAGGGCACGGATGAAATAGTCGCGGGGCACACCGACAATTGACGGAATACCTTCAACCTGGCCGGTGATCTGGTGACAAGTAACGCAATCGCCCGAGAGGTATTCACCATAGGCGACGTCACCTTCGATCTTCATGATTTCATCAACAAAACCGGGTGCCTGGCCCTCGGAAGCCGAAGCGCTTACCTCAAGGTTGCCGGAGGGTTCGGCGGCGGAAATGTGGGCCAGCCAGAAAAGGAGGGCCTTGCGTTTCTCCGCATCAGCCATGCCGCCATAGGACATGCGGTTTCCCTTGAGAAAGGTTCGGGGCTTCTCGATGAACTGGTCAAGCAGTTCCTCATCCCAAACCAGGCCTTTCTCACCGGCCTGGATTACGGCATTTGAATAGCGGAAGGTTTCAACGGACCCGGCCTTGCGGCCCATTATCAGATCAAGATGCGGCCCTACCTTGTTCCTCGCGTCCGTGCCAACCTGGTGGCATCGCGCGCAATCAGCGGCAAACAGCTCTGCGCCCTTTGCAAGAAGCGCATCATCCGCACTGGCCGTATCAAGAAACGAAAAGCCGATCACTGTCGCAACAGCAGCAAGGTTCCTTGTGCGGAACCACACGGTATCTTTCCATCTTCTCACGCGGCCCTTCCTCCCGGTTTAGCCTCGTTCGCAGGGGAGTGGGATCAGTCGATCCCTCCGCCCCCTTCACCTTCCTCGCCACTATCGGGCGTCACATCCAGAACCCGTGCCCGCATGGTGATCTGGACCGGACCGGGCTTGCAATCGCTCATGCAAGGTTCCTCCTTGTCCGCATAATGAGGCTCGGACTCCCTGTCATCCGCAATGAAGTTCGCCGCATTCGGCATTTCGATTTCATTGAAATTGTCGCTGGAAAGCTCAAAATCCTCATCGTCTACAATGTCGTTGAGATAGAGGAGGTAGGCGGTCAGCGCATACACATCGTCATCGGAAAGCGAGCGCGCATTGCCGAACGGCATGGCCCGTCTGACATAGTCGAACACGGTCGAAAGATGGGGCCAGTAGGAGCCGATTGTCTTGACCGGCCGGTCATCCGTCAGCGTGTCCTGGCCTCCGGCCAATACCGGCCAGCGGTCGATTGCTTCGCCGAAATCTCCATGGCAGGAAGCGCAGGCTTCGGTGTAGATCGGTTCGCCCTGGGCAACCGTACCGCTTCCGGGTGGCAGGCCAAGTCCATCGGGGCGCACATCGATATCCCAGGCCGCAACCTCGGCACTTGTGGCAAGTCTGCCAAGGCCAAAGGGTCCCTTGGACCTTTCGCCTGCAATCCCGGACGCGGATTCTGCAACTGTTGTGGCTGCGGCTGTCACGGTTGGGGATGTTTCAGTAGCGGGAGCGGCGGGTTCGGCCTTGGCCTCCTCTTCGGCATTTTCCGAGAACGTCTTCAGATATGCCAGGATATTCTCTACTTCCTCGTCTTTCTTCAGACCGGCAAATGCCATCTTGGTGCCCTTGATATAGTCCTTGGGCGCCTTCAGATACTCGCCAATGCTTGCGTCATCCCAAACAAGGCCTTCACCGCCCTTTTCGGTCATCGCCTTGGAGTATTTGTAGTCCTCCAGGCCACCAGCTTTCCGGCCGAAGAGATCATTGAGATGCGGGCCGACCTTGTTCTTGGCGCCCTCGCCCACCGCATGACAGGCTGCACATTTCTTGAAGACTTTTTCGCCAGCTGCCGCGTCTGCGGCGACTGCACCTTCAGCACCAAGGGTCAGGCTTGCGGCGATGATGGATGCCGCCAATCCGGTCTTAGGAAACTTCAACATTTTCTGTTGTTCCATCTGGTTTGACATGCCAGGTCTGGATGCCGTTATTGTGGTAAATGGAGTTCTCGCCGCGCGAGGCGCGCAACTCGTTCTTGGTCGGCTGAATAAATCCTGCATCATCAATCGCGCGCGACTGGATCAACAAATCCGAACCATCCCAATCAAAATCGAAGTAGAAACGGTGCATGGACTTGGACATGCTGGGCCCCGAAAGCCGTGCTTCCTGCCAGTTCCGTCCGCCATCAATCGACACATCAACCCGGGTAATCTTGCCACGGCCTGACCAGGCAACGCCGGTAAGTACGGTCGGGCCCTTGCCATGGGTGATGGGGGCCTGCGGGCTCGGATTGGTGATGACAGACTTCACGTCCATGACCCAGGTATGCTCGCGAGCAGTGCCATCAGCCAGCAGGTCGGTATACTTGGATGTCTCTTCACGCTGGGCCCACGGCTTGTCCCCCACTTCAAGACGGCGCAGCCACTTGACCCACATATTGCCTTCCCAGCCTGGAACGACCAGACGCACAGGATAACCCTGTTCGGCGCGCAGAGCCTCACCATTCATCTTGAAGGCAACCATGCAGTCGTCCAGTGCCTTCTCGATCGGGATCGAGCGGGTCATCGCAGATGCATCGGCACCTTCTGCGAGCAGCCACTTGCCCTCCGTCTTCACTCCGGCCTCTTCCAGCAGGAGGCGAAGCGGGACGCCGGTATACATCACATTGTGAATCATGCCGTGGGTGAACTGGCAACCATTGAGCTGCGAGCCGCGCCACTCCATGCCCGAATTGGCGGCACATTCCAGGAAATAGGCATGGTTCTCTCGCGGGAAGCGCTTGAGGTCTTCCATCGTGAAAACCAGTTCCTGATCGACCAGGCCATTGATCATAAGGCGGTGGTCGACAGGATCGATGATGGCGGCGCCGCCGTGATGACGCTCGAAGCAAAGGCCGTTGGGTGTAATCACACCATCAAGCTCATGCAGTGGTGTAAAGTTGACCGAGGAAATCGGATCGGCCGTCAACCATGGAACGTCGCGGCGTACCACATGGCTTTCGAACTCGATTGGTGAACCATAGGGTGCGGCGTCGACACCGTCGCCGGTATAGCGGTTCCAATCCTGGATTTCCGTGATCAGGCTTTCACCCTCCGCACGCGCTGTTGCCACACCGGCGACAACAGCTGCACTACCGGCAAGGCCGACTGCAAGGAAATTCCGGCGCGATGGCTGCGCCACCGGATCCGGCAACCCGCCACCTGTTTTCGTCGTTACATTTTTCGTCATGCCTACCTCCGGGAAGAGCCGCAATACATGCATGTTTTTCTATATATCAGAAGAGCAACCACCAACGCAAACCCTGCACCAGCGAAAATCCGGCAATGTCCGATAGCGGGGTTCATTTCTTCATCCCTGGTCATCCACAATCAAATCACTTTCACGGCCTGGATTTCAGGCAGGTCAATGACGCCCTTTTTGGAAATATAGGTTTCCATCAGATCATAGATCGCGGGACCCTCGGTGCCCTCGTTGACGCTCGCCCACCCGCCTACCGTATAGGTTTTGTCTGCTTCGATGGCCTCGCCCGTCGACGTCAGGCGCATCTCGGAAATGCGTCCGCCGATCTCGCCTTCGGGCGCGCAGGTATAGGACATGCCGCCTACCCTTACCATGTCCCCACCCTGCTGCAGGAAGGGATCCTTGTTGAACAGGTTGTCGCAGACATCTTCCAGGATATCCTTGAGCTGGGCACCGGTGAACTCGTTGCGATAAACCGCCGGATAGCTCATCGAGGTTGCATTGAAGATATCCTCGATCCGGATATCATCGCCAGCCAGAAGGGTCGTCCCCCAGCGGAAGCCGGGTGAAAGCGCAATCTGCACATCGCGTTCCTCAATGATGCCCTGGCAGATCAGGTCGTCCCAGGTGCCGTTGAAATTGCCGCGCCGGTAGAGCATCTCGTCTGTGCGTCCGACTACGCGCTGCATGTCAGCTTCATAGGGTGCGCGGACCTCGTCGATCTTTGCCGCCATTTCCGGATCGGGCGTGATCACATCTGAAAATACCGGGATCATGTTGGAAGAGTAACCGACAACCTTGCCGCCGCTGACCTCGAGGTCGATCCGGCCGAGATACTTGCCGTGGGAACCTGATGCCATGATCAGCGTACCATTGTCCTCGATCGCACGAGGCAGTGAATCATGCGTGTGACCGGTCAGAATGACATCGATACCCTCAATGGTCCTTGCGATCTTGCGGTCAACGTCAAAACCGTTATGCGATAGCAGGACGACCACCTCCGCGCCCTCGTCGCGCGCCGCATTCACATTGGCCTGGATCTCTTCGGGCCTGATGCCGAAGGACCATTGCGGGAACATCCAGCGCGGATTGGCGATGGGCGTATATGGCATTGCCTGGCCGATGACAGCAACCTTCACGCCGCCCTTGTCGTAGAAGGCAGTGCTTTCAAAGACTCGCTCATCCCACTCAGCATCGAAGATGTTGGAGGCAAGGAACGGGAAGGGCAGATCGGCAATGATTTCTTCCACGCGGTCGGCACCAAAGGTGAACTCCCAATGCCCGACCATTGCGTCAGGCCTCAAGAGGTTCATGCACTCGACCATGTCCTGGCCATTGGTCTTTAGCGAGGAGTAAGACCCCTGCCAGGTGTCGCCACCATCCAGAAACAGCACCTTGTCATCGCCTCTGTCGCCGCGAATTGCCTTGACCAGCGTCGCCGTGCGATCAAGCCCGCCCAGCTGGCCATAAGTCTCGGCCAGTGCCTCATAATCCACCATGGTGTGGGCATATGCGAGCGGCGAACCGGCCTCGATGCCGAAATGCTCAAGGAAATCGTTCCCGACAAGGTGCGGAGGTATGCCGGCATAATCACCCACACCGATATTCATGTCCGGCGGACGGAAATAAATCGGCTTCAACTGGGCATGGACATCCGTGAAATGCAGAAGCGTTACCTGACCCTTGCTGTCGAACTTGAGCAGGTCGTCCTGGGTCAGTCGCTGCTGCGCCAGCGCGCGCGGAACATTTGACAGCAGCCCGGCCGAGCCGAACGCTGCACCTGAAACGGCCATATATTGCAGGAATTCACGGCGGGAAATCATTCACGATACTCCAAGTCACGATACTTCAGGACGTCTTCACTTCAGACGGGCCGGATCACCTGTTGAGGGACGAAAAAAGCCTTCCGCCCAAAGCCCGGTACATGGCTCCGGCACATGCCCTGTTCGAAATCACTGG
>CAZIPH010000003.1:50397-123768 GCA_964541115.1 uncultured Salaquimonas sp.
TTCCGCCCAAAGCCCGGTACATGGCTCCGGCACATGCCCTGTTCGAAATCACTGGCCGCCCCGTCAGGCATTGGTGAGTCGCGGACAACTATTGGCGAACAGCCGGCGTCTCGATCGACAGTCCGGTTCCACGCCACGTTACATAGACTTCCAGAGCCATCAAATCGTCAGAGAATGCCGGAGGAAATTCTGCTCTCGTGTCACGGATACAGCCGCGGAAACGGTTGTGCAGCGATACAAGATCAGCCTGCTTCAGGCGGTATGTCGGAAATCCGTTCACATTGCCCTGGCTGAGATGGTCGGCACGGATGAACATGCCATTGTAGTTTTCGTGACAGGTCGCACAGGAAAGGTCGAGCTGTCCGGTACGCCTGCTATAGAGTTCCTTGCCCTTGTCCCACCAGGACTGCAATTCGCCCTGGGAAAGGTCAATCTGCATCGGCACCCCAAGCGACTGGTGTTTGATATAGGCCGTCAGTTCTTTCTGGCCGTTCTTGTCGAAAGGCAGTTCCTCAGCGCCCATATGTTCGGTCAAACACTTGTTGATCCGCAATTCCACATTGATCGGGCGCTGGCTGTCCTCATCCCATTTGGGATAGTTTGCGCCAATGCCCTTCATGCTCTCGGCGGCATCTTCATGGCAGCTCGCGCAGGATTTCCCCTCCGTTCCCATCACGGTGTTCCACATGGTTTCGCCGACTTCGACGCCCAGCATGCCGGGGTTGTCGAACAGATCGCGAGAAAGATCACGGGTTTCTTCAGTGCGGTAATGCCAACCCGAAATGACCTCATCGAAAGAATGGCCCTCCGGCGCTGCTGTCCGTGTGATCATTTTCTCGCCGTCAATGACCAGTTCGTCGTCGGCCGGCCCGCCAGCGATCGCAACCACCGATGCGCCTGCCAGCAGTGCAGCACCAAGTACGGTTTTGATGATGTGTCTCAATTTTATTCCTCCATCCCGATCAGTTTCAGGCCAATCAATTACACTGCCGCCTGCATCTTCCACCCGCCCACTGTGGCGGGCTGGCCCGCGAGCAGGCAGCAGGAGCCGCCTGACCCGACTTTAGGACTCTAGTTCAGTTCGATGTCGTTGCTCGATTCGAAAACCGATCCGTCATCATCCATCCATTTGAAAACGAATGTTCCGGCCTCGTTGACCTTTGCATTGAATTCGAAATAGGGGTTTGCAGAAACGCCCGGGTCGATATCGCACGAAAAGACCGGCTGACCATTGAACGTGCACTCGAACTTGTTGATGATCTGGCGTGGAATTGCGTTGCCATCGCTATCCTTGCGCAGACCCGTTTCCATCTTGTGGCTGATCAGGGTCTTGATGGTGATAACCTCACCGGCGGAAGCCGACTTGGGAACCTTTACGCGTGGTTTTGCTGACATGATATGTGCTCCTCTGGATCAGCCGCCGCAGCCGCCGATGGTGACCTTGACTTCGTTCTTTGCCATGAAGATGTTGCCCTTGCTGGTCTTGGCGACAGCAACGACATTCTGGGTCTTGGCAAGCCGCATGCGTGTGGTCGCCGTCGCTTCGCCGCTCAGCGGCGTAAAGTGAAAGACCACAACCTCGGGACTTGGATTGCCCTCGGCGAACAGGGCAACGGATTCGACATAGTCGTCATCGCTCATCGGGCTCTCAACAGACACCGAAATCGGAACCGTGTTGCCGTTTTCGGCGATCTCTGGTGAATTCAGCGAGAGTGGACCACTGCCCAACTCCGCCCCACCGGCAAACTCCTTGATGGCTGCCATGGTCTTGTCGGCGTCGGCATGGGCAGGCAGGATACCAAGCCCTGCCAGGGCGGTAACCGCCCCTGCCCCCATCGCCAGTACGGAACGTCTTGTGTACTGCATGTCAATCTCCTTGATTTAAGGGCTATTCCTTGAGCGTGGCGAGATAGGCGACGACGTCCTCAACCTCTTGCGCTGTAAGAATGGTTTTGCCGATCAGGTCCTTGCGAACATCAACCCCCACATCCAGCGAATAAAAGCCGGGCATGATGGTTTCGTCGGTGAAGATCGCCTTGGAATTCACCACGATCGCGCGCAATTCACTTTCGTTCCAGCGGTCGGCCGCACCATCAAGCGGCGGCCCGACTTCGCCATGAAACTGTTCGCTGCTGAGGTCTGTCACAGCATGACAGGCGAGGCAGTTACCCAAAGACCTGCTTACGAAGACCTTGCGGCCCTCTGCCGGATCGCCCGCTGCCCCGGTAAGAGAGGTGGCAACAGCCCCATCCTCGATCTTTACGTCACCTGGCGCAACCACACCTGCTGCAAGAGCCGAGCCTGCGGCCAGTGCTGATGCCATGCATGCGATTACAATCTTTTTCCCAATCATGTTGTAAACTTCCTCCTGAGCCTGCGGTATCTGGTGGCGCAAGCAACCTTCCCGCATCCGGCATTCCCTGCACTTCGACAAGTGCCTCCCACCGCCGGCCTGGAAAGGCTACCGAAAGCGCCCGGCATATTCAATGCAAAAATATGAATTTTTGCATATATAATTGGTATAAGGATCGTCCGGCGTGTCAACCAGCATGTCATTCGGCTGTCAGGCGGCCTTCAGCCCTTAACTCATTGATGATTCTGGCGTGATACTTCTGGAAGTGCTCATCGCCCTCATAACCCTTTTCGTGAACCCACTTGAACATGTTGAGGAAGGTCCATTTGCCAAATGCACCCGGCATGATCGCAACGGCGGCCTCCTTGGTGTCGACAGCTTCAGGGACTTCATCTGGAAGAAACACAATGGTGGGCGTGAAAACAAAGCCCCATTTCTGTGCTGCCGTTTTCTCGGTAAGGACGTCGCCGTCAAGGTCGGTGACCTCTTCATCGCCGAACATGTTGTACTGGATGATCTTGAAATTGGCCTTCAGGTAATCGGCCACTTCGGGATCACTCAACAGGTCTTCATGCATCTTCGCGCAGTAGATACATCCGCGCTGCTCGAAGATGATGGCAAGGCGCTTGCCTTCGTCATTTGCGGCCGCGATGTCCTCGGCCATGTCCCTGAAGGTCAGCGAAAACCAGTCCTGCTTGTGCAAGCCATCCTCGCCGATATTCGCGGCTCCAGCTGGATGGGCAAGCATCAGGACTGCAAAAACCATTGCAACAAGGTGTTTCATGTTTGGACTCCTCTTTCAGGTTCTGCTTCAGCCAATTGATTGAAATGCAGGGAAGGTATCCAGCAGCCATTGCGCTATTCTGGACATCTGCCCGGTCATGAAAAGAATGCCGGTAATCACCAGCAGTGCTCCCATGGCCTGTTCGATCCGGTGCATGTGTTTCTTGAAGCGGTTTGCCCAGCCAATGAAGCGGCTGGCAAATGCGCCGGCAATGATGAAGGGTATGCCAATACCCAGCGAATAGACCGCAAGGAGCATGGCACCGCGCGCCGCTGTATCCTCTGTTCCGGCAACAAAAAGAATGGCAGCCAGCACCGGCCCTACGCAGGGCGTCCAGCCAAAGGCGAATGCAAGCCCGATGATATAGGCTCCCACGACACCTGCAGGTTTTCGCTGAACGTCGATCCGCGCCTCGCGATAGAGAAAGCCGATCCGGAAAACTCCGAGGAAATGCAGACCCATGATGGCGATGATCGCCCCGGCAAGGATGGAGAGCCACGAAAAATACTGGGCAACCGTCTGGCCGATCAGGTTCGCTGTTGCCCCCAGCGCCACGAAAACGGTTGTGAAACCCAGGACGAAGGCGACTGATGACAGCAGGATACGGCGCGAAGCTACTGCGGTTCGCTCGTTCTCATCGCTCAATTCGGCAAAGCTGATTCCGGCAAGATAGGCCAGATAAGGCGGCACGATCGGCAATACGCACGGCGAGACAAAAGAAAGCAGGCCCGCCAGAAACGCCGCGCCGAAACCGATGTCGAACAAGAAAGCCTCCAAACTGATATAGCGAACGAGGTCCGCATTACAGCATGGCGTATATATTCTAATAATGCTATATGTTTCTTTCGGATCGACAAGGAGTACCGCGATGCGCCTGTTTGCCATGATGGTTTCTCTTTTCGCCGGCATTGTTGCTGGCGCCTCACCGCTCCATGCCGGTGAACTCATCATGCTGGAACAGAAGGGCTGCGTGTACTGCAAGCTCTGGGATGCCGAGATCGGCCCGGCCTATCCGCTGACCGAGGAAGGCAGGCGCGCTCCCCTGCGCAAGGTGGACATAAACCAACCCATTCCCGATGATCTCAAAGCGGTCCGCATCGAGCGGTTCACGCCGACTTTCATCCTGCTGGAAAATGGCCAGGAGGTTGGCCGGATCAGGGGCTATCCCGGCGATGAGTTTTTCTGGTTTTTGCTTTCCGAACTGTTGGAAAAGGCACGGGAAATTTCGGGATAGCAACTGTCGTTAATAGCGCTATATTCACGCCAGTGTACTTATCCATGATTCCGGATAGGCAAGGCGTCCATAAGGGACGAGGTTGGACTGAGATGGCATTTCCGAAACTGGCACCGAACATGGAAGAGAAGGAGCTCAATGCCCTTTTCAGACAGGCGCGCGAAGCAAGCGAACTTCTCAAGGCACTTTCACATGAGACAAGGCTGCTGATCCTTTGCCTGTTGTCGGAAGGGGAAAAATCGGTTTCCGAACTGGAAGAAACGATGAACATGCCCCAGGCAGCCGTATCCCAGCAATTGGCACGCCTTCGCCTTGACGGGCTCGTGCGCACCCGCCGTGACGGTCGAATGATCTATTATTCCATCTCCGATCACGAAGTTTCTTCCGTGGTGGAAACCCTTTACGATCTTTTCTGCAAGCCGGTCCGGCCGCTGAATGACAATAGCGATTGAGCAGGTTCTTCCAAAGCATATTCTTGCGCCGGTTTCCGCATATTGCCAAAACCGCAATTACACGCCACCTTGGGAATTGATTGTATGCCACCTGGGAGGAGTGTCATGTTGAACAGCCCGGAATTATGGCTGCCCGTTGCCGGCCTTCTGGTTGGCGGGCTGATCGGCTTTGTCGCTCGCAGCAATCATTTCTGCACATTGGCGGCGCTGGAGCGTCACTGGTATGCCGGTGATAGCAATGGTGTGCGCTCCTGGGTACTCGCGGCTGCAATCGCGCTGGCGGCCACGCTTGCCCTGCAGGCGGGCAACCTGGTTGATCTCTCATCCAGTTTCTATCTGACCAGCCCCCTGCCGATCGCTGGCGCAATAATTGGCGGGCTGATGTTCGGCCTTGGCATGGCTTTGGTTGGTACGTGCGGATTTGGTGCGCTGGTTCGCCTCGGCGGCGGCAACCTGCGGGCCCTGGTGGTGATGACCGGAATCGGCCTTGCCGCAATCTCGGCCCAGCGCGGCCTTACGGGTCATTTCCGGGAAGCGGTCATCGAGCCGCTATCCATCGATCTGCGCCTGCTGGGCGCACCAACTGCCGGAACCTTCCTTCCGATCGGACCCGGTCTCTCCCTCCCGCTGATGCTCGGCGCCGTATTGTCGCTGGCAGCTATCTGGTGGGCCTTCAGGGATGCACGCTTTCGCGCCGACAGGGGCAAGGTCTGGTCTGGCATGATAATCGGTCTTTGCGTGGCAGCGGGCTGGCTGATCACATACCGCTTCGCGCAGACAAGCTTCAGCGAGATACAGCTGGAGGCCGGTTCATTCGTTGCACCTGTGGGAGACACAATTCTGCAGATAATCGTGGTAACCGGTAGCCTGCCCGACTATGGGGTAGGCCTTGTCATCGGTGTCTTTGCCGGCGCTGCGATTGCTGCCTGGCAGGCTGATGACATGCGCTGGGAAGCCTGCGACGATGCCCGCGAACTGAGCAGGCATCTCATGGGTGCATTCCTGATGGGTACCGGCGGCATATTTGCCATGGGCTGCACGATCGGTCAGGGTGTCAGCGCGGTTTCAGCGCTTGCCTTTTCCGTACCGCTTTCAATGGCAGCAATCGTGCTAGGTGCGCGGATCGGCCTGAGCTACCTGCTGGAAGGCAGCTTCTTCGGTTTCATGGCAGGCAGGACCTCCACCCGGCCGGCTAAACCGGCCGAGTAGGCTTGCTTCAAACTGCGAAGCGGTAGGCACTTCCTTCACGTTCCACCCGGCCAATGCCAGGATGGGGCATATGGAAGCCGACCATGGCGGCCTTGTCCGCCACCAGCCGGTCGAGCAGGCGCATGCGCGCTTCAGCACCCTTTTGCGTATCCTGATCGGAGCCTGACGGCCAGTCGGGTTTGAGGAATGACACAGCCACATTGCTGACCGCATCGCCGACAATCATGATGCTGTCGCTTCCTTCATGAATCGCAAACGAGGTATGACCGGGCGTATGGCCTGCCGTATCAACCGCCTCGATACCCGGCAATATTTCATCACCATATCCGAACAGGTTGATCTGGTCCGCAAGGTATTCAAAGCGGCTTTGCGCGCCGACAACGAAACTCTTGCGCGCTTCAGGTGTTTTTTCCAGCGTATCGTCTGCCCGCCAGTAATCCCATTCCACCAAATTCATGTGATAGGCAGCTTCGGGAAAGACGAGTTCATCAAAATCGTCCACCAGACCCCAGATATGATCGGGATGGGCATGGGTGAAAACGACGTCGGTTACCTCGGCGGGATCAATACCCGCCTCGGCAAGACTGTCGGCCAAGGTTCCCGCCGTGGGCATGAAATTGGGCCCTGCCCCAACATCAAAAATGACCAGACGGTCGCCATCGCGCAGCAGCGTCACATTACAGTCGGGCAGCAGCATGTCGGGCCCCTGACCACTGGCCGCAAGCAATGCCTTCAACTCATCGGCAGGAACATCGGGAAAGGCAAAATCAATGGGTAGTGCAAGGTGGCCATCGGAAAGTATCATCAGCTCCTTGCCGCCAAGGCTCGTGGTTCCGAGCGCCAGCGCACGGCCGGGCAATGCGGCAACTGCCAAGCCTGCCAGCCCCTGCCCGGTACGGGTCAGAAATATGCGGCGTGACAAGTCGGTGAACGGGTTCATGCTGGCCTCCCAAAACATACAATTTTGTGAATATATTGCTGTTTGCTTGATACAGGTCAACTCACTCTTTCCATTGCAGGCCTATTCAACGACCATGGAACTTGCTGCGCTTGTCGATTACTGGGGCGAAAACACCACGCTGATGCTCGGCGGGGCGCTTGTTGGCGCGATCTTCGGTGCCTTCGCCCAGCAGAGCAAATTCTGCCTTCGCGCTGCGGCAGTCGAGTTCGCCCGCGGCTCGATTGGCCAAAGAACCGCCACCTGGCTTCTGGTATTCACGGCAGCCATTTTCGGTACCCAGTATCTTTCGGTCTTCGAGCATCTGACGACTGGCGAGGCACGCCAGATTGCTTCGCCACAAAGCCTGTCCGGCGCACTTGTTGGCGGATTGATGTTCGGCACAGGCATGGTGCTGGCGCGCGGCTGCTCAAGCAGACTTCTGGTTCTTTCAGCAACCGGAAACCTGCGGGCACTTCTTTCCGGCCTCGTATTCGCTGTCTTTGCCCAGGCGAGTCTCAAGGGTTTCCTTTCGCCGGCCCGCGAGACCGTGGCGACATGGCAGACAACCGTTACAACCGGCGGCAACGACCTCCTCGCTTTTGCCTCCATAGATGCGGCCAGCGCCCTTGCGCTAGCCCTGGCAGGGCTGGTGGCAGCGGTGGGCTTTGCTGCATGGCGAAAACTTGGCTGGCTGGTATCGATTGCCGCGCTGATTGTGGGTCTGGCAGTCCCGGCAGCATGGTGGTTCACCAGCCAAATGAGCGGCATTTCATTTGAGCCGGTGATGATGGAAGGCATCACCTTCACCGGCCCGTCGGCCGACACGCTGATGTTCTTCCTTACACCTTCCGGCAAGGCACTCGATTTCAGCGTTGGTCTGGTACCAGGGGTCTTCCTCGGCTCCTTCATTGCGGCCCTTGTGACCGGCCAGTTGCAGTTGCAGGGCTTTGAGGGCGGCCATTCCATGAAACGCTACCTTCTGGGTGGTGCCTTGATGGGCTTTGGCGGAATGCTGGCTGGCGGCTGCGCCGTGGGTGCGGGCGTTACCGGCGCCAGTGTCTTCGCCATGACCGCATGGATCACGCTTTTCGCCATCTGGCTTTCGGCAGGTCTGACCGACTGGTTCGTTGATCGCCGCGACAAGACCCCGGCCGCACCCGTGGCGACAATGTCTCCGGCTGAGTGAAGTAGCGGGCAAATAAAGAAATCCAGGAAAAGATGCCAATTTAAATGGTGCCCCCCGCCGGAATCGAACCGGCACTCCCGCAAGGGAACTGGATTTTGAATCCAGCGCGTCTACCAGTTCCGCCAGAGGGGCTCCTGCACTGGGTCAGGTCGGCTTCCTACCCACGCCCATTAATCGCGTCAAGCAATTTGATAATACCGCAAAACGTCAACGCCATGTTATCGATTGGCGCGATAAAACGATGACCAACAACCGGTCAACTGCTTGGATGGAACATGAGTGTGGATGCTGCAACCTATGGCGCGCTCGACAAGATCGAACAGGTCCTGCGCAATCACGGCAACAAGGACGCCGATGACGGATTGGGAAACATCGGCCTCGGCGAATTGACCGATGGCATGAAGGAAAGGGCCTATGGTCTGCTGCTACTGTTGCTTGCCCTTCCCTGCGGCCTGCCCTTCGTTTACGTCCTCCCGCAAATAGTCGCCCTGCCAATGATCGTTCTGGTCTTCCAGATGGCATCTGGCCGCCCTTCTCCCTGGTTGCCGGAGAAATTGCGTGCGCGCCAGCTGCCCATTTCGCGTTTTCTTGGCGTGGTAGCCCAGGCAAGAAAATATGGCGGTTGGCTGGAAAAACTCTCCCATGCCAGATTCCGCCCGATGACCGGCCCGAGAGGCACACGGATCATTGGAGCGCTCCTGCTGATTCCCTGCATATCGATCCTGGTGCCATTGCCACTGACCAACACCGTGCCGGGCATCGCTGTGGCAATCAGCGCCATAGGACTCATTGAACGCGATGGTATCTTTGTCGTTCTGGGTATAGTGATGGGCCTGCTCTGGGTATCGCTGCTCGTAATAGGCGGGCCGGCCCTGCTGTATTTCCTGATCGACTGGCTGCTGAACCGCAGCGCGTGAGTTTTTGGAGAAGAAAATGCTGAATCATCCTGCCGGCAGGCAACAGCTGTTTGCAGCGGCCCTGGTGAGCCTTGGCATGATTGCCGTCATCCTGACGGTTTTGGCATTCGAGCATATTGGCGGCTACACACCCTGCGCCCTCTGCCTTGGCCAGCGCGAACCCTATTATGCTGCAATTCCCTTCGGTCTGATCGCCCTGGCATCGGCCTTTTTCAGAGGGCCTGCCTACCTGACCCGCGGCACGCTGGCGATCGTCGGCCTATTGATGGTCTATGCGATGATACTGGGTATCCAGCATGCCGGTGTTGAATGGGGATGGTGGGAAGGTCCCGGCGACTGCGGCGGTGGTGGCACGGTGGAAAATGCGGGAAGCCTGCTCGACAGCCTTGCGACGGTGAAGCCGCCCTCCTGCGACGAGGCTGCCGGTCGTTTCCTCGGGCTGTCCTTTGCGGGGTGGAACGTCGTGGTCAGCCTGATCCTTGCAGGGATCGCCTTTCGGGGAGCGTTTTCGCGCGCAAAGTCCTGATTCTCTTTCAGGACATTGACCAGTCTGGCGAGCCGCGCTTACGGCTCGAGCTCGGTATCCCAGTAAAGGAAATCCATCCAGCTTTCATGCAGGTAATTGGGCGGGAACTTGCGCCCGTTGCGGTGCAGATCCTCGACCGTCGGCATGTAGGGGCTTTGCTGTGGCCACATCTTGGCGACCTTCGGCATCTTGTTGCCCTTGCGCAGATTGCAGGGCGAGCAGGCAGCGCACACATTGTCCCAAACCGTCAACCCGCCCTTCGAACGCGGAATCACGTGATCGAAGGTCAGGTCCTCGCGTGAACCGCAATACTGGCATTCGAACCTGTCACGCAGGAACACGTTGAACCTTGTAAACGCGGGATACCGGTTTGGCTTGACGAAGGATTTCAACACCACGACGCTGGGCAGCTTCATCTCGAAGGACGGGCTGTGAACCGCGGCGTCATATTCGGAAACGATATTCACGCGGTCAAGAAAGACTGCCTTGATCGCATCCTGCCAGCACCATAGTGACAGCGGATAATAACTCAGGGGCCGGTAATCGGCATTCAACACAAGTGCCGGATGCGCTTCCGGCTTGACTGCGATGGTCAAGAAAGTCCTCCCTTCTATGAGCTCTGTCCATCAAGCTCTGCAAGAACCGTTGACCGGGCGATTCGCCCCGTTCGCTTATGTTATGTAAGGGTAATAAAACAGAAATGTGAAGCCCTTTTTGGTGTCTTGCGATCTGCATTCAAACCGGCGCAGCATCACGCTTGACGACTGCATAATAGGACCACAGTACTCGGGCTGCAACCGAACGCCAGGGCGTCCATCGTTGTGCAAATTCGCGGGCCTCCTTTTCGCCGGGCCGCTCGGCCATGCCCGTTCCAAGCCGGATTGCCTCCTGCAGGGCGAGGTCCCCGGCAGGAAAGATGTCGGCATGGCCGGCGCAGAACATCAGGTAGACTTCCGCGGTCCAGGGGCCGATTCCCTTTATGGCTACCAGTTTTCCCATTGCAGTTTCAGGATCAAGATCGCCCAAGACCCCAGGATCGAGATCGCCTTTGCTCATCGTCTCTGCGATGGCACCCAGCGTTCTCTGCTTTGGCCGCGACAACCCCGCTTTTACCCAAGCCTCATACCCGGCAGCAAGGAAGTTTTCTGCCGTGAGCGGATCGACTTGCGCCCTGAGCCGCCCGAAGATTGCGTCGGCACTTGCCTTGGAGACCTGCTGGGAAACGATGATCGCAGCAAGCCCGGCAAAATCAGCCGTTGAAAGCCGAAGGGGGATCGTCTGGCACTGAGACGCCATGCCCCGCATGATGGCGCAACCCGCCACCAGATGGCGCACGCCTTCCTCGATATCGCGCTGTTCCCTAATCCGCATGACAGTTTCCCTTTTTTCTTGTCTGCCAGTGTGAAAGAAGATGCAACATGACGCAACACGGACGACCCATTCTCAGATTCGCACCCAGCCCGAATGGCAGGCTGCATCTGGGTCATGCCTATTCCGCCCTGCTCAACCGGAAGATGGCCGATGCGTTGGGTGGCCGCTTGCTGCTGCGAATCGAGGATACCGATATTGTGCGCTGCACCCCTGTCCTCGAACAGCGCATGCTTGAGGACCTCGCCTGGCTCGGCCTTCAATGGGACGGTGAGCCGCGGCGCCAGTCCGATCATCTTTCGACTTATCTGGAGGCAGTCGAAACGCTTGGCGCCGAAGGTCTTGTCTATCCGGCCTTTATGAGCCGAGGCGAGGTTCGCGCCCATATCGAGCAGCAAACCGGGGCGGGACATTCCTGGCCCTGTGATCCCGACGGAGTGCCGCATTATCCTGATATTGACCGCAACCTTGCCGCTTCCGAACGGCTCCGGCGCATCAGGGCAGGCGAACCCCACGCCCTGCGCCTTGACATGCAGGCTGCCCTCGAATTCCTGGGGCAATCCCGCTCCGCCCCTTCTTTGCCAATGGCATGGCATGAGCTCGGCGCGGGAACGGACGGGGAAACCGGCGAGGTTACGGCAAGGCCACAGGATTGGGGCGACATTGTCCTTTCCCGCAAGGATGTTCCCGCGAGTTATCATCTGGCCGTCGTCATCGACGACGCGCTGCAGGGAATCACGCATGTCGTGCGCGGGCGCGACCTGTTCTGGTCAACTTCGGCACACAGGCTGCTGCAGGAATTGCTGGGCCTGCCGGTACCACTTTATCACCATCATGATCTGGTGCTCGATGATGATGGACGCAAACTTTCCAAGAGCCGCCACGATACGAGCCTTGGCGAACTTAGGGTGGCGGGCGTCACACCACGCGACATAGCAGGAATGGTAGGCCTGGGCTGAATTGCAATCAGCCTTTAGCGCAGGTGCAGAATGGCCTTCGCGGACAGCATGATGAAAAGTAGCACCATGGCAGCGCCGATACACACCACCATCGTATAGGTGGAGTCCCAATGAAAACGATAGCCCATCAGGTTATAGGCGAGCAGTCCGCTATAGGCGCCGACCAGCAGTATCAGCCAGTTCCCGATGACGGAAAATCCGCCATAGCCAAGGATCCTGTCGGACAGCCATCCGCCGATAAAGCTGACGCAACATATGAATGCGAATGAGGTGAGCAATTGCTCACTGGTCATTTCCCAAAGCATCGTTTGCCCTCAACATGTTTCACTGAATCTTGATTGTACCTGAAACACATTTCCGAAACGTAAAGAAGGCTACGGCACACTCCGCCGCAGGTAGGCTGCATTGATCTCCCCGCCAAGAATGAAGACAAGCCCAAGAAAATAAAGGAAAATCAGTCCGATCATGGCTCCGGCAAGCCCCGCATAGGTGGAAACATAATCAGCGAACTGTTCCAGCCACATCCCGAAGGCAATCGATCCGATCGTCCAGCAAGCGAGCGTGAACACTATGCCGGGCATTATCGAAAAGACGGTGCGACTGCCTGCCGGAAGGTATTTGTGCGTTGCAACCAGCGCAGCCAGCAATACGAACAGCGCGATGACAAACCGCCAGAACCAGACGGTCTGGCCCCAGGGCATGATCTCCGGGAACCATTTTCCCGCAAGTCCCCAACCAAGTGGCAGCAGGACAAGCAGAAATGCGATGGCGATCAGTGCAGCCATGGCGATGAACACGAAGCCGATGCTTTGCAGGCGCAGCCTCCAGATTGGCCGCCTGTCCTCGATGCGGTAGGCCCGGTTGAGAGCCACGCGAAACGCCTCCACCCCGTTCGAGGCGAAATAGATGGTCAGCAAGCCGCCTATGGTGAGAATATCGGAACGCGGCACGGTAAGGATCGTTTGCACCTCATTTGCGATGGCATCGCTGGCCGCCTCCGGCCAATAATCGAATATCAGGTGCACGACCGTGTCCGAAAAGTTGCGCAGCTTGAGGAAACCGGCCACAGAGGTGGTAAAGATCAGGAACGGAAAAAGCGCAAACAGGCTTGAAAGGGCAACATGACTTGCGATTGCCCAGCCATCATCGCGGTTGAACTTGGCCCACGCGTCCCATACGATTCCAGCCCATCGCACAATCATGAATTTCCATCTTCCTTTCGGTACCACTTCATATGAACACCTCGCCCACAGCGCGCAAGACCATCCTCGTAACGGGTTGCTCCTCTGGCATTGGAGCCCACTGCGCCGCTCGCCTCCTGCAAGATGGCTGGAATGTCGTGACTACGGCACGAAGACCGCAGGACCTTGAAAGGCTTGGCGAAAGCGGGCTCAATCCGGTTTACATGGACTATACGGATGGTGCGTCCATCCGTTCCGCCTTTGACCATGCGCTTGCCTTGGGCAATGGCCGCATTGATGCACTGTTCAACAATGGCGCCTACGGCCAGGCCGGTGCCGTGGAAGATCTATCCACCGACACGCTGCGGGCCCAGTTCGAGGCCAATTTCTTCGGCTGGCACGAACTGACCAATCTTGTTGTTCCAATCATGCGAAAGCAGGGGGTGAACGCCACGGGTAAAGGCCGTATTGTGCATTGCTCCTCGGTCCTGGGGTTTGTCCCCTATCGCTGGCGTGGCGCGTACAACGCTTCCAAGTTTGCACTTGAGGGCCTTGCCTCGACCATGCGGTTGGAACTTGCGGGCAGTGGCATTCATGTCAGCCTGATTGAGCCCGGCCCGATCGTATCAAGGTTCACCGCAAACGGGCTGAAGCATTTTCTGGCCAATATTGATCGCGAAAACTCGGTTCACCGCGACATTTATGAAAGCGAACTCAAACGTCTTGAATCCGGCGGCGGTGCGGACAGGTTTCGACTCGGCCCGGAAGCGGTCTATGCAAAGCTCGATCATGCCCTAAATGCAAAAAGGCCCAGGGCGCATTACCGCGTCACGACGCCGACAATTGCCATGGGCGTGGCGAAAAGGCTGCTTCCGCAATCCCTGCTGGATCGGCTATTGCTTCGCTCGGGCTGATCCGGTTGCCCCGATTGAATTGCACGATAACACCTAGCGAGATTTCATGTCCGACACTATTCCCTATCTCATCCTGCCGCTCATGCTGGTCGTCGCCATTATCCTTGGAATGGGCCTGTGGAACATGCTGAAGGGCGGATCAACCTCGCGCTCCCAGACACTGATGCGCTGGCGGGTGATGGCCCAGTTCGTCGCCGTCCTGGCAATGGTCGCGGCACTGTTCTTTTTCGGAAGCCGCTAAGGCGGACAGACTGGAGTTTTCAAATGGTTGTCCTCAACAAGATTTATACCAAGACCGGCGATACCGGCACGACGGCCCTGGGAAATGGCGAGCGGCGGATGAAATACGACCTCCGTGTCTCTGCCTATGGCACTGTCGACGAGGCCAATGCGTGCATTGGCATGGCAAGGCTCGACACAGCCAAAAGCGATCCGGAACTGGATGGCGCACTGATGCGGATCCAGAACGACCTGTTCGATCTTGGCGCGGACCTTGCAACGCCCGACAGTGGCGAGAAACTGGAATATGTGCCGCTGCGGATCATCGAGAGCCAGGTTACCCGCGTGGAAAGGGATATCGACAACTTCAACTCAAGGCTGGATCCCTTGCGTTCCTTCATCCTGCCCGGCGGATCACCCGCGGCGGCACATCTTCACCTTGCCCGAACGGTCGCCCGGCGGGCTGAACGGCTGATTGTCGAACTGGCCGAACAGCCTGGCGAACATGTTAATGGCGAGACAATCCGCTACATGAACCGCGTTTCGGACTTTCTCTTTGTCGCTGCCCGTGTCACCAATGACAACGGCAAGGCTGACATCCTGTGGGTACCGGGAGAAAACCGCTGACAGGCTTTCAGTTCTTTCCTCTGTGACCGATACCGAAAGCGGCCTGCACGCATGTATGAGAGGAAGCGATGAAGCAACTTGTCACCCCCTGGAGTACCGGCCACTTCGGGCCTGCAATCTTGCCGGGCCTTTGTCGCACGAACCGACCATGCGGATGCTAGAGCCATGTTCATTCCGCTCCAGGACACAAACGCCCTCAAACATATCCGCCTGCAATATGTCACCCTGACCATTATCGCGCTCAATTGCGTGATCTGGCTCGTGATGGGCACCCCGGCCTTCTTCGGTCAGGAAGCGGTGCGCGCCACGGTGTATGGCTACGGCTTCATTCCTTCGGTGGTCAACGGCTATGAGGTGCTGCCGCCCGAACTCGAGCGCCTTCCCGCCATCTTCACCTACATGTCCTACGCCTTCTTTCATGGCGACTTCATGCATCTGGCCGGTAACATGCTCTTTATCTGGGTGTTCGGCGACAATATCGAGGATGCCCTGGGACATTTCAAATTTCTTCTCTTCTATCTCGCATCCGCAATTGCCGGGGCCTGGTTGCATGCCTTTGTCGACCCACAGTCGAGCATCCCTCTGGTTGGCGCTTCCGGAGCAGCCGCCGGTATCGTTGCAGCCTATATCCTGCTACATCCGAAAATCCGCATTTGGGTACTGGCACTTGGCAAGATCCCGTTGAAAATCCCTGCGCTTTTTGTTCTGGGTGCCTGGATCGCTTTCCAGATTTTCCAGTTCCTCACAGATACGGGCAGTCAGGTTTCCTGGGCAGCCCATGTCGGCGGCATCGTTGCAGGCGCCATCCTGTTGATGGTCCTCAAGCGACCGGGTGTGGAACTGTTTGACCGCAATATCGATGTCGTGGTTCCAGAACCCGTCGGACTGCCCCGCGAGGTGGACAGCCCGCCCGTTGAGGCTCTGGGGGGCGAAGCCCCGTCGCGGCGGTCTGATGTTTCTGAAAATTCTGCCAATCCTGGAAAACGAACCTCGGTTCCCGGCGCCGGAGACAGGTCAGCTCAGCGCTGGGGCCGCCAATAGGAAGGGAAGGTCACCGACTTTTGCGACATAGTTTCGCTGGCAAGAATTCATCGCCAGGGCTGATTGACGTTTACGTAAATTAAAGCTAGGTCACCCGGCACAGGCTTTCGGGCATGGCATGCTTGCATCCGGGCAGGAATGCACAATCATTGTGAACTGCCGTGAGTGCCGGTTTGAAGCCAGAATCTTGACAGCAAAGGTCGGTTTTGGCCAATCACGGTCAGTGCCGCCGCTCTAATTGTCAAACCAAGTGCCGGCCGTCCGGTGGAATTGTGTACCCGCTTCGACAGGCGGCGCACCGACAACGACAGAGGATTGAAGATGAAGATCGTAGTCCCCGTAAAACGCGTGGTAGATTACAATGTGAAAATCCGCGTGAAGGCGGATGGCAGCGGCGTTGAACTCGCGAATGTGAAAATGTCCATGAACCCGTTCGACGAGATTGCCGTTGAAGAGGCAATTCGTCTGAAAGAGGCCGGCAAGGTCGACGAGATCATCGCGGTTTCGGTTGGTCCGCAGCAGGCCCAGGAAACCATCCGCACTGCGCTTGCCATGGGTGCTGATCGTGGCATTCTCGTCAAGACCGACGATATGGTCGAGCCATTGGCCGTTGCCAAGATCCTCAAGGGCATAGTCGAAGCCGAACAGCCCGGTATCGTTATCTGCGGCAAGCAGGCCATTGACGATGACAGCAACCAGACCGGCCAGATGCTCGCAGCCCTTTTGGGATGGTCACAGGCAACCTTTGCCAACAGCCTGGAAATCAAGGGCGATACGGCTGAAGTGACCCGCGAAATAGATGGCGGATTGCAAACCATTGAAGTCAAAATGCCAACCGTTCTGACAACGGACCTTCGCCTTAACGAGCCGCGTTATGCTTCCCTGCCCAACATCATGAAGGCCAAGAAAAAGCCGCTCGATGAAAAGACCCCGGGCGATTACGGCGTCGATACCTCGCCGCGCCTCAAGGTAGTCAAGACCGTCGAACCGGAAGGCCGCAAGGCAGGCGTCAAGGTTGCCGATGTCGCCGAGCTGATGGACAAACTCAAAAACGAAGCCGGCGTGCTTTAAGGAAGGGACGAGACCAATGGCTATTCTACTTCTCGCAGAACATGATAATGAAACCCTTTCCGACCAGACCGCAAAAGCATTGACCGCAGCAGGTCAAATCGGTGGCGATGTGCATGTGCTCGTGGCCGGTTCAGGCTGCAAGGGTGTGGCAGATGCGGCGGCAAAGCTTTCAGGCGTTGCCAGGGTGCTGCTGGCTGACGATGCGGCCTATGCAAATCTGCTGGCTGAATCCACCGCCGACCTCATCGTCTCCCTCGCTGGTGACTATGATGTCCTGATGGCCCCGGCCACCGCCAATGGCAAGAATGTCATGCCGCGCGTTGCTGCCCTCCTCGACGTCATGCAGGTATCGGACGTCATCACGGTGGTTTCTGCCGACACGTTCGAACGCCCGATCTATGCCGGTAACGCCATTCAGACCGTTCAGGCAACCGATGTCAGGAAGGTCCTGACCATTCGCACCGCCGGCTTTGCGGCTGCCGAAGCAGGCGGAAGCGCCTCTGTCGAGAGCATCTCCGGCGCTGGCGCAAACAATCTGTCCAGCTTTGTCGGCAACAAGATCGTTGAAAGCGACCGTCCTGAACTGACCTCCGCCAGGATCATCATTTCCGGTGGCCGTGCGCTCGGCTCGAAAGAGAAGTTCCAGGAAGTCATCCTGCCCGTTGCCGACAAGCTCGGCGCTGCGGTTGGTGCTTCAAGGGCTGCAGTCGATGCGGGCTATGCACCCAATGACTGGCAGGTCGGCCAGACCGGCAAGGTCGTAGCCCCCGAACTCTACATTGCCTGCGGCATTTCCGGTGCAATTCAGCACCTTGCAGGCATGAAGGATTCCAAGGTCATCGTCGCCATTAACAAGGACGAGGAGGCCCCGATCTTCCAGGTTGCCGATTACGGCCTTGTGGCAGACCTCTTCGTCGCCCTTCCCGAGCTGGAAAAACAGCTCTGATCAGGCGGTGACACGCAGAATGCAAGGCCGGAAGCGAACATGTCGCTTCCGGCCTTTTTCTTTGGTGCGCACTTGCGTACTGTTGAAAACAGACTGCCTGCGCTAATAATGATACTGAACAACGCCAATCCAGATTCGGGATCAAGACCATGCCATCTACCATCAAATCCGTCGGCGTCATCGGAGCAGGCCAGATGGGGGCCGGCATTGCCCATGTTGCGGCTCTTGCCGGTTATGATGTTCTCCTGAATGACCTGGGAGCTGAACAGATCCAGACCGGCATTGCCACCATCAATGGCAACCTTGCCCGCCAGGCGGGTTCGGGCAAGATCACCGAGGACCAGCTGCGCTCTGCCCAGAAGAAACTGGGTGCAGCGCCGAAAATGGATGACCTTGCCAGCTGCGATCTTGTCATCGAGGCGGCTTCAGAAAACGAGGCGATCAAGCGCCAGATTTTCTCCACGCTGTGTGCAAACCTCAATCCCCAGGCAATCGTCGCCACCAACACCTCGTCGATTTCGATTACCCGCCTTGCCTCGGCGACTGACCGCCCCGAACGGTTCATCGGGATCCACTTCATGAACCCGGTTCCGATCATGCAACTGGTCGAACTGGTGCGCGGTATTGCGACGGATGAAGAAACCTTCGAGGCTTCGCGCAAGTTCGTTGATTCACTCGACAAGACCATCGCAGTTGCCGAGGATTTCCCCGGCTTCATGGTCAATCGCATATTGCTGCCGATGATAAACGAGGCGATCTACACGCTCTATGAAGGCGTTGGCAATGTAGAAAGCATCGACAATGCGATGAAACTGGGTGCCAATCACCCGATGGGTCCGCTTCAGCTGGCCGACTTCATCGGTCTTGATACCTGTCTCTCGATCATGCAGGTCCTTCATGACGGACTGGCAGATTCGAAATACCGCCCCTGTCCCCTTCTCGTGAAATATGTTGAAGCAGGCTGGCTTGGCAAGAAATCGGGTCGCGGCTTTTACGATTACCGCGGCGAAAAACCCGTCCCCACAAGATAGCGCGAAACCGTTTCACGCTATTGCTTAACGAATATCCTCAAGGCAAGGCCACATGCCCCTATCCTCCAACGCAAAGGGTGCCCTAGCAGGCCTGGCAGCATTTGCGATATTTTCCTTCCACGACGTTGTCATCAAGATACTGGGTGACAGCTATTCGGCCATCCAGATCGTCTTCTTCAGCGCGCTGATGGGCTTTCCCATGATTACGCTGGTGCTCATCCGCGACGCCACTCCGGGAACGCTCCAGCCAGTCCATCCCTGGTGGCTTGCCTTGCGCAGCGTTGCAGGCGCGGGCTCGGCGGTCCTTGCCTTTTATGCCTTTTCCACGCTGCCCCTGCCGCAGGTCTATGCCTTCATCTTTGCAGCTCCGCTCATCATCACCGTGCTTGCGGTTCCAATGCTGGGCGAAACCATCCGCATCAGGCGCGGCCTTGCGGTGCTGATCGGGCTTGCAGGTGTGCTTGTCGTCCTCCAGCCGGGAGTGCGGCCACTGGAACCGGGCCACATCGCCGCAGTTGCTGCAGCTGCCCTCGCCGCACTCAATGCAGTCATCGTGCGCAAGATCGGCAGGGATGAACGGCGCGTTGTCATGGTTCTCTATCCGATCCTGACAAACCTCCTGCTGACAGCGGTCGCCCTGCCCTTTGTCTACAAGCCGGTACCCACAATAGACCTCGGCCTGTTTGCCGTCATTGCCGGCCTTGTCCTCATTGCAATGAACCTGATGGTCATCGCCTATGAAAAGGGCGAGGCCATCATAGTCGCACCCATGCAATATTCGCAGATAATCTGGGGGAGCCTCTTCGCTATTCTGCTTTTTGACGAGCCGCTGGAATTCAATACGCTGCTCGGGGCGCTGATCATCATTCTGTCCGGCATTTACATCCTGCATCGCGAGGCGACGAGAAACGTCTCCGGCAATACGCCTGTTCTCAATACCCGCACCAGGATGGCAAACACAACAGGGCTGCGGGTCGGCTTCCTGCGGCGCCGCAAGAAGGATGAGTAGACTGGCCACAAGTCTGCCAGATACATGACAACCTTGCATCCTTTTACGCGGTTACGCCGGTTTGCACCACTCTGGAATTATCGCAAGAAGGGATTTTTATCAATTTTATCTATAACTTAATAGCCAACTTGCTGTCCGGTGTTCCTTAAAGAACCCACTTTCCATTATTGCAATTTTATGACAATCATTTGCCACAGGAAATATAAATGTGTAGTCTAGCTGCGGCAAATGCAGATCAGAACCCTCACAACCGGCAGCATCGTCGCCTACACACTTCTCGCAATCACCGTTTCACTATTGGTGGGAGTGGCATTCGGCGACATATCTTTGGGCTTTGACGAGTCAAATGTGGCGACGCTCGCCTCCGTCATCCTTCTTTCACTGACAGCGTTCACATCATTCAGGATCCATAAGATCCGCACTCCACAAATCGATGGAAGCTGGCGGGATCCTGCCCATATCTGGGCCATAATCGGAGCCGGATTTGTATTTCTTGCGCTTGATGACGGCTTGCGCCTGCATGAGCAGATGGACAACTGGTTCCATCGGCTATCCGACCGCGAAGAGAGCGCATACACTGACCGGATCGATGACTTGATCATACTCGCCTATGGGCTGGTGGGCTTGGCCGTTCTGTACGCCTATCGCAGCGAAATAATCCGCGTCAAAGGATTTGTAACGCTGCTCGCGATAGGCTTTGTCCTGTTTTTCCTTCAGGTGGGGATCGATGCAGTAACAAACCGCGATGAATACCTGACGATTTTGGAAGTCCCCCGCGAACATTTCCGGACAACAAGGGAATGGATGCAGGTTCTGGAGGAATCCGTGAAATTGATCGCAGAGGCATTCTTTCTTGCCGGTTTCATCCATGTCCTGCGCCATGACAGTGCGGTGTCAGATGCCCCCGAGAACGATCAGTAAGCCGAGCGATTTAAGAAGACTGTTCTTCAACCGCCCATCGCTGCCCTGACGAGGCGTTTTGCATCCTCACTGTTCCATTCTGCAGGGCCGTTCAGCGAGCCGAGGATACAGCCTTTCTCGTCAAGCAACAGCGTTGCGGGCAGGCCGAAGGCGAGGCTCTTCTTCTTGAGTTCATTGAAAACGCCCATAGTCTCATCCTGGTAGAAGGGCAGGTGCTTCAGGCCGATTTCCTCGTAAAATGCCAAGGGCTTTTCCGATCCGCCCCGGTCGACACTGACCGGAACAACAGCAAATGCCTCATCGGACAATTCCGCCTGAAGCGCATCGAATGACGGCATTTCATGCCGGCAGGGCGCGCACCAGGTTGCCCACAGGTTGAACAGGACCGTCTTGCCTTCATATTCTGCCATGCTGGCCGACTGGCCATCGCTGTTCTTGAAGGAAAGCTCCGGCAGTTTCTCCGGATTTTCCGATTCGATGAAGGCTGCCAGTTCACCCACGGCGAGCGGGGCAATCGCCTCGACCTTCTGTGCGGAGCCTTCGCAGGTGCCTGCCACAACTTTCTCGCCATCCTGACAGGCCGTCAAAAGCACTGCAGCCATCATCAGCACTGCCGGACGCATGGCATGACGTGATAATGGCAATCGCTTGAAGGGTAGCGCCGGAAGGGTTTTTTTTGTATCGCTCACGCAACTTTCTCCATCAGATCCTTCGGAGCCGCCTCAAATGGCAAAAAAGCCAGCATCCAAACCTGCCTCGACTGCCAGCAAGTCCAACCAGATGTGGGGTGGACGGTTTACCGAACGCCCCGACGCGATCATGGAAGCGATCAATGCTTCCATCGGTTATGACCGCAAGCTCTATACACAGGATATAGCCGGTTCGAAGGCACATGCAGCCATGTTGGCCGACAAGGGCATTATTTCAAGCGGTGATGCCAAAGCAATCACCAAAGGTCTAGACACGATTTCGTCAGAGATCGAAAAGGGCGAGTTCGAATTCTCCGCAGCCCTCGAAGACATTCACATGAACATCGAGGCCCGCCTGTCGGATCTCATCGGGCCTGCTGCCGGACGCCTGCACACCGCCCGCTCGCGCAATGACCAGGTTGCTGTCGATTTCCGCCTTTGGGTCAAGGAGCAGACACTCGGTGTTCATGCAGCGCTTGGTGCACTGATCGATGCCTTCCTCGACAAGGCCGAAGTCCATGCCGAAACCGTGATGCCGGGCTTTACCCATTTGCAGACTGCCCAGCCGGTCACTTTCGGCCACCACTGCATGGCATATGTGGAAATGTTCGCAAGGGACCGCTCGCGCGCCAGGGATGCAGCAACCCGCATGGATGAATGCCCGCTCGGCGCTGCCGCCCTTGCCGGGACCGGCTTTCCCATCGACCGCAGGCAGACTGCAAAGGCTCTCGGTTTTCGCGAGCCGACCCGCAATTCCCTCGACAGTGTATCGGACCGCGATTTTGCGCTGGATTTCCTTTCCATGGCATCAATCAGCGCCACCCACCTTTCCCGGCTTGCAGAGGAGATTGTCATCTGGTCGACCCCTCAATTCGCCTTCATAACCCTGTCCGACCGCTTCTCGACCGGCTCCTCAATCATGCCACAGAAAAAGAACCCGGATGCTGCAGAACTGGTGCGCGCCAAAACCGGGCGCATCAATGGCTCACTGATCACGCTGCTGACCGTGATGAAAGGTCTGCCACTCGCCTATTCCAAGGACATGCAGGAAGACAAGGAAGCCGTCTTCGATGCCGCTGAAAGCCTCGAACTCGCCATCGCTGCCATGACCGGCATGATTGCTGACTTGCAGGTGAACACGAAGGCAATGGCTGCGGCTGCCGGGTCCGGCTTTTCCATTGCCACTGATCTTGCCGACTGGCTGGTGCGCGAAACGGGCCTTCCCTTCCGCGAGGCCCACCATGTCACCGGCGCTGCCGTGGCGCTTGCGGAGAAAAAGGGATGCAGGCTGGAGGATCTGACGCTGGCGGACCTGCAGGGCATTCACCCGAAGATCACCAACGCGGTGTTTGATGTCCTGTCGGTCGAAAAATCCGTGCGCTCGCGCAAGAGTTTTGGCGGCACGGCCCCGGCCAATGTCCGCAAACAGGTCAAGTACTGGCGGGCCAACCGCGCAAGGGAAAATGGCGCAAGGGAAAACTGACACCCCCTCCGCAAAGCCAACGCAATCCTGCGTTTCAATTGACAATTCCGGTCCCTTGACGGATATGAAACCGAATGAATGGAGGACACGCCGTGAAACATGGCCTGTTGAAATCGCTGCTTTCCATCGCCATTGCGCTGGCCCTGGCTGCCGGGCTTTCTGCCTGTGGCCGGAAGGGTCCGCTTGAAGCACCCGGCGGTTCATCTGTCGCTACACCTGCGCCAGCCGGGCAGACGTCCGAACCGGTTGAAGAGCAGCAGCCTGACCGGCGCTTCATTCTCGATGGCCTGATCTAGGGTCAGGACTGGCATTTTCGGAGATCACCCCCGGTGAACCATTTCCAGTATGTCGATGGCATCTTGCATGCCGAAAACGTGCCCCTGCCGAAAATCGCCGCGGCAGTGGGCACGCCTTTCTATTGCTATTCAACCGCAACGCTGGAGCGCCACTACAGGGTCTTTTCCGGCGCCTTTGCCGATATACCCTCTCTCGTCTGCTATGCCATGAAAGCCAATTCCAACCAGGCGGTCCTCAAGACGCTCGCCAATCTGGGATCGGGCGCTGACGTCGTTTCGGGCGGTGAGTTGCAGCGCGCACTGGCAGCAGGCATTCCCGCCGGAAAAATCATGTTCTCCGGCGTCGGCAAGAAGGACGATGAACTCGACGCTGCGCTTCTTGCCGGCATCTTGTGCTTCAACATTGAAAGCTTGCCCGAACTCAAGGCACTTTCGGCTCGGGCGACGGCACTCGGCAAGACCGCGCCGGTCTCCTTCCGCATCAACCCCGATGTCGACGCAAAAACCCATGCCAAGATCTCGACCGGCAAGAAGGAAGACAAGTTCGGCATTCCATGGGATCAGGCCGAGAAGATCTACTCCCTCGCCGCCACGCTTCCAGGCATCGAGGTCACCGGCATCGACATGCATATCGGCAGCCAGATCACCGAACTCGAACCGTTCGATCATGCCTTTTCGCGCCTTGAGGGACTGGTCCGGCGCCTGCGCGCTGAGGGTCATTTAATCCACCACGTCGACCTTGGCGGCGGCCTTGGCATTCCCTATCGCGGCGACAATCTGCCGCCACCCGGACCTGACGCCTATGCCGGGATTGTCACGAAACATGTGCGCGCACTCGACTGCCAGGTGATCTTTGAACCCGGCCGTCTGCTGGTCGGCAATGCCGGCATACTGGTTGGACAGGTCATTTTCCAGAAGGCTGCAGGCGAAAAGACCTTCCTGATTGGTGATGCCGCCATGAATGACCTGATACGCCCAACGCTTTATGAGGCCTGGCACGATGTCCGGCCCGTCGTGGAAGCAGGTGCGGACACACGCTGGGGCAATTGCGACCTGGTGGGACCGGTCTGCGAGTCCGGCGACTATATGGCCCGCGACCGCAACCTTCCACTGATGGAGAGGGGCGATTTGTTTGCCATCTATACCGCCGGTGCCTATGGCGCGGTACAGGCCGGAACCTATAATACCAGGCCGCTGGTGCCCGAGGTCATGGTCAGGGGGGATGAATTCGCCATCATCCGTCCGCGCATGGAAGTCGAGGAAATCATTGCCATGGACCGTCTGCCCGATTGGCTGTAGGCTCGCGGCAGCAATGAAATCTGGCCATTCAGTTAACCTGATTCTGGAACTAGTGGACTCAATGCATCTTGGCGACACTCATTGAAGCGCCAGGTGATGCATCACCACAGGTATTTCAGGGCAAACTTGACTGCCTGAATGCAACAGCCTTTGAAAAATCTTACGCCACATTGATGGCCTGGAGAATAGCGATGAATGCACCCCATAATCCCAATGACTATTCGCACATAGTGAAGGCCGACAAGGCCAATGTCTGGCATCATCTTACCCAGCATCACAAGTTTGAAACCGTTGACCCGCTCATCATCATCGAGGGCAAGGGAATGCGCGTTTGGAACCAGGCCGGCCGCGAGCATCTCGACGCGGTTTCCGGCGGCGTGTGGACCGTCAATGTCGGTTTCGGCCGCGAGAGCATTGCCAATGCCGTGCGCGACCAGCTGGTCAAGATGAACTACTTTGCCGGCGCCATGGGCACCATTCCCGGCGCGCTTTTTGCCGAGCGCCTGATCGGGAAAATGCCCGGCATGAGCCGCGTGTACTATTCAAATTCCGGCTCCGAGGCCAATGAGAAGGCCTACAAGATTGTTCGCCAGATCGCCCATAACGTTTACGGCGGCAAGAAGAACAAGATCCTTTACCGCGACCGCGACTATCATGGCACGACCATTGCGACTCTGGCTTCAGGCGGACATGCCCAGCGCCGTGAGCAATATGGCCCCTTCCCTGAAGGTTTTGTTGAAGTACCGCACTGCCTTGAATACCGCAGCCAGTGGGGCGAGGTTGACGATTATGGCATCCGTGCTGCCAATGCGATCGAGGACGTTATCCTGCGCGAAGGTCCTGACACGGTTGGCGGCCTGATTCTCGAACCCATCACCGCTGGCGGCGGCGTTATTACCCCGCCACGGGGCTATTGGGACCGGGTTCAGGAAATCTGCAAAAAATACGACATACTGCTGATCATGGACGAGGTCGTGTGCGGCATGGGCCGTACCGGTAAATGGTTCGGCTACCAGCAATATGGCGTGCAACCCGACATCGTTACCATGGCCAAGGGCGTTGCCTCCGGCTATGCCGCAATTTCCTGCACGGTTACCACTGAAGAAGTCTTCAACCGCTTCAAGGGCAACCCTGAAGATCCGATGAGCTATTTCCGCGACATTTCCACTTTTGGCGGCTGCACGGCCGGACCTGCGGCTGCGCTGGAAAACATGCGCATTCTGGAGGATGAAAAGCTCTTGGAAAACTCGCAGGCAATGGGGGACTACCTCTTTGGCAGGCTCGAAAACCTCCGGGAAAAGCATGAACTGATCGGTCAGGTACGCGGCAAGGGCCTTTTTGCCGGTGTGGAACTGGTCAGCGACCGACAGAGCAGGCAGCCGGTTCCCGAAAGCCTTGCCCAGGCAGTCGTTGCCAATTGCATGGCCGACCATGCTGTTGTCATTGGCGTGACCAACCGCTCGCTGCATGGCTTCAACAATACCCTGACACTGAGTCCGGCTCTGATCGCCACCAAATCCGACATTGACGAAATCGTCCATGCCATTGACGCATCCCTGACGAAAGTCGCTGAAGCCTGACGCCTGGCCCGTCGCTTGGGCAAATCCCTGGGCTGACTTTGGGTTGTACCGGAAAGAACGTACCGCGCGGCTACCTCCCTGGGCGCGCGCTTTCCGCAAAACCTGCAGTTTGCAACAGGGCCACCAACCGGACCAGCAGTTGGACCAATAACCGGATCGGCAAACGGGATGCGCAAAGAGCGCCACTGCTTCTCATGACTTTTGAGTGAGCAGCGGTGCTTTCTTTTGACACTTCGCGAAAATGCCCCATTATGTATGCAGTATGGATTGCATCGTCCGGCAGATTGGTCCGGGCAGACAACAGGCGAAGCGGTTGAGCGAGCATCACACCAGCAACAGCGCCGGACGGTCCGGCTTCTCTGTCCGCAGGATAACTGCGGTGCAGGCCTTTCTTGCCGAAAGCTGGGAAAGATTGTGGCCGCGCCTGGTGCCTTTCTTCATAGTCCTGACCGTTTTTCTGACCGTATCCTGGATTGGGCTGTGGCAGGTACTGCCAGATTGGGCGCGCTGGATTGGCGTCGCTGCCTTTATGGCAGCTTTTATTGCTGCCCTGCTGCCTTTGCGCGGTTACAAGTTTCCGACCAGGACCGATCTGCTGCGCCGCATCGAACTTGCCTCGGGTTTTGTCAACCGGCCGGTCACTGCACAGGTTGATGAACCTGCCGGAACAGCCGATCCTGCCGCCCTTGCCCTTTGGCGCGAGCATCAAAGACGTATGGCGAGGCAACTCGACAATCTCGCCGCCGGCCATGCCCGCCCAAATGGTAACCTGTTTGACCGCTACGCCCTTCGCGCAATCCTGCCGATCTTTGCCTTCATCGCCCTTGGATACTCATTCAGCCTGAATGGCGGTAGTGTTCGCGATGCTTTTGAAAGAAAGCTCGATACAAGGGAAATCCTTTCCCGGCTCGACGTCTGGCTGACACCGCCGTCCTACACGGCAAGGGCACCTGTTTATCTCAGCGCCATCACTGGCGGCACCGATGGCAGCGGAAATCCGCTTCCTGCCCCACTTTCCAGCGCGGTTTCAGGTTCGGAACTTGCCATCCGTTATGTCGGCAAGGAACCGGTCAGCGCGCGCCTGGTTGCAGGGCAAGCCGCAAACGTGCTGGAGCCGGGCGACGAATCACCTGATAATTCAGGCAATCGGGAACTCGCCTTTGCCGCTACGCTGAAGGAAAGCGCGGTCGTCGAAATCCTGGCCCGTGACAGAGTCATTGCAAGCTGGCCGGTCGATATCAGCCCTGATCTGGTGCCCTCAATCGAATTGACCCAGCCACCCGGCCGTTCCGTATCCGGCGCGCTGGAACTCAACTACAAGGTCGAGGATGACTTCGGCGTCATTAGTGCCAGGGGAGTGATAACCCGGATCGACGCAGCCGATAGCAAGGCGCGACCACTCGTCGAGCCACCTGAATTGCCCCTGCCTTTGCCGCGTGCCCGCGCAAAATCGGGTGAAACCAAGGTCAACAGGGATTTTTCCAGCCATCCATGGGCCGGGAGCGAAGTTGAACTGGTGCTTGAAGCAACCGATGATCCCGGCCAGATTGGCCGCAGCCTGCCGGTCAAGGTGGTCCTGCCAGGCCGCACCTTCACCGATCCGATGGCCAGGGCGCTCGTTGAGCAGCGCCGCATACTGGCACTTGATGCGAATGATGCCCTGTTGGTCGCCAACCTCCTCGATGCTGTCACCACCCATGCCGATGTGTTCGAACTCGAAATGGGCGCCTTCCTCGCGCTCCAGAGCGCTTATCGCAAAATTGCCGGCAACGAAAGTGACGATGAGTTGCGCGAAGCGATGGACATCTTGTGGGAAACGGCGCTTGCCCTTGAACTGGGCGATCTATCTGAAGTCGAGCGCAAATTGCGCGAGGCACAGGAAAAACTTTCAGAGGCCCTGGAAAATGGCGCAACAGACGAGGAAATCGAACGCCTGATGGACGAATTGCGTCAGGCAATGAATGATTATCTCGAGCAATTGGCACGCGAAATGGCCGAGAACCCGATCGAGCAGAACCCGCTTTCCAGCCTTGACCCGTCCCAGACACTGACCCAGCGCGATCTTGAACGCATGATGCAGCGTATCGAGGATCTGGCCCGTTCCGGTTCGAAGGATGCGGCGCGCGAATTGCTGGCAGAAATGCAGCGCATGATGGACAATCTGCGCGCAGGCCGGCACCAGCAACAGCGCCAGGCCGAAGGAAACCAGCTCAACCAGGCACTGGACAAGCTTTCCGAGCTCATGCAACGCCAGGAACAGCTGATGAATGAGACCTTTTCCATGCAGCAGCGCCGCCCTCGCCCGAATCTCCAGCAACCCCCGCAAAGCCAACAGGGCCAACAGCAGCAACAGGGTCAACAGGGTGAAGAGGGCAACCAGCAGCCGATGACGGAAGAGGAGTTTGCCGAGGCCATGCGCCAGTTGCGCGAGCAGCAGGAAGCCCTTGAGCAGCAATTGTCGGAGCTTGGCCAGCAATTGGAAAATCTCGGCCTCGATCCCTCGCAGGAATTCGGTGAGGCGGGTCAGGAAATGGGTGAGGCTGGCCGCAATCTCGGGGATGGCGAGCCAGGTGCTGCAGCAGGTGACCAGGGTCAGGCCCTCGAGGCCTTGCGCCGCGGCGCCCAGTCCATGATGCAGCAAATGGCCGGAGACCGGGGTCAGAACGGATCACAGCCCGGCCAGGGCCAGAACGGCCAGCAGCGCATGGGCGGCACAGACCCCCTTGGGCGCAGTAACGGCCCCAACGGACAGATGAACACCGAGGATACACGTATCCCCGACGAGATCGACGCCCAGCGAGCCCGCGAAATCATGGATGCGATCCGAAAACGCCTGTCCGATCCCCTTCGGCCGTTGCTTGAGCGCAATTACCTCGACCGGCTCCTGCAAAGCCGCTGAACTTCCTAACTGATCGGTTGCAGTGACCGCTATCTTCAGGCTCACAAGAGATCCTGGGTGCCGCCGACGGAAGAACGTCCATTCCCGACTAATCGGATTGCCTTGCAGCTGGATTTTCTGGCACCTGGATTTTCTGGCACTTGGGTTCCAAGTTTCCTTGCCCGTCGATCAGTGCCATTTTGAGCCTTGCCGGGCGCAGGACGGGATCGGGTGTTCCGTTTCGATGCAATGTCGGCATCATGGTTAATCGAGGGTAAATCGGGGCCAAGGCGATAGATTGTCCCGTTTACCACTCATTAACCAATGGAGTCAGAAAAACTCATATATATCAAAGAAATAGGGTGGGTTTTGATTCCGACGGCAGTCGTTTTGGCCGTTCTGGCAGGCTCCATGCACTTGTGAAGGCAGCAAGTGTCAGGAGTGAAACAATATGTCCAAGAACAAGACTTCCGCCCTATCCGCCTTCCTCAAGGACAGGAGAGGAAATTTCGCGCCCACCATGGCTGTGGCTTTCATGGCGCTTTCCATGTCGGCAGGCGTGGCGATCGACTACAGCAATCTTTCGCGTTCAAAGGCTGCCATCGACAATTCGCTCGATGCGGCCATCCTCGCCACCGGCAACGCATTTCTGGAAAAGCCGCTCAATGACGCTCAGTTGCGCCAGACTTTCGAGGACTACCTGTACTCCAATCTTTCCGGTGACCAGGAACTCATGAATCGCGTCACCATCAACAACTTTTCCATTGATCGCGCGAGCGGAAAGATCAATGCCGAGCTTGCCACACCGGTTCAAACAGCATTTCTCGGCCTGATCGGCAGATCCGAAGTCCCTGTCAGTTCCGTAACGGAAGCACGCTTTTCGGTCAGCCGCACGGAAGTTGCCATGATGCTGGACGTTACCGGGTCCATGGGTCCCAATGGCAAGCTCGACGCCCTGAAGCTGGCAGCCCAGGATGCCATCGACATTCTCATCCCTGCCGGTTCCGGCAATGGCACTGTTCGTGTTGGTCTCGTTCCCTATTCGGCCGGGGTCAATGGCGGCAATTATGCCCGAATCGCAACGGGAACGAACCGGACCTGTGCAACGGAACGCCTCGGAGCTCCTCATACCGACGACTATTTCCAGGGCAATCCGCTCCGTGCAGACCCGAGGGCAGATTGCCCGACTGCCCAAATCACCCCTCTTTCAGCCAATGCAAATCAGTTGAAGCAGAAAGTCAGCAATTTCCGCGCCGCCGGCTATACGGCAGGCCACCTGGGTATCGGGTGGAGTTATTACATGCTGTCTGAGAAATGGCAGGACCTGTGGCCTGTCAATTCCAAACCCGATGACTATGCTTCCGACACAAAGAAGATTGCCATTCTCATGACCGATGGTGAATTCAACACCTTCTACAGAGGTGTTTCAACGCACGAGCAGGGCGGCCAGGCGCCCCTTTCAAACGCTGAAGCCATCGCTCTGTGCAATGATATGAAGCAACCGAAGGCGGGCGGAAACGGCATCACCATCTACGCCGTGGCCTTTGATGCGCCGGTGTCTGCCAAGGCAACACTCGAGGCCTGCGCAACCGAAAGTGATGGCAGCACCCGGTATTTCTTCGATGCCAACAGCGCAGCAGAATTGCGGTCCGCCTTTCGCGAGATTGCAAGCTCCATCAAGACACTCCGGCTGTCACGATAGGATGTGTGATGCGGCATCACCCCTGACCGTCTGAAGCCGCAGATACAGCCGGATAGCGGGGGAGTGGCCCACAACACTCCCCCGCTTCACTTAGCCTGGGCCGGACTTTTGCGATTTTGCTGTATCGTGCCAAGAGCCCTGTAGTTTTTGCATGGCTCCTATGCAAAGAAAAATATCGCACTTGCGGCATGAATGCCCTACATATGTCTTAACGAAACTTTTAGACGTTTGTTGTTAGGGTTTCGAACATGCCGGAACCAGGTATCCTCCTCCCACTTGTTTCCGGTGATCTGTCGGCTTATCCTCCTCCCAAGCCGATATGACCATAACGATGCCTGCCGGATCCTCCTCCCCCGGCAGGCATTGTTGTTTTCGGTCTGTGATTTCTCCCCCATTATTTTTCCCCGGTTGTTTGCTCCCCTTGTTTCCGGCATGCGGTATCGGCCTTTAGCAGGACATTCTTCCTGCCATTTGTCCCGTGATGGAACACGCCAGTTGCATCGGTGTGGAAAGTGATTCGCTACCTGTACCGGCAAGCGAAAAGCGAAAGGCCGCCCCCAGGGGGGCGACCTCGTGAAAACCGTTTCCGGCAGCTCAACTGGATCGGTCCCGGCAATACCGAAACCTGCTCCTGCTTACAGAACAAACTCCGAAGGGTGCTCCAAAGTTACTCCTGTCCGCATTGATCCACGCGGAAATCCTGATTCACTCGACACTGGATCACCTCCTTTCTGATGTTTCGTTTGCGCAAGCGACTGCCTGCTGATGCAATCTTTGGCATGTTCGCCTTCTGATTCAAGAAAATAATTATCTCGATCTGTCACTTTCATGCGAGCCAGGTTTGGCGTTTGCGGATCAATGCCCGCCACGCATCAACGTATTTACCCTTCGCTAACCATTCTCTTGAGCGCCGCCTTAACCAATTTGCGGTTTCTTAAGCATGTCGATGGAAACGGAAAGGGATTTGTACTGATGACCCTTCATCACGGACGGACAGCCAAACGGGCGGCATTGGCATTTCTGGTCATGCTTGCCGCAACTCACTTCATGCTCATGCCGGTAAAGGCGCAGGCGCAAGGCTTCGGGCTTTCGCCGGCACCGCAAAAGCACCGCACCTATCTGATCAACGGGCTTGCCAGCGTCATGCCCTTTGTCGGCTACGGATTCAGCAATCTGAAGGACAAGCTGGGTGACGCGAAGCACTACAGTTACGCAACGCCCGTTGAAGGGCGCATTGCCGTACAGCCGCTTGTGTTCTCGGAAATCATGCGTGAATTCCGCAATGATCCCACAGTCCAGATCAACCTGGTCGGCATTAGCTACGGTGCCAACATTGTCACATCGCTGGCTGCGCAACTGAACCGCGAAGGAGTGCCAGTGAATTACCTAGGCGTGCTCGACGGGCCGGTCCTGACCCCTGTCACTCCCAACGTGCATCGTGTCGACAATTTTGTCTGCCGCATGGTTGGCTGCATAGGCCAGAAGGTCCGATTGGCCCGTGGCAATAATGTCACCCTGCATACCGAGTTCCAGTATGCTTCAAGCCATATAGGTCTGGGTGACCACAAAAAGGTTCACAACCGGATCCTCGGACAGCTGACAGCCTATCCGCTGCTTATAGCCGGCCAGCCAATCGATACGATGACGACTGCGTCCATTCAATAGGCATTCACCGGGCTGGCATGGTACGGAAATTTGAGGGCCGGCACTGCCGGCCCCTTGTCCTGTCCGCTCTAGCGAACTCAAACGCGGTAGAACGGTTCGGGATAGGCCAGCCTGCCGCTTTTGCCTTTCAAGGCACCTTGCAACAGTTCCAGCGCCATGAAGTGCTTGCCTTGCCACTCAATGTCGAACGGGTCGGCCAGCGAACTTGAAAATCCGAAACGCCGATAGTAATTCGTATCGCCAAGAACAAACAGCGCCGCATAACCCATGCCCGAGGCCATGCCGATTGCCTGGCGCACCAGAGAACTGCCAACCTGCATTTCCCGGTAGGCGGGAGCGACCGCCAGCGGTGCCAGTGCCATGGCTTTCACGGGCGCGGTGATTTCCGTGAGCAGCACGTGACCGATGATCTTCCCGTCACAAACGGCGACCAGTGAAATCGTGTGATCGGGCGCAGGTATCAGCTGGTCAACCAGGTTTGCTTCCGCATCACGTCCAAATGCCCTGGATTCAACGTCATGAATCGCGTCCCGGTCGTCAGGGGTCGATGGGCGGATGGTCAGTTTCTGGCAAAGCATGGCGGATCATGGTTCCTGGTTTACAGTAATTCTTGCCGCCGTGTAAAAACCGGCAAATGTGTCAATTTGTTATCAGCCACAGGCTTGATCAGACCAGATGTCGAAAAGCCGCGACCACTTCTTCATAAACCTGTCTCTTGAAGGGCACGATCATCTCGGGAAGCAATTCCATATCCACCCATTGCCAGGCGTCAAATTCCACCGGCGCGCCTTGCGGGGGGTGGGTAATGTTGATCTCGCTTTCCTCACCCTCGAAGCGGAACGCAAACCAGGCCATTTTCTGTCCGCAATACTTCCCCTTCAGGGCGGTTCCTACAAGTTCCTCAGGCAGGTCATAGGTAATCCAGTCCGGTGCTTCGGCCAACAGGCTGATCCTGGTCATGCCTGTTTCTTCCCACAATTCACGCCTTGCAGCCGCAAGCGGTTCCTCTCCCTTGTCGATTCCGCCCTGCGGCATTTGCCAGCGCTTGTCGGTCCGCGAGAGTTCACCCAGATCCGGCGCGAGACGATGGCCTGCCCATACCTTGCCCTCGCCATTGAGCACCATGATGCCAACACAGGACCGGTAAGGCAGTTTGCCGGATTTTCTTGCCTTTGCCATCAACGTTCTCGCTCCGGATCGTTCACTACAGCCGAAACCGGTGTGATCTCGACACCTACCTTGTTTGCCTGTGCGGCAAATTGCGAGAGCATTTCAATGGTTTCGGGAAAGGCGTTGCCAATTCCGATTGCCATTCCGGTTCGTTTTGCAATGGTCACCAGTTCATCTATCTGCCGCGCAATGTCCTGGCGGTTTCGCTTGCTGTCCAAGAGCACGCTGCCCTGGGCAAAGGGCAGGACCGAGCGTTCGGCAGCCGCTTTGCCACGTGAGCCATTGGCGCTGCCGTCATCGACAAACAGCAGTCCGCGCGCCGCAATCTCGTCGAAAATCGGTTTGAGCGCACGTTCGTCACCCAGCAGCTTGGCGCCCTGATAATTCATGACCCCCACATAATTCGTGAGCTGGCTCATGGCCCAGTGCAGGTTGACGAGGTTTTCCTCCGCGCTCACCGTGCTCAACAGCGTTCTCGGGCCGGGCGTGATGTCCGGGTAGCCAAAGGGCTCCATAGGTACCTGCAACATCAGTTCGTGGCCCTGCTTGCGCGCCGTTTGCATCCAGCGTGCGAGCGAGTTGCCATAGGGTGCAAAGGCAAAGACAACATTGGGTGGCAATTGCCTGATCGCCTGCTGCGTTGTCGTCTGGCTGAGGCCCATTCCCCCGACAATCAGCACAACACGGGCAACACCGAAATTCCCTGTTGTGTCGGGCTCCCGGGCGTAGACATCCATCGCCCGCCTGCCGCTGTCCGAGCGCTTGGGAATGGCGCCGGTTGCACCGACTTCCAGAAGCTCGGGATCAGGCAGATGGGCAAGTCCGGCTTCCTGAGGCTCGGCCCTTGGCGGTCTTGGTTGCGGTACGGCAAGAGATCCATTGGGAGAAAGTTCGACGAGGCCTGTCTCGCCGGTTCCCGCTATTTCCTCATCAGCGCCATTTGTTGCATCCGCCAACTCTTCATCGTCATCGGCTGAAGATCCGGTCGCGGTTTCGCCAGTACCATTGCCTGCCGTTTCCTGTCGGTCTGCCACGATCACGGTTTCGACCACTGGCGGATAGAGAATCTGCCAGGTGATCAGCCCCACCGCGACAAGACCAAGCAGCAGGCCGCCTGCGCCAAGTATCGCACCGGCGGACCATTTCCCGCTTTCCCGTTTCTTGCCATTGCCTGGTTTGTGACCCAAAGGCCGGTTCAATTCATCCACAGCCGCACCCTCTTTGCCGCAGCGCAAACCGCCCGGCGAATCGTTTCCGAACTTACCACCGCAAGGCTCAAATGGAATCAAAAAGGCCGCCGGAGATACCGGCGGCCAGTCTGCAAATGAAGCCCTGGATCAGTTTGGCAGCGCTTTTGTCGGATCAGGCGGGAAAACGCCTTCTGCGGTTTTCTTGCGCTGGATGAGATCAAGCGCGTGGTTGAGCTGGATGTCGTCCTTTGGATCCGGTGGAACATAGGCTGAAGAGCCTGAACCCCCTTCGTCCTCTTCCTGCCCGACAATGTGTCCGCGCAACTGCGATTCACCTGTCGATGTATCGCGGCCCTTCAGTTCATCCGGTAGTGGCTGGTTGATCGAAATGTCCGGCGTGATTCCCTTGCCCTGGATCGAGGTGTTTGCAGGGGTGTAGTAGAGGGCCGTTGTCAGACGAAGTGCGCCGTTGCCGCCCAGCTGGATGATCGTCTGGACAGAACCCTTGCCAAAGGAACGCGTACCCAGGATTGTGGCACGCTTGTGATCCTGCAGGGCACCTGCAACGATTTCCGAGGCACTGGCCGAACCGCCATTTATGAGTACGATCACCGGCTTGCCGTCGACCAGATCACCGGCGCGCGCCGAATACCGCGTGATGTCATTGTCACGGCGGCCACGGGTGGAAACAATTTCACCCCTGTCGAGGAAGGCATCGGAAACATTAACCGCCTGGTCGAGCAATCCGCCCGGATTGAGGCGCAAATCGATTACATAGCCTTCGACCTTTTCAGCGCCGACCTGGGCCTTGATCTTGCTGATTGCATCTTCCAGTCCCGAATCGGTCTGCTCTGTGAAGGAATTTATATCGATATATCCGACATTGTCGCGCTCCACGCGCCAGCGCACGGACCGTACCTTTATGATGTCACGGATGATCGTTACGTCGATCGGACCTTCTGCCCCCTCGCGCTGGATCTTCAGTTCAATCGGCGTATTCACCGGCCCGCGCATCTTTTCGACGGCTTCCTGCAGGGTGAGGCCGCGAATATTCTCGCCATCGATCTGGTAGATCAGATCACCCGCCAGAACGCCTGCTTCGGCAGCAGGGGTGCCGTCGATAGGCGAGATGACCTTGATCATCTCGTTTTCCATGGTCACTTCGATACCAAGGCCACCGAATTCGCCACGCGTCTGAACCCGCATGTCGGAAAAGTCCTTGGGATTGAGATAGCTCGAATGAGGGTCAAGTGCCGCCAGCATCCCGTTAATCGCGTTTTCGACCAGTTCTTCCTCATTTGGCTCGGTCACATATACTGAACGGACCCGTTCGAATACATCACCAAACAGCGCAAGCTGGCGATAGGTATCGGCTCCGGCAGCATTGGCAAAGCCTATCTGGGTGACTGCGGTCGTCACACCAAGGCCTACCGACGTTCCAACTAGCATACCCACGACGAAAAGACTGGTTTTCTTCATTACCCGTTTCTTTCTTCATTCCTGCCGAGCGCCCACCAGGGCGACGGATCGATCGAATTTCCATCCTTGCGAAATTCTATATATAGCACAGGCCGCAATGATCCAACATCAACAATCGCGTTACCATCCGCACCTGCGGTGGCGTTGCTGGCAAATTGCCTGTCGCCCATCACACCTACCGGTTCTCCGGCCAGAACAAACTGGCCGAGCTCCACGTTTATTTCCGCCATCCCGGCCAGGACAACGTGATATCCATCTCCGGCATTGATGATCAGCAATTGCCCATAGGACCGGAAAGGCCCTGCATACATGACCCAGCCATCACCAGGTGAAACGACTCTGCTTCCCGCCCTTGTGGCAATCGATAGTCCCCTCGAAACATCCCCATCGCTGGTGGGTTGACCAAAGGAAGCCAGTTCAACACCTGCCACCGGTTTGGGAAGCAGACCTTGTGCCTTGTTAAATGCCATTGCTGGCGCAATTCGGGCAGAATCGGAAAAATTCTCAGGTTCCTGTTTGCGCGCCTCGGCAATGGCCTGTTCCTCATGCTGCCTGCGCGCTTCCTCGGCACGGCGCGCGGCTTCCTGCGCTTCCCGGACGGCCGCAATCTCGGTTTCAAGCTGTTCGATCAGCCCGTTGAGGTTGCCTGCCTTGCCGGCGAGTTCCGCCGCCCTGGCGGTTTGTTCGGCCAGTTCCGCCCTTGCGGCATTGCTCAGTTGCTTTTTCTGGTCGAGCAACAGGCCGAGACGTTCCTCCTCCTCCGCAAGTGAACCCAGATCAGCCATCAACGCCTCGCGCTTGCCGGCGATATCGTCACGGATGCGGACCATTTCATTGAGTTCGATGATCAAAAGGTCGGTTTCCGCCCTCACCTCTGGCACCACCGCGCCAAGCAATATGGCCGAGCGAACCGAGGAAAGCGCATCTTCCGGCGTTACGAGGAGCGCAGGCGGTGGGCGATGCCCCATGCGCTGGAGCGCGGCAATCACCTCGATCAACACACCCCGCCGGTCCTTCAGCGAGGCACGCAGCTCCTCTTCCTCGCCGCGAAGTTCCTCAAGGCGGCTCGTGTTACGGGCAATGTTCTCCTCCAATGACCGGCTGCGCGCGGATGTGTCGATCAAATCGCGATTGATCGCCGCACGGTCAGCTTCAAGGGCGGCAATCTCTTTATCGAGCTCACCCTTTCGCGCTTCGGAAACGGAAATTTCCTGGCGAATTGCTTCGAGTTCCTCTCTTGTTTGGGTCTGCTGTTCGGATAATTGGGCGGAATCAGGCAAACTGGCAGCCTGTTCATCGCCTTGCTGCGCGAGCGCCTGTAGCGGGAAAGTCGTCATGATCAGCAGCCCGGTCAGAAGCAGGGACTTGCCGAAAAGGCGCCCCGATGGACGCTTTGGGATACCTGCTGCAGCATGGCTGCTATGGTTCAACCGGCTCATGAATTCTGTTTCCACCTGAGGGATCAATGTGATTCGCCCTACCCAGATTGACCCTATTTGTCACCCATTGGCCATCGTCAGTTACACTAAACCGTCCAGACAGGGTTCGCAGTCGGTCCACCTGCAATCCTGGATCCCTGTTCAGAACCTGGTCAAGCCCGGGTCAGACCCGGTGATACGGATGGCCGGACAGTATGGTGATTGCCCGGTAGAGCTGTTCGCTCACCATCACACGGGCAATCTGGTGCGGCCAGGTCATTCTGCCCATCCGCAATCTCAGGTCGGCCCTTGCCAGAAGCGCCTCGCCATGACCATCAGGTCCTCCAATGGCAAAGCCGATTTCGGGTGTCCCGGCATCCATGGCTTTGCCGATTGTCGCGGCCAATTGCGGCGAGGTGAGGTCGGTTCCGTTCTCATCGAGCGCAATAACCATGGCGCCACTCCTGAGGCTCGCCAGCATCTGCGAGGCTTCATCGTCGCACCGCAGTTTCGCGGTTGAGGCCCGGCTTTCATTCCATTCGGTGATATCCGGCCCTGAAAGTCCCAATTGCCGGCCAGCCTTTTCTGCACGCCCTGCATAGCGCTCCAGAAGCTCGCGCTCAGGACCCTGTTTCATTTTTCCGATTGCCAGTATGGAAAGCCGCAAATGTCCACCATCAGGGCGGGGCGCCCCGCTTCACGAGGGTGCAACCTGACTGCAGGTCCTGCTTCCGGCTGGCCGGAAGAAACCGGGACCGCCGCCTAGTGCCTTTCGCTGCTCTCTACCATCGACCACATTTTCTCGATCCCGTAGAATTCGCGAACTTCAGGCCGAAAAACATGAACGATCACATCGCCGGTATCGATCAGGATCCAGTCGGCTGACTGTTCTCCCTCAACCTTGAACGGGCCATACCCTTTCGTCTTCAATTCGCGCTGAAGATGATCTGAAATGGCGCTGACGTGACGGTTCGAGCGTCCCGACACGATGACCATGTAGTCGCCGAGTGCGGATTTGCCCCTGATGTCAATGGTGGAAAGATCTTCGCCCTTCGAATCTTCAATTGAAGTAACGATGGCGTCGAGAACTTCCTCTGCCGAGTAACCTGCGGAAGAGGAGGTTTGCGGCATGCTACCCTCATGGGTGCTGCCAGCTTGCAATGTAGTGACCAGTGTGACCCTCTTTGGTTTGGATTGGTCATGGCGCGGCACTATTGCCGGACCATTTCGTTGCGTCTCAATCATGCCACCGATTCGTGGAAATTTAAAGACAGCTGATGTTGCCCTCGTGATCGGGACCGATTCCCGCTCACCCGTCCTTGTGGCCCTTGCGCTTTTTCATCGCAGCGCGCATCGCTGTCGAGGAAAGCGAAGAACGGGGTCCGTGCAGAAATGTCCAGGCAGGTGGTTTCATATCTGCCAGCAATTCGCAATCGCTTTCGTCGATTCGGTATCGCGAAAGGGCGATTGCTGCCTGTGCCGAGCGGTAGGAAAGGGTTGAGCCGGGACGATCCACAATCATCAGGGGCATCATGCCGGCAATGGCCCGCCAGTTCTGCCATTTGTGAAAGGAGGCGAGATTGTCTGCCCCCATGATCCAGACGAATTTGACACCTTGATGGCGCGCCGTGACAAGGCGCAACGTCTCCTCGGTGTAGCTGACATTGTAGCGCGCCTCGAAGGCTGTAACTTTTATGCGCGGATTGTCGATGAGCTTGCGGCATTGGACAATACGGTCGCCAAGCGGGGCAAGCTCGGAATGATCCTTCAGTGGATTGCCGGGCGTCACCAGCCACCATACCTGGTCCAGCTGCCCGCGCACCAGCGCACTTTCGCTCACATGCAAATGGCCATGATGCGGCGGGTTGAACGATCCGCCAAACAGACCGACCCGCTGGCCCTTTTCCACATGCGGAAACCGCATGGCTTCGCGCAACAGGTTGGTTTCAGCCTGTGCGGCCCCCTTCCCCGGTCTAGAGTTCATTTCGGCCTTACCTGGCCATTGCCGCGCACCTGGTACTTGAAGCTGGTAAGCTGTTCCACGCCAACCGGGCCGCGCGCATGCATCTTGCCGGTGGCAATGCCGATTTCCGCGCCCATTCCGAATTCGCCGCCATCGGCAAACTGGGTTGACGCATTGTGCAATAGGATCGCTGAATCGATTTCATTGAAAAAGCGCTCCACCGCCGCCTCATCCTCGGCAATAATTGCCTCGGTATGGTGCGATGACCAGCGGTTGATGTGCCTGACAGCGCCATCAATCCCGTCGACCAGGTCAACAGAAATGATCGGCGCAAGATATTCGCTTGCCCAGTCTTCGTCAGTGGCGGGAACTGCCTGCGGCCAGACTTGCCGGACCTCTTCGCTTCCCCTGATTTCGCAGCCTGCCTTGCTCAAATCATTGAGGACCGGCACAAGGTGTGTGCCTGCACACGCCTTGTCGATGAGCAATGTCTCGGCCGAGCCGCAGATACCCGTACGCCGCATCTTGGCGTTGACCGCAATTGATCGCGCCATGTCCAGATCCGCGGAGCCGTCCACATAAACATGGCAAATCCCTTCCAGATGCGCAAAGACCGGCACCCGCGCCTCGGACTGAACCCTTTCAACGAGCCCCTTGCCACCGCGTGGCACAATCACGTCGACCGTCCCGCCAAGCCCCCTGAGCATTTCGCCAACCGCTTCGCGGTCCGTGGTCGGCACAATCTGGATGGCCGCCGCAGGCAGGCCCGCCTGCTCCAGCCCCTCGACGAGGCAGGCATGGATGGCATTGGACGAATGAAAGGAATCCGATCCGCCCCTGAGGATTACCGCGTTTCCGGCCTTCAGGCAAAGCGCGCCCGCATCGGCGGTAACATTGGGGCGGCTTTCGAAAATGACGCCGATCACGCCGAGTGGCGTTCTGACCCGTTCGATATGCAAACCGTTCGGCCTGTCCCATTCGGCAAGAACGCTGCCAATTGGATCAGGCATTTCGGCAATCGCACGGATCCCGTCACACATACCCTTGATGCGCCCCTCATCCAGTTCGAGCCGGTCAAGAAACGAGCCGGAGATCCCGTTATCACGGGCATTCGCCATGTCAATTGCATTGGCCTTGAGGATCGTGTCACGGTTTTCACGGATGCTGTCGGCCATGGCGGTCAGCGCGGCTTGCTTGCGCCCGCCACTTGCAATGGCCAGCTTGGCGGAGGCGGTTTTGGCAGCCTTGCCTATCTCATCCATCATCTGCGTGATTGACCCGCTCTTGATGGTTCCCGTGTCGCTGATCATTTTACACCTGCCTCCTGGCGGCCTCATAGCGGAAATAGCGCTGTATACCGGCTCAATTGTCCGCTTTGGTCAAGGCAAGGACATCGCGATGGATCATTTCACTGCGGCCCTTGAAACCCAGCAACTTCTCGATCTCGCCGCTCTGGCAGCCCATGAGCTTCCGGGCCTGGTGGCTGTCATATGCCACGAGGCCGCGGCCGATTTCAATTCCCTCGGCATTGTGGATGGCAACCACGTCGCCGCGCTCGAAATGCCCCTCGACGTTTCGCACCCCGGCAGGCAGCAGGCTTTTGCCTGAACGCAGGGCCTTTTCCGCGCCGGCGTCGAGATGCAGTTGGCCTGCAACGCCCAATTGCCCGGCTATCCATTTCTTGCGCGCCGATACCGGATTGCCCGACGGCGCAAACCAGCTCGCCATCCCGCCTGATGCGAGTGCTGAAATCGGGTTCATTTTCTTGCCCGAGGTGATCACCATCGTGGTTCCCGCCCCGACAGCGATCTTTGCCGCCTCGATCTTCGTCACCATGCCGCCGCGCGAAAGCTCGGTACCCACATCGCCTGCCATCGCCTCGATTTCGGGCGTGATCACCTCGATGCGCTCGATGAATTGCGCATTGGGGTCAAGTTGGGGAGGCGCGGAGTACAGGCCGTCAATATCAGAAAAAAGAACCAGCAGGTCAGCGGTCATCATGGTTGCTACGCGCGCCGCAAGACGGTCATTGTCGCCATAGCGGATCTCGGATGTCGCCACCGTGTCATTTTCATTGATGATGGGCACCGCACCCAGTTTCAACAGCGTATCGATCGTCGCACGTGCATTGAGGTAGCGCCGCCGCACTTCCGTATCACTCAGCGTGAGGAGAATCTGGCCTGCATTGATGCCATGCACGCCAAGCGCCTCGGAATAGGACCGCGACAGCGCGATCTGGCCGGTTGCGGCTGAAGCCTGACTCTCCTCGAGTTTCAGGGCGCCCGGTTTCATGGCAAGCAGCCGCCGTCCGAGCGCGATGGCTCCCGACGAGACAACCAGCACGTCATGGCCTGCCCTGCGCAATTGTGCGATATCATCGGCAAGCGACTGCAGCCAGTCTGCCTTGAGACCGGTTTTCCGGTCAACCAGAAGAGACGAACCTATCTTGATGACTATGCGCCGGTAGGGAGCAAGTGTGCCGGGAATTGCGTGCAATGACAGCACGCCGGAGGATTGGGGCATTTGCCGGACCTTCAAACAGGAGACCAGGTTTCGGCTTCATCCTTTACCGGTTCAGCCTCGCCAAGGCGAAGATTTTCGACATGGCGCGCAACCGCCCGCAATACTTCCTCCACTCCTTCACGTGTTGCAGAAGAAAGCACCAGTGGCTGCTGTCCGCAAGCAGCTTTGAGTTCGGCGATTTTTGCGGCGCGCTCCTCGTCATGGACAAGGTCAGCCTGTGACAGCGCGACCACTTCAGGTTTGTCCGCCAGACCTCCATCATAGGCTTCCACTTCGGTTCGCACGGTCTGGTAGGCGTCGCCGAGATCGGCTTCCTGCGCCGAAACAAGGTGCAGGAGGACGTTGGTGCGCTCCACATGACCGAGGAAACGGTCGCCTATCCCGACGCCTTCATGCGCGCCCTCAATCAGTCCTGGAATATCGGCAATGACAAATTCGCGTCCGTCACTTGCCGCAACACCGAGATTGGGATGAAGCGTGGTAAACGGGTAGTCTGCAATTTTGGGCTTGGCCCTGGTGACGGTGGCAAGGAAGGTCGATTTGCCCGCATTTGGGAGCCCAAGCAGACCGACATCCGCAATCAGCTTCAACCGCATCCAGACGACGCGTTCGACACCTTCCTGGCCGGGATTTGCGCGGCGCGGAGCCTGATTGGTCGATGTGGTGAAGTGGGCATTGCCAAAGCCGCCATTGCCACCCCTGGCTATCAGGTAGCGCTGACCGATCTCGGTAAAGTCGGCGATCAGCGTTTCATTGTCTTCTTCATAAAGCTGGGTGCCGACAGGCACCTTGAGCACCACGTCCTTGCCCTTGCGCCCGTCACGGTTCTTGCCCATGCCGTGTACACCGGTTTCGGCCTTGAAATGCTGCTGGTAGCGGTAGTCGATCAATGTGTTGAGGCCGTTGACGGCTTCAGCCCATACATCGCCGCCCTTGCCCCCATTGCCGCCATCGGGGCCACCAAACTCCTGAAATTTTGCACGGTGAAATGATACGGCCCCGGCCCCGCCATCGCCCGAGCGGGTATAGATCTTGGCCTGGTCCAGAAATTTCATGTTGTAACCTGCGCTGGTGGATCGTTCAAAGCCGATCAGGCCGTGATTTCGCCCATCCAGCTTTCCCTGGTGATTTCAAAATGGTCGAGATGCTGGATTTCGCCCAGCAGGGGATGAACCGCTTCGCTGACCCGCACATGCCGTCCCCCGCATTTGCGGATGATTTTCTGGGAGGCGGCATTATTCACACGCGCGGAAACCAGCAGAATCGGCCTGTTGGTCACCTTGAAATAGGTATCCACCAGCCCCCTTGCCGCTTCCGTCGCATAACCCTTGCCCCAATAGGGTTCGCCGATCCAGTATCCCATATGCGGCTCGGGATCCTCGGGAATCTCATGCAGCGAGCCGACGCCGATAAACCGGCCGGTTTCTGCCTCGGTAATCGAATAGACACAGGCGCGGCCTGAGTTGACCTTGGCCCGCTCTATGAAGTCCTGCGCATCCTTGATGGTGTAGGGATGAGGCATGTGCGCCAGCATTCTGGCCACCTTTATGTTGTTGGCCAGCACGGCCATGTCCTCGGCATCCGCATCATGGGGGGGACGCATGACCAGACGCGCCGTCGAAATCAACGGTGTGTCCAGAAACAAAGCGGTTTCCATGTTCTCCTGTCTCAGGGCACTCATTGGTGTTTTCCATTTCGCATAGGGTAACAATCGGCTTGCAACCAACTCCGGCGGAGGATTCTCGTTCCATTCGGGCGCCGGTGATTCGCACAATATCACAAATGGGGTGCGACATGATGGCATGCAAGATTATGGGCGAACAGCGTACACATCGCCCGATATCCAAAAGCTGGCTCAAGGTATCCGGCTGAGACTACCTGCTACAAAAAACAAGGGGAGCCAGTTCCCCGCTCCCCTTGGACAAATTCGCCGGATCACGGAGACGCCGGCATTATTTCCTGCCGGTTATTTGGCTTCAGCCGGTGCTTCCACACTGACAAAATTGCGGCCATTGGCCTTTATCGAAAACGCAACCTTGCCTTCGGTCAGTGCAAACAGCGTATGGTCCTTGCCCATGCCTACATTGGTTCCGGGGTGGAATTTGGTGCCGCGTTGGCGAACCAGGATATTGCCCGGAACAACCAATTCATTGCCGAATTTCTTTACACCGAGGCGTTTTGACTGGGAGTCGCGACCATTGCGCGAGGAGCCGCCTGCTTTCTTGTGTGCCATATTTCTGTCCTTTCAGCTCTTTTGCTGGACCGGGGCCTTTGTTCGACAAAGGCGGACCAATCAGATTATTTCATTTCCTTTGCCTGGGAGCGCCAGTCAGAAATCTGGTCTGCGCTGAAGGGCATCGCTTCATCTATGCGTTCGATATCGTTGTCGCTCAGGGCGGCCAGCTGGGCATACTGGGTGATACCCTGCTCGGCAAGCTGCTTGGCAGCTACCGGGCCGATGCCCTTGATCTTGGTCAGGTCATCAGGCTCGCCTTCAGGTGCCGTGAAAAGAGTGGCTGGCGCCGCGGCCTTTGCCTCTTTTTTTGGAGCAGCCTTCTTCGCTTCAGCCTTGGCTGGAGCATCGTCCTTCTTGGCTTCCGGCTTGGCCGCAGCCTTTTTCGAAGGCTTCGCACCACCGGTAAGGATCTCGGCAATCTTGATGGTGGTCAGGTGCTGGCGATGACCTTTTGTGCGCTGTGAATTCTGGCGGCGGCGCTTCTTGAAAGAGACGACCTTCCTGGCGCGGCCCTGCTCCAGGATCTCGGCAGTAACGACAGCGCCCGATACGGTGGGAAGGCCGATTTCAGAGCCCACGGCCAGCACTTCGTTAAATTCAACCATGTCACCGGCTTCACCGGCAACCTTCTCGATTTTCAGAACATCTTCGGCTGCAACGCGGTACTGCTTGCCACCGGTTTTGATGACTGCGAACATTTTGTTTCCTTTCGAATGTTCAGGTCGGATCTGGAAATCACCCTGGATTTCCGTCCGTCTTTTTGTCAGTCGGCTGTTTGTCATTTACTGCTTTGCGCGGCCGGAAAATCCGTCCCAATCGCAAAAAAACAGGGCGCAGAAAACATCCTGCGCCGCGGTTGGCCGCGTGATACGCTGAATCAGCCGCTATTGTCAATAATACGGCGCATTAAAGAGTCGCTCAACACCGCGGGAACGCATCCAACCTGTTTGCGAATATCCGCACAAATCACTAAACCTCGTACATTCGGCAACCGGAAAATTCTCAGGGGAAGCTCTTCATGACGGCAGGCAAGATCAAACCGGAAAACCTGCGCTCACGCCAGTGGTTCAACAACCCCGACGATCCGGAGATGACCGCACTTTACCTCGAGCGCTATCTCAATTACGGCCTGACCCGAAAGGAATTGCAGGCGGGCAAGCCGATCATTGCAATTGCCCAGACAGGCTCCGACCTCTCACCCTGCAACCGTCATCACCTTGAACTCGCCAAACGTGTCCGCGACGGGGTGATAGCAGCCGGTGGCACGGTAATCGAGATTCCGGTTCATCCCATCCAGGAAACCGGCAAGCGACCGACCGCCATGCTCGACCGCAACCTTGCCTATCTCTCACTGGTCGAAAGCCTGTACGGCTACCCGATTGATGGCGTGGTGCTGACTATCGGCTGCGACAAGACCACACCTGCCTTGCTGATGGCGGCAGCAACGGTGAACATTCCGGCCATTGCACTCTCGGTCGGCCCGATGCTCAACGGTTACTACAAGGGCGAGCGCACAGGATCGGGAACGATCGTGTGGAAGGCACGCCAATTGTTGGCCGCAGGCGAGATCGACAATGAGGGCTTCATGGATCTGGTCGCCTCCTCAGCGCCTTCCGTTGGCTATTGCAACACGATGGGAACAGCAACCACAATGAATTCCCTTGCCGAGGCCCTCGGCATGCAATTGCCGGGATCTGCTGCCATTCCCGCCCCCTACCGCGAACGCGGGCAGATTGCCTATGAAACGGGCCAGCGTATCGTGGAAATGGTATGGGAAGACTTGAAGCCATCCGATATCATGACCCGCAAGTCATTTGAAAACGCAATCGCAGTGAACACCTGTATTGGCGGCTCGACCAATGCGCCGATTCATCTGAACGCTATCGCCAGGCATCTTGGTATCGGGCTTAACAATGATGACTGGCAGCAAATCGGCTATGAATTGCCACTCCTTGTCAATCTCCAGCCTGCCGGTGAATATCTCGGCGAGGACTACCACCGCGCTGGCGGGGTGCCCGCCGTCATCGGTGAGATGTTGCGCGCAGGTCTGTTGCCCCATGGCGACGCGCTGACAGTCAATGGCCTGACAATGGCTGAAAACTGCCAGTCGGTGACTGCGGTCAATCCTGACGTGATCCGCCCGGTCTCCGAACCTCTCAGGCATTCGGCAGGTTTTCTCAACCTCAAGGGAAACCTCTTTGCTTCCGCGCTCATGAAAGCCTCGGTGATTTCGCCCGAATTCCGCGAACGCTATTTGAGCAATCCCGATGACCCGATGGCTTTCGAGGGCCGGGCGATTGTGTTTGACGGGCCGGAGGATTTTCACAAGCGGATCGATGATCCATCACTGGAGATCGACGAACATTGCATCCTGTTCATGCGCGGGGCGGGCCCGATCGGCTATCCGGGCGGTGCCGAAGTCGTCAACATGCGCCCGCCGGATTATCTCATCAAGAAGGGCATTTCGGCACTTGCCTGTGTCGGTGACGGGCGCCAGTCAGGCACATCCGGCTCTCCCTCCATCCTGAATGCTTCACCCGAGGCAGCAACCGGTGGCGGGCTGGCGCTGATCAAGACCGGAGACCGGGTCAGGATCGATCTGAAGAATTGTACTGCCAACATGCTGGTGGACGAAAAGGTCCTGGAAGAACGTCGGCAAAGGCTGCAGGCCGCCGGCGGTTTTGCAATGCCGCAAAGCCAGTCACCCTGGCAGCAGTATTTCCGTGCGATGGTCGAACCCTTTTCAGAGGGCATGGTGCTCCGGGATGCGCCCGGCTATCGCGATATTGCCCGAAAGGGAACACCCCGCAACAATCATTGATCCGATATGGCGGGGCTATCAGGGCGGGCGTTTGCAATGACGAGCTCAAACCCGGTTATAGACGTCCTCGAGACGGACAATATCATCCTCACCAAGATATTCGCCCGTCTGCACCTCAATGATCAACAGGGGTGTATCGCCACAATTGGCGAGGCGGTGAACGCTGCCCCTGGGGATGTCGATTGATTGTGTCGGCTCCAGTCTCCGGCTCTTTCCGTCAACCAGCGTTTCAGCGATGCCGCTTATGACCACCCAGTGTTCGGCCCTGTGCTTGTGTGACTGCAGGGAAAGCGTTGCGCCCGGTGAAACGGTCAGGCGCTTGACCTGATATCCACCTCCCTCGTCAATGCTGGTAAAGTGGCCCCACGGGCAAATCTGCTGGCGGGTCCCCGCCTTCCTGATTGCCGGCTCCCTGTCAGCCTGCGGTATTCCTGCTGACTTCAGTCCGTCAACGATCCGGTTGACTTCAACCGCGCATTTGCGGTCCGCCACGAGCAGCGCATCGGGCGTATCGATGACAATGAGATTTTCAACCCCCAGCAGGGCCGTCAGCCTCTCATTGGACCGCACCACATTGTTGGAACTTCGCTCGGCGCAGACCTGTCCTTCGATGCGGTTGTTCGCTGCATCGGTTCGATAGACGTCCGAAACACTTTCCCAGTTTCCGAGATCCGCCCAGTCATGACTGACCGGAAGGACGCCCGCCAGTTCAGTTTTTTCCAGTACTGCATGATCGAAGGACACCGGCCTAATCGCTCCAAGGTTTTCCGCCTCGAGTACATGCATGCGCGTTTCTCCCGGCTCCGGCAAGCCGGACAGGCTCATTCCCGCTACCGGCTTCAGCAGGGCTGCAGCGCCCAACGCCTTTTGAGCCTGCCTGAGTAACTCGGGTTCATATCGCCCGATTTCCGCAAGAGCCATATCCGCCCGCATCAGGAAGTTGCCGCTATTCCAGAGCGATCCACTACTGATCAGGGTTTTCGCCTGTTCGCAATCCGGCTTTTCAATGAACCGCTCCACCGGATGGACGGTTTGGGGACATTTTCGAAAGCCGATATAGCCATATCCGGGATCTGGCCGGGTCGGCTGAACACCGAAAGTAACCAGCATACCGTCCATTGCAGCAGGAAGGGCATATTCAATGGAACGGGAGAAGCCATCAATGTCGCCGATCAGATGGTCACTTGGCAGAACGAGGACGATCGCCTCGCGCAGGCGCAATGATGCTTGCAGGCAGGCAGCCGCAATTGCAGCGCAGGTATTGCGGCCATGCGGTTCGAGCAGCACATCTGCCCTGATATCGGCAAGGAGCAATTCCTCGGCGACCAGATACCGGTGATCCAGGTTGGCCACAACAATTGGCCGGTCGTTGAATAGATCATTTCGGCAGCGTTCAAGTGTCTGGCGAAACAGCGTGCTTCCCAAACCCAGGTCAATAAACTGTTTGGGCTTTGCCTGTCGCGACAACGGCCAAAGCCGCGTGCCGCTCCCACCGCTCAGTACAACGGGTATGATATTCATCAATATCACTCAATCAAGAGCGTGGGTTCACAACCTGTTTACCGTAAAAGTTGTAGGTTGACGAGGCCTTTGCGGAGAAAAATTCACGTCTCAATCGGCCCTTACGACAAGTGCGATACCGGCCAGTACAAGCGCAATGGATGTGGTAATACTGCGCAACGTGTTCCAGAACGTCCAATCTTCCGAGTACCGGGTCCAGATACTCATCAAATCCTGCCTCTGGTCCGTTGTTTCTATCATCGCCAGCGCCTCGTTCATCGGCACATTGACGATCGCAGTCGGCAGGAAGGCAAGTCCGCCATAGACAAACACCGCAAGGAGCGAGAGATACGCCGCTCTCGGGACGCTGCTGCGATACAGCAACGCTGAGGCCAGCAACCCGATGAGCGGCGTCAGGAAGAAGGTTGTAAAAAAGACGGGGTTGCGGACTGCCTCATTGATCGCCTGCATCGCTTCTATGGCTCGGGGTGGCTCCAGCATGTCAAGCGCCGGCATCACATCGACAGAATAGGCATAGAAAAAACCGGCCATAAGGCCAAGAAACAGAACGTGCAGCAATGCCAGGCTGGCGGGAAGCAGCGAAAGCTGTTTACCGGGTTGAAGTATCATTCTGATAGACCTTTCGGGGTTGAATCACATGGAAGTCCGTCCGGCAGGTCAGGGATCCTGGCCGCGGGCGAAGCATACTCCGTACAGTTCTTTACACTTGACCAGTCCGTATAATTATTTACGGTTTCAGGCAAATGAAGAATTGTTAATGTGGTTTTCGGGGGATCTGGAATGGATGCGAGAATGGAGCGCAGGCAGGCGATTTTCGAGGCAGCCTACGCGGTTATGGCTGAAAAAGGCTATAAGGGTACATCCATGTTGGCTGTGGCGAAGGCGGCAGGCGCCTCCAACGAGACCCTCTATAACTGGTTTGGTAACAAGCAGGGCCTTTTTGCCGCAATGATCGAGGAAAATGCCCGCACCGCCAGCCAGGAGTTACATGCGACGGTGGAAGGGGACGCGGCCCCGCTGAAGGTCCTGGTACGGTTCGGTGACCGGCTGTTGGAACTCCTTAACGGGGAGAAATCCATCACCCTCAACAGGGCGGCGGCTGCCGATGTAAGCCAGGGTGGTGTATTGGGGAAATTGCTGGCGGATAATGGCCGGCGCAAGGTGGTACCGCTGATCACCCAGACTTTTGCAATGGCCCAGGAAAAGGGCATGATACGCCGGCATGACCCCGGTGAGATCGCCGAGATCTATGTTTCCCTGTTGCTTGGAGATCTGCAGATCAGGCGCGTGATCGGCGTTACTGATGCGCCTTCACCGGAAGCTACGGCCATGCATTCCCAGCGGGTTGTCGAATTGATTGTCGACCTGTTCGGGGTTCAGCGTTAGAGTGCGATGCGTTCCAGAATGCCGGGAAGCACCGCCTCTGACCGGCGCATCGACTTGAGAATGCGGGCCTCGGCGCGATCAGCGCTTGCCTCATCCCGCGCCAGTATCTCACAGACCGGCTGACTCGCCTGCCAGTTCCTGCCGGCAATGCGGACAATGCCGACGGCATGATCCACCGGATCCTGAGGCCTTGTTCGTCCGCCGCCAAGTTCGATCACGGCAAGACCAATCTGCCGGGTATCGAAAGCGAGGTGTCCCTCATATGCCTCGGTCGATTTTTCCGCATGAACGACGCGGTGGACAGAAGGTTTTTCAAGGTAGGTTTCCGACCTCTCGATGAAATCCGGCGGACCACCCAGCGCCGCGACCATCGCCCCGAATTTATCTGCGGCAGCACCCGAGGAGAAAGCCTCCTCCATTTGGGCAATTCCCGCATCCATGTTTGCAGCCAGACCACCTGCGACCAGCATTTCGCCGCCCAGTGCGACGGTCACATCCCACAATTCCCGGTCGCGCCGCTTTCCGGTCAGGAAATCGACCGCGTTCTGCATTTCGACCGCATTCCCGGCAGCAGATGCCAGTGGATGATCCATGTTGGTCAACAGGGCGCTTGTCTTCAGTCCCGCCCCATTTGCCACTTCAACGAGGCTGGTTGCAAGTTCGCGCGCTTCATCGAGCGTTGCCATGAACGCACCGGAACCAACCTTCACGTCAAGCACAAGGCCGGTAAGGCCCGCTGCAAGTTTCTTCGAAAGGATCGACGCGGTGATAAGCGGCACGCTTTCGACTGTCGCCGTGACGTCGCGGATCGAATAGATCCGTTTGTCGGCAGGTGCCAGTTTGCCGGTCTGGCCGATAACCGCGCAACCGATCTCTTTTGTGACTTTCCTGAACAGTTCATTATCCGGCTGGGTCTGGTAGCCGGGGATTGAATCAAACTTGTCGAGCGTGCCACCGGTATGGCCAAGGCCGCGGCCGGATATCATCGGGTTGAACCCGCCACAGGCGGCAATCGCCGGGGAAAGCATCAGCGAGACATTGTCTCCAACGCCGCCCGTCGAATGCTTGTCGAGCACCGGCCCGTCAAGGTCCGACCAGTCAAGCACCTCGCCTGAATCGCGCATGGCAAGGGTCAGGGCAACTGCCTCGTCCCGGTTCATGCCATTGAGAAATACCGCCATGGCAAGCGCAGCCACCTGGCCCTCGCTGACCCTCTCATCGCTGACTCCCCTGATGAATTCGGCAATTTCATCGGCTTCGAGAACATGCCCGTCGCGTTTGCGGGCAATGGTTTCCTGTGGCAGCATGTCAGTATCCGTTCCCGTCCGCTTCGCCCTGCGCACCTTCCAGCGCGGCAATCAGATTGGCAAGGACACCGGAAGCTCCCAGGCGCAGCGTGGCGGGCGTCGCCCAGCCTTCACCCATGATACTGTCGGCAAGGTTGATATAGGTAGCGGCATCCTCAAGCGTCCTGATCCCGCCAGCGGGTTTGAAACCGACCGGTTTTGCGCTGTCGCGGATCGCGGTCAGCATTGTCCGCGCAGCATCGGGTGTGGCATTGACGGCAACTTTTCCTGTAGATGTCTTGATGAAATCCGCGCCACAATCAATGGCAAGACGCGAGGCCGAATAGATTGCATCACGGTCTTCAAGTTCACCCGTTTCGATGATTACCTTCAATTGTGCCGGCGGGCGGATGACATCGCGCACCCTCGAGATCTGGTCAATACAGGTCTCCACATCACCCTTGAGAAAGCTCATATAGGGAAAGACCAGGTCAATTTCGTCCGCGCCTGCGTCCATCGCAGCATTGACTTCGCCAATAACTGCATCGGTATCCGGTCCGCCTGCAGGAAAATTGACCACCGTGGCAATGCGGATAGTTGTACCTTCGAGTGCCTTCTTTGCAACCGGAATGAACTCGCTCCAGATGCAGACGGCAGCGGTCGGCCCATGGACCGTATTGGCGCGTCTGCACAGGTCGACAACATCCTTGTCTGTGCAATCATCATTGAGATTGGTGAGGTCGAGCAGGCTGATCGCCTTGCGCGCCACTTCCCTGTTATTCAAATTCATTGTCATCCGGTTTCATACGCCGTTCCTGGTCAGCCAGGCTGCTATCAGTTGACCGAGCGTTTCGCCACCCCTTGGTGCCATTTCCTTGGTTTCGTCATGGGAAAGTTCATTGCCGGTCATGCCTGCCCCGAAATTGGTGATCACGGAAAAGGCCGCAACTTCCAGCCCGAAGAACCGCGCAAGGATTACTTCGGGCACCGTTGACATGCCCACCGCATCTGCGCCGAGGAGTCGAGACATACGGATTTCCGCGGGTGTTTCAAAGCTGGGGCCGGAAAACCACATATAGACACCTGCGCCCAGTTCGATCTGTGCTGCTCTTGCCGCCGCTGCAAATTCGTCCCTCAGCGTCTCGTCATATGCGCTGGTCATGCCTACAAACCGTTTGTCAGTAGGTTCGCCAATAAGGGGGTTCATGCCGGACCAGTTGATATGGTCGGTGATCTGCATGACCGACCCGGGCGGCAGGTCCTCGCGCAGCGATCCGGCTGAATTGGTAAGAACAAGCTGACGGATCCCGGCATCAGCCAGAGCCTCGATTGCCGGGCGCATCGCTGCTGCATCGCCATGTTCGTAATAGTGCACCCGGCCTGAAAGCATGATAACCGGCGTGCCGCCGATCGTTCCCGCTACCAGTTCCCCCACATGGCCGGACACGCCGCCTTCGGGAAACCCTTCAAGTTCGCCATAGGAAATCTTCACTGGATCCGACACTTGTCTGACCAGGCCGCCAAGGCCCGAACCGAGCACCAGAGCTATGCGCGGTTGCAGGCCATTCAGCCTCTTCAGTATTTCTGCGCCTGCTGACATGCTTTTTCCTTGCTAGAAAGAGAAACTCTTGGGCAGAAGGTCGCCCAGGGTGACGGTCTCAACGACACCGTTCCGGTCACACAAATGCACCTTCGTCTGGGGCGAACCGAATTCGGCAAGGCGCTGGCGGCAACCTCCGCATGGCGTGCACACATCAGCCTTGAGGCCGAGTACCGCCACTTCGGCAATCCGAGTGCCGCCATCCATCACCATATGGGACAGGGCAGTGGTTTCCGCACACCATCCCTCCGGATAGGAGGCATTCTCGATATTGCAGCCTGAATAGATGCGGCCTTCAACGGTGCGGATCGCGGCACCCACGGGAAATTGCGAATAAGGCGAGTGCGCCCGCCCGGCAGCAGCAAGCGCGGCCCTGTAGAGATCATCAGCCATTCTCTAGCGTTCCTTTGTATAGGGTACACCGCCCGCCTTCGGCGGAACGGCCTTGCCGATGAAGCCGGCCAGCAGCACCACGGTCAGAATATAGGGAAGGGCCTGCATCAACTGGCTGTTGACCGAGCCGACAAGGGGAAGTTCAACACCCTGCAGCCGGATCGCCACCGCATCCAGGAATCCGAAAAGCAGACAGGCATAGAGCGCATTGAGCGGTTTCCAGCGCGCGAAAATAAGCGCTGCAAGCGCAATGAAGCCCTTGCCTGCGGTCATGTTCTGCACAAAGCCCGCCTGTTGGCCGATCGACAGATAGGCACCGGCAAACCCGCACAATATCCCGCAGATCAAGACGGCACGATAACGCGCCCAGACAACACTGATCCCTGCCGTATCGACAGCGGCAGGGTTTTCACCAACCGCGCGCAGCCTCAGCCCGAAGCGGGTCCTGAAAATCACCCACCAGGTGACCGGCACCATGAGGAATGCCACATAGACGATCAGGTTGTGCCCCGAGATGAGGTCACGATAGATCGGACCAAGAACGGGCACCGAGCCAAAACTTTCTGCAAACGGCAGCTCGATGGGGCTGAACCGCTGATCCTGGTCGAGTTGCGGGGTCCTCCCGCCCCTGTTGAACCAGGTCTGGCCCATCAGTGCCGTCATGCCGAGCGCAAAGAAATTGATGGCAACACCTGAAACGATCTGGTTGCCCTTTACCGTGATCGACGCAAACGCATGAACCAGCGCTAGGCTGAGCGAGACGATGACGGCAAACAGCAGCCCCATCCAGGGCGATCCGAACACGGCAGCGGCGGCGCCGGCAGCAAAGGCGCCGCCCAGCATCTTGCCCTCCAGGCCAATGTCAAAAACGCCGGAACGCTCAGAATACAGGCCTGCAAGCGCGGCCAGCAGCAGGGGCGTTGCCAGCCTGACGGTTGAATCGAGAACCTGGAGGAGAACCAATAAATCCATGTCAGACCTCCTTCGCCGCGACGATAACCGCTTTTGGCGGCTTGAAGAAGCGCGCCAGCGACGGGCGGTACATGTGTTCGAGCGCGCCGGCGAACAGGATCACCAGTCCCTGGATGACAACGATCATGTCGCGCGAGATATTGGGCATGTCAAAGGCGAGTTCCGCCCCGCCCTGCCACAACATGCCGAACAGGATTGCCGCCAGGATGATACCTACGGGATGGTTGCGACCCATCAGCGCGACAGCAATTCCCACGAAGCCCGCGCCAGCGGGAAATCCTTCCTGCAATCTGTACTGGTCGCCCATGATCGGGTTGAGTGCCATCATCCCTGCCAGTGCGCCGGAGATCAGCATGGCGATGACGATGGTGCGAACCGGCGGAATCCCGGCATAGACCGCAGCCTTGGGATTGGTTCCGGTGGTACGGATTTCGTAACCCAGCCGGGTGCGCCAGATGAGCAGCCAGACAAGATAGCAGCACAGAAGCGCCAACAGGATGGAGATGTTCAGCGGTGCGCCGCCGAGGCTGGAGCCGAACCATTCGAAAACAAAATCGAGCTTGGGCAACTGGCCGCCGGATTGGAACGTGCGCGTTTCGGGCGCCATCGAACCTGCAGGCTTGAACACCTCCACCAGCAAATAGACCATCAGGGCGGAGGCAATGAAATTGAACATGATCGTGGTGATGACCACATGGCTGCCGCGCTTTGCCTGGAGCCAGGCGGGAATGAACGCCCATGCCGCGCCAAAGGCTGCAGCACCAAGGATCGCCAGTGGCATGGTCACATACCAGGGCACGAACCGGTCAAGCGCCAGCGCCGCAGCGGCAACACCAATACCGCCCACATAGGCCTGGCCTTCCGAGCCGATGTTGAACAGGCCGCAATGAATGGCCACCGCCACCGACAGACCGGTAAAGATGAAATTGGTGGCATAAAACAGCGTGTAGCCGATACCGCCGCCATATCCAAAGGCACCGCGCACCAGCAGATAGGCCGCCTCGAGCGGGTTTTCTCCCACCAGCAGCACCACAAGCCCGGCGACAAGGAAAGCCGTGATCAGGTTGAGCAGCGGGATCAGGCCGTAGTCCACCCATTTTGGAAGTTCGTGCTTCATGCTCCCTCTCCACCAGAGGCTTCCTCAGGTTCCATGGCAAGGTGCCCGTCCTTGTCCATTGGCGCGAAGGGATTGTGCGCCACTTCCCACAAATGGCCATCAGGATCGGCAAAATAGCCTGAATACCCGCCCCAGAATACTTTCTCGGGCCGCTTTACCGCCTTTGCGCCGCAGGCAAGGGCCTGGCCGAATGCTGCATCGGTTTCCGCCTCACTGCGGCAGTTATAGGCCAGCGCTACGCCACGAAAGCCCGGCATGACCGCAACGCCCTCCCCGGCAACGCCTGCATCTTCGGCAAGTGCCTCATGACCATAAAGACCCAGCACGATGCCCCTGCCCTGAAAGAAGGTCACGTTTTCATTGGAGGCATCCATGGCTTCCCAGCCCAAAGCCTCGTAAAAGGCGCGCGACCGGTTCATGTCGCCAACACCCAGTGTCACGATCGAAATGCGCGGCTCGAACCTCATGCAGCTTTCCCGTCTTCTACACCGGCCATCAACAGGCCAAGTTCGCCCTCGCTTGTTTCAGGAGATCGTTCGCCGACAATCCGCCCGGCAAACATCACCAGCACCCTGTCAGACAGCGAGCGGATTTCGTCCAGTTCGACAGAGACGAGCAGTATTGCCTTGCCCTGGTCGCGCATCTCGATGATCCGCTTGTGAATGAATTCGATCGCGCCGACATCGACGCCACGCGTTGGCTGGCCAACCAGAAGGACCACAGGATTGCGTTCCATCTCACGGGCCAGCACGATTTTCTGCTGATTGCCGCCGGAAAAGTTTGCCGTCTTCAACCGGCAATTCGGCGGCCGGATGTCATATTGTTCAATCTTTTCCTTGGCATCATTTCGGATCGCATCGATGTTGAGCATCGGCCCGTTAAGATATTGCTCGCGGTCGTGATAGCCGAGGATCGAATTCTCGTATTCCTCGAATGGCAGCACCAGACCCATGTGGTGACGGTCCTCGGGAACATGGGCAAGGCCGCGCTCGCGCAACTGGCCCGGATCCATTTCACCTGTCACCCCGATGGGCCTGCCATCAAGAATGACCCTGCCGGACTGGGCGCGCCTTATCCCGGAAATCGCCTGCAGCAGTTCGGATTGTCCATTGCCGGCAACCCCGGCGATCCCGACGATCTCGCCGGCCCTGACTTCGAAGCTGACATTGTTGACCATGGTCACGCCGCGCCCGTCTTTCACGGTCAGACCTTCAACGGCCAGTTTCACATCGCCGGGTTTGGCCTCGCCCTTTTCAACACGCAGCAGCACTCGCCGCCCGACCATGAGTTCTGCCAGCTCCTCGACGCTGGTTTCGGCCGTCTTGCGGGTGGCCACCATTTTGCCGCGCCGCATTACGGAAACGTTGTCGGTAATCGCCATGATCTCGCGCAGTTTGTGCGTGATCAGCATGATCGTCTTGCCCTGCTCCTTCAACTGTTCGAGTATCCGGAACAGGTGATCAGCCTCTGCAGGAGTTAGGACACCTGTGGGTTCATCGAGAATCAGGATTTCCGCGCCACGATATAGCGCCTTCAGTATCTCGACACGCTGCTGCAGGCCGACCGGCAGCTCTTCGATCACCGCGTCAGGATCGACCTCCAGTGCATATTCATCTTCCAGCCGCTCCAACTCGCTGCGGGCGCTGGACACGGCCTTGTTGAGAATGCTGCCGCCTTCAGCTCCCAGGATGATGTTCTCCAGCACAGTGAAATTCTCAACCAGCATGAAATGCTGGTGCACCATGCCAATACCTGCGGCGATCGCGGCCTGGCTGTCTTTTATTTTCGTCTTCTTGCCGTTGATAAAAATTTCGCCCGAATCGGCTTGGTAGAAGCCGTACAGTATGGACATCAGGGTGGACTTGCCCGCTCCGTTTTCGCCGATAATGCCGTGGATTGTTCCCCTGGCTACGGGAAGGTCGATATCCTTGTTAGCCTCGACCGGGCCAAAGGATTTGGAAATGCCCCGAAGCTCGATGGCAAGCTTATTGTCCCCGCCAGGGATCTTGTCCCGGTTTTCTCCCGGGACGCTGCCGCCTGAAATCGTAGCCTGGTCCATGAGTGCAATCCCGCCTGCCTGTTTTGCGCGATTTGACGGTGTGGTTAGTGGCAAGTCAAGACGGAAGCTTTGAATTGCCTGTGTCTTCCCTGTGTCTTCCCTGTGTCCTCCCTATATCCTTCAGTCTTCACCTTCCCTGACTTTGTTGTGACAATTGCAGATCAAGCCATTTGATAAATTATCGGCGCTTGACGCGGACAGCTCCATTGCTGACATAGGCACCGGGAAAAGGGAGAAGAAATGGACTTTGCATTCAACACCGCCCCGGCGCTCCGCTGTGGCAATGGACATTCGGCCAGGATCGGTGAACTTGCCGGAACCCTGCTCGGCAAGCGGATTCTATTTGTTACCGATGCAGGTCTGGTCAGCCTGGGTTTGACGGCCCCTGTCGTTCAATCGCTGGAAGCCGCCGGTGCCACTGTCGCGGTGTTTGATGCAGTCGAACCCGACCCCTCCCTTGCGACATTGAACAGTGCCATCACGATGGCCATTGAGGTTTCCGCGACCGGTGTGGTGGGATTTGGTGGCGGCTCTTCCCTTGATGTTGCCAAGCTGGCAGCGCTCATAGCCGGTTCCGGCGAGAATATTGAAGAAGCATGGGGCGTTGGCCTTGCCAAGGGCCCGCGCCTGCCGCTGGTTCTGGTTCCAACGACGGCGGGAACCGGATCGGAGGTCACCCCTGTCTCGATCATCACGGTGGAGGGCGATGAAAAACGCGGCGTTTCTTCTCCGGTCATCCTGCCCGACATGGCTATCCTCGATGCCACCCTGACAACCGGCTTGCCTCAACCCATTACTGCTGCAACCGGTATTGACGCCATGGTCCATGCCATTGAGGCCTATACCTCGAAAAGTCCCAACAACAACGCCATGTCGCGCATGCTTGCAGTCGAGGCATTGAAGAAACTCGGCGCCAATATCGAAACCGCCTGTTTTCGCGGGGATGATCTTGGTGCGCGCGAGGAAATGCTTATCGGCTCGATGCTGGCCGGCATGGCCTTTGCCAATTCGCCCGTGGCGGCAGTCCATGCTCTTGCCTACCCGGTGGGCGGCATGTTCCACATTCCACATGGCCTTTCCAACGCGCTGGTCCTGAAGGAGGTTATGCGGTTCAACGCACCGGCCTGTTATGACGAATATTCCGAACTCGCCCCGCATGTCTTTCCCGACCTGGCAAATGAAGCGGAAGGCCAGGGTCGCTGCGCCGCATTTATCGGGCGGCTTGGCGAATTGTCCGTCAAGATCGGCCTTCAGCCGAGGCTGCGTGATGTTGGAATTGGCGAAGCCGACCTGTCAGCCATGGCCGCAGCCGCAATGAAGCAAACACGGCTGCTCGTCAACAATCCCCGCCCTGTAAGCGAGGCTGACGCCCTCACAATCTACAGGGCCGCCTGGTAGGAAACCGCAAATGCCGAAAGCCAAACCACTGACGCGCGATGAATTCGGCCTTTTCAGAAGCCTGCAGACCCGTTGGGCCGACAATGACATCTACGGCCACATGAACAATGTGGTTCATTATTCCCTGTTCGACACCGCCATCAATGGCTGGCTGATAGACAAGGGCCTGCTTGATCCTTTGGGAGGAGAGACTGTCGGTCTCGTTGTTGAAACCGGTTGCAGCTATTTCTCCGAACTGCGCTTTCCAGATAAAATTGCCGCCGGAATCAGGATCGGTCACCTCGGGACGTCGTCCGTGCGCTATGAAATCGCATTGTTTGCCAATGACGAGGAAGTGGCCGCCGCACAGGGGCATTTCGTCCATGTTTATGTGGGGCGAGAGACACGCAAGCCTGTTCCACTCTCGCAGGAATGGAGGGTTCTGCTGGAGGATTACACCCGCTAGGATGCTTTCCTCAGCAATTCAACAAATCGTCGGAATCGAGCTTGGCCAGATCGAGATCACATTTTTCTTCATCCCTGCGCACAGCCCCGGGCAGCCTGTTGGTCTTTGGGGTGGCTCTGGCGGGACCGACATAAGCTGATATGGTTTCAGTAGCGGTCTGGGCGGTTGTCAACTCATCCAGCACCGGATTGACATAGTCGATATCAGCAACGAAATCGGAATGCTTTTCCTCTTCGGGATAGCCCACTTCATTGCGCACGAGGATTGTTTCGGCCTCATCTGTGCCATCTAACGGTTGCTCATCATGCAATCCGTCAAAGGGCCACTGCTCCTTCAGTTCCCTGACCGTCAGGTGCGTCGCGTTGACATCGATGTCGAGAGGGGTTCCCTTGACCCGATAGGGGCAGGATTTCTTGCTGCAATTGCCGCCATAGGCAAATTGCCAGATGGTGTAACTGTTCCAGTTGCCCATCGGAAACACGCCGCGAATGTCGTCCTTGTAGCGCGCATACCACAGCTTCATGCGTGAAAGCAGCGGATAGTCCTTTCGGTTCGCCGCAATGAAGGACGATGTCTGGTGATTGGTATACAGCATGGGGTAACGGCCGAGCTTGCTATAGATGTAGCGCGAAAACCGCTCAGCTTCCTTCAGGCTCATATACTTGGTCGAATCCAGGCTTTCGATATCCAGCACTATGACCTCGTCGGGTTCGGGCTTGGCAAACTGCAGGAAATGCAGGGCCTGCTGCTCGGGGTTGCCCGTACGGCCAAGATGATAAGCGCCCCATTTGAGCCCAAGCGCTTTGGCCAGCATCCGCCTGGTATGATAAAGTTCTTTCGTGACAAAATACTTGCGCCACTTTGCGCCACACAGCGTTTGCCGGTCAGAGCAGTATTCGGCAGACAGGCCATCACTGGCTTTCGCTATGAAGCCGGCAATCCGCTTGTCCTTTACCACTTCCAGCCAATCGATGGAATTGAGCTCATAGGCATCAAGCACCAGCGCTTTTTCGCGGTCGCGCCATGGTTTGACATAGCTGGATGCCTCGGCAGAAGAAGCCCATGGCAGTGAGGTGGCAAGGGTTGCCATCACCAGAAGCGCCGGGAGAAGCGGCATACGCCCGGTAGAAAGCTTCAGGCAGTACGCCATGCGGAAAAATGACATTTGCAAACCCGTCAGTTGAACCTTACAGAACATCGTAGTTTCGGGATATTAACGAATGATTAACCATGTTTTCATCCATGGCATTCCGGACATCCCCATCGCAAATACGCTCCCTAAACACGAATCAGGCGGAAATAATGGCGACCGATCCAACACGTAATACATCTGTAGATTGTGACCAGAGAATTACACAACTGGAAGAACTCGTTTCGCATCATGCGAGGACCATTGAAGACCTGTCCGCAACTATTGCGAGGCAATGGGAAGAACTGGACCAGGCCCGCCGCAAGCTGGATGCGCTGACCGCCCGTTTCCTCGACTTGGAGGAAGCGACATCCCCTGCCCCGGAAATCACCAAACCACCGCACTACTAGTGGATGCTTCATGCTGACCACGAAGCAACTCACAGGGCAACATGCCCAATTTGGCCGGTTGCAGTGGATCGGCATCCGCCCGGTCCGGCGCGCGCCGATAGTTTGGCAGCAATCGGTTGCAATCACCCGATGCGGGCTGGAAGGCGATCACAGGAGCGCACCGGGAAGCCGGGCCGTGACCCTGATCCAGCACGAGCACCTGCCAGTGATTGCCGCCCTTGCGGGCATTGAAGAGGTCACACCGCAGATGTTGCGGCGCAACCTTGTAGTAAGCGGCATCAGCCTCCTTGCGCTAAAGGACCGCGAGTTCACGATTGGCAACGCACGCCTGAGGGGAACCGGTATCTGTGCACCCTGTTCTCGTATGGAGCACGCACTTGGCCATGGCGGATACAATGCGGTTCGCGGCCATGGCGGGATTACTGCCGAGGTCATCGAGCCGGGTCGTGTCGAACTGGGCGACACAGTCAGGCTGGCTTAGAGTCAGCCGTTCGGAATATCTCTGCGACAAAGGAAAACGGGGGCCAGCGGCCCCCGCAATCTCTCTCAGACTGGTTCTTTCAAACCGGCTGATGCTGCCCGTCAACAGGAGCGGGCCCCATCAATAAGGGCAGGCATTGTCTGCCATGTAGTCGTGAACCGTTACCTCACCTGAAATGATCTTTGCCTTGGCTTCCTCCACCGCTGCTTTCATTTCGTCGGAAACGAGGTCCTTGTTGTTTTCATCCATGGCATAGTCAACGCCGCCTTCTGCAAGGCCGAGCACGGCAAAACCGGTTGACCAGTTACCGTCATTGACGTCCTTGAAGGCGTTATAGGTAGCAACGTCAACGCGCTTCAGCATTGAGGTCAGGACATTGCCCGGATGCAGGCCGTTCTGGTTGGAGTCAACACCGATACCCAATTTGCCGGCATCAGCAACTGCCTGAAGCACACCAAAACCGGTGCCGCCTGCGGCGTGGAACACGACATCAGCGCCCTGGTCCATCTGGGCCTTGGCAAGTTCACCACCCTTGGTCGGGTCGTTCCATGCAGCGCCGGTAGTGCCGGTCATGTTTTGCAGAACTTCCGCGTCAGCATTCACCGATTTCACGCCGCCGGTATAGCCACAGGCAAAGCGGCGGATCAGCGGGATGTCCATGCCGCCGACAAAGCCGACCTTCGCAGTCTCGGAAGCCTTGGCCGCCATGACGCCGACCAGGTACGAACCTTCCTGTTCCTTGAAGACGATAGAGCGCACATTCGGAAGATCGACAACCATGTCGACGATCGCAAAATTCACGTCAGGAAATTCCTTTGCGACCTTTTCAAGGGCGGCCGCCTGTGAAAAGCCGATCGCTACAATCGGGTTGTGGCCGTCACGGGCAAAGCGGCGCATGGCCTGTTCGCGCTGGGCGTCTTCCGTGATTTCGAAATCACGGTAATCAATGCCGGTTTCCTGCTTGAACCGCTCGGCACCATCATAGGCAGACTGGTTGAACGAGCCATCATTCTTGCCACCCTTGTCATAGACAACTGCCGGCTTGGCATCCATTGCCATGGCCGATGCTGCCATCATGAGGCTGGCTGTTATTCCAAGAATCAAACGCTTCATGTTTCTTCCCTTTGCTGTTTGGTTTTTTGCTGTTTGGTTTGTTGAGTTCCGCTATGTCGGCACCCTTGGCAGCCAGAGAACTGCTGAGGGCGCATACGGTTTGCCAACCCCGCTCGCGCAGCACTACACGGCGGGACCAACTGAAATCACTTTTGCATGGTTTTTTCCCATTTGCATTCACAATCTTGACCTGTTGAAAGGCTTTGATGTCCACGCCGGAAAGTCCAATAATCAAGGAATGAACTGCACAGTGTTATTCTTCTTGAAGCGGTCGCTGTGGAGCATTAGGTGATGCCGGTTTCGTGGAAAAGTCGGTTGTCCGGGATCCGGTACCGTCAAGGACACGACTCCCCGGTTTAAGCCGAAGCTCATTGTCTTTGCTGTCAGCCTTGTTTATGAAACCCCCGGAAGGCCGCAGCGGGCAGTGAGATCCCGCCAAACAGCGACAGGCCGGAACGACAAGGTTGATCAATCGGAAACGCCTTTTTGACCGAAAGCGAACATGGCCAGCAACAAACCTGATTTACAGTCCGCTGAAGACAAGGCATTTCCGATAGTCCAGCGGATAATCGGCGAGAATTTCCGCAAATACCGGGCCCGCTATGCCCTCGCCATCCTGTGCATGTTTGCCATGGCCGGCACGACTGCCTACAGCGCCTATATAATCAAGGACGTGGTCAACAAGGTATTCGAGGAAAAGGACCTTACTGCTGCCTATACCATTGCCGGCATCGTCCTCCTTGTATTCTTTATCAAGGGCATGGCCAATTTCGGCCAGGAAGTCATCCTCAAGCGGATCGGCAACAATATTATCGCGCGCTACCAGCGCAGGGTTTATGATCATCTGCTCAATCTGGGCGTCGGTTTTTACGCCGACCAGCGCTCGGCCTTTCTGGTAGGCCAGCTCAACCAGAATATTGCCGGTATCAAGAACCTGCTGAATTCGCTGATCACGGTTTTTGCGCGTGACCTGGTAACCGTTGTTGCACTGGTAATCGTAATGATAGTCCAGGATCCGCTGATGAGCCTTTTCTCGCTCGTCATGCTGCCGATCGGTGCCTATGTCATTTCCCGCTACGTGAAACAGGTCAAGAAACTCTCCCGCAAGGAAGTCAACGTGAATGCCCAGGTGACATCCTCCATCGTTGAAACCGTGCAGGGCATTCCGGTCGTCAAGGCCTTCACCATGGAAGCGCCCCTGAGCAGGAAGGTTGACGGTTTCGTTGCCAACGCCGAGAAACAGGCCAACACGATCGCGCTGATCAATGCCCGCACAAAACCCCTGACCGAAACGCTCGCCGGCGTTGCCATTGCTGGTTCGATCGCCTTTGGCGGCTGGCGCGTCATTGCGCTGGATGGCAATGCCGGTGCGCTGCTTTCTTTCCTCGCAGCTGCCATGCTTGCCCATGATCCGGCCAAGCGGCTGGCATCCTTCCGGGTCCAGTTCGAAAAATCACTTGTCAACGCGCGCATGCTCTACGAGCTCCTCGACACCCCGCCCCGCCAGGCCGACAAGCAAGGCGCGCCGGACATCGTTGTCGACAGGGGCGAGGTCGTTTTCGATTCGGTCAATTTCGGCTATCTTGAAAACGAACCCGTCCTGCATGATGTAAGCTTTGTCGCGCGTGCGGGCGAATCGACCGCGCTGGTCGGCCCCTCGGGCGGCGGCAAGTCCACCATTATCAACCTCCTGCTGCGCTTTCACGATATCGACTCGGGCGCCATCAGGGTCGATGGCCAGAATATTGCCGATATCAGGATCGCTTCCTTCAGGGACCGCGTTTCATATGTTTCCCAGCAGCCCGTCATGTTCGAGGGGACGGTTGCAGAAAACATTGGATACGGACGACTGGATGCGACCCGTGAGGAAATCGAGAATGCTGCCCGCCTGGCCCAGGCTCATGATTTCATTTGTGGCATGCCCGATGGATACGAGACCCAGGTGGGTGAAATGGGGTCCAATCTGTCAGGCGGCCAGCGCCAGCGCCTGTCTATCGCACGCGCTATCCTGCGCGATGCACCGATCCTTCTGCTCGACGAGGCCACCTCCGCCCTCGACAATGAATCGGAAAAACTGGTCCAGCAGGCGCTTGATGAACTCATGAAAGGCCGCACCACGATCGTCATCGCGCACCGGCTATCGACCATCCGCGATTGCGACCAGATTCTTGTGATCGACAAGGGCCGGATAGCCCAGAGCGGCGACCATGAGGCCCTGCTGGGATCCGGCAAGGGCACCTATGCAAGGCTGCACGGAATGGGTTTTGACGGACTGCAGAGAACCGCATCCGGCGATGTTGTTCTTGACGATACAAAAGCGTCAAAGCCAGGACGGACCAACACCAAAAGGGCCAGTGCATGACATGTCCATGCATGACATGAGTAAACGGGGAATTCTTCAACATGGCTGATATGAAACTTGTTGTAACCGGCGCATCCGGGCGCATGGGTACCACTCTCATTCGAACCATTCACATGACCCCGGGCGTTACGCTGCATGGTGCATTGGTGCGCAAGGGGGTCGACACAATTGGCCGTGACGCAGGTGAAATTGCCGGCCTTGGACCAATCGGCATCGCGGTCAGTGATGATCCCCTCGAGGTCATTGCCTCAGCCGACGGGATCATCGATTTCACCATTCCCGATGCGAGTGTCGAGTTTGCCGGTTATGCCGCGCAGGCCCGAATCGTACACGTGATCGGCACCACCGGCTTCTCCAAATCGCAGGAAGCGGCGCTTGCCGCAGCCGCTCGCCATGCAACCATCGTTAAGTCCGGGAATATGAGCCTTGGCGTCAACCTGTTGTCTGTCCTCGTCGAAAAGGCCGCCCGCGCACTTGATGCTGCCTCTTTTGATATCGAGGTGATGGAAATGCATCACAGGCACAAGGTCGATGCACCTTCGGGTACTGCCCTCCTGCTGGGCGAAGCGGCAGCAAGCGGAAGGGGTATCAACCTTTCGGAAAATTCAGTGAGGGTCCGCGACGGGCATACCGGTCCGCGCGAGGAGGGAACAATCGGTTTTGCGACCCTGCGCGGCGGTTCGGTCGTCGGCGAGCACAACGTCATTTTCGCCGGTGAAGGTGAGCGGATCGAACTCTCCCACATTGCACAGGATCGCGGCAACTTCGCCACCGGCGCTGTCACGGCAGCAATCTGGGCGCGCGGACGCGCACCCGGCCTTTTCAACATGCGCGATGTGCTCGGCCTAAATGAACAGGCCGTCGGAAATTGAATACGGAATGCACCTGCATGGCTGATGCCACTGGGTAATGGGAATTAATCAGGGGAGTTGAAAAATGAGTGGAAGAATGGTGCTGGTCCGACACGGCCAGAGCGAGTGGAACCTCAAGAACCTTTTCACTGGCTGGAAGGACCCCGATCTGACCGAGCAGGGCGTCGCCGAGGCCAGGGAAGCGGGCCGGGTTCTGAAGGCGGAAGGCATCGTTTTCGATATCGCCTATACCAGCGTGCTACAGCGGGCCGAGAAGACCTGCCAGATCATCCTTGATGGGATGGGCCAGGACGAACTTGAAACCATCCACGACCAGGCGCTCAACGAACGAAACTATGGAGAACTCGCCGGGTTGAACAAGGATGATGCCAGAGCGAAATGGGGTGAGGAACAGGTTCATATCTGGCGGCGCTCCTACGACACGCCACCTCCCGGAAAAGAGGGTGAAAGCCTGCGCGACACCGGCGCCCGCGTCTGGCCTTATTACATGCAGGAAATCCTGCCCCAGGTTCTGTCCGGCAAGACCGTACTGGTTGCGGCCCATGGAAACTCGCTTCGGGCGCTTGTAATGGTGCTGGACCGCATGTCGACCGAGGAGATCACCGGACTAAATCTGGCGACCGGTGTGCCCATGATTTATGATCTCAACGCTGATTCCACTGTCAGGGCGAAGAAGGTTCTCGGCGACATGTCAAAGGCGCACTGACGGCGCAATTGGCATCCCGGCCTAACCCGATTCCCCAAGAACGATTTTTTCGATCTCGTGCACCGGATGATTGGTCAGCGTCTTGTCCAGTTCTCCGATGATCTTGTCGGTGACTTCCTGATGCATTTCCTGGCGCATCTCACCCAGTGTGTTGGGCGGCGCAACCAGGATCAGCTTGCTGAACCGGCCCTGATGGGCAAGCTTGTACAACTTGTCGGAAATCTCGCGGGCAAAGCGTTCCTTTTCCAGAACGTGCCAATCGGTATCCTCGACAGCACTGCGGTGAACGCTTGCCCCGTCATTGAAGCGGCCCGGCTTGTTGGCCGCCCAGTCCTGCGCTTTCGGGTTCTCCTGCTCCATCTCCCGGAAGACTTCGAGGTTGGGAAACTTCTCATCCCCCTCATTGCGCAGGAAAAGCGCCTTCTCGCCATCGGCGACAACCAGCCAGCCGTCATGGGGCAATTTCAACTCGGACATCAATCAACTCCCTGAAAATGTATTTGGGTATTCAACGTCAGGAAGTGTCATAGGTTCCGCGCAATCCGCGTCGCTTTGGGTTTCAACAATCCTACCTGTTGGTCAGCTTGCCCTCGCACAGGTCAATGACGGCACGCGCTGCTTCCAGCACATTGGTGCCGGGACCGAAGATCGCCGCCACACCATGTTCGCGCAGATAGTCGTAATCCTGGCGGGGGATTACCCCGCCGGTAATGACGATGATATTTTCCGCGCCGCGCTTCTTCAATTCATCCACCAGTTCGGGCAGAAGCGTCTTGTGTCCTGCTGCCAGTGAGGACGCGCCGATCACATGTACCTTGTTGTCCACCGCCGATTGCGCAGCTTCCGCTGGCGTCTCGAACAGGTCACCGGCAATCACCTCGAAGCCGACATCACCAAAGGCCGAGGCAATCACCTTCGCACCCCGGTCATGGCCGTCCTGGCCGAGCTTGGCGACCATCAGGCGCGGCTTTTCACCAAGATCGCGCGAGAACGATTTCAGCCGCTCGACGAGCATTGCGTATTCGGGGTCGCCCTCATAGGCCTCCGCATAGACACCCGATACCACTTCGGGAACCGCTTTGTGCCGGTTGAATGCCTTCTCCAGCGCGTCGGAAATCTCGCCGACACTGGCCCGCGCACGCGCTGCAATAACCGCCGCTTCCAGAAGATTGCCCGCGCCGCTTTCGGCAACTTTCTCAAGCGCCGCGAGGGCTGCATCGCAGGCCTTCTTGTCCCGCTGTGAGCGCAGCCGCTTCAACCGTTCGATCTGCGACTTGCGCACTGCCGTATTGTCGATCTCGAGGATATCGATATCGTCCTCGGTTTCCAGCCGGTAGCGGTTGACCCCGACGATGACTGTCTCGCCCTTGTCGATGCTCGCCTGCTTGCGGGTCGCCGCCTCCTCTATGCGCCGTTTGGGCAGGCCATCCTCGACAGCCTTTGTCATGCCGCCAAGGCTTTCGACTTCCTCGATCAGTTTCCAGGCTTCTTCCGCCAATTGCTTCGTCAGGCTCTCCACGTAGTAGGAACCGGCCAGCGGGTCGACAACTTTCGTGACACCGGTTTCATGCTGCAGGATGAGCTGGGTATTGCGCGCGATGCGGGCCGAAAACTCCGTCGGAAGGGCGATCGCCTCGTCAAAGGAATTGGTGTGCAGCGACTGCGTGCCGCCCAACGCCGCGCTCATCGCCTCGAAAGCCGTGCGCACGACATTGTTGTAGGGATCCTGTTCCTGCAGGGAGACACCGGAAGTCTGGCAATGGGTACGCAGCATTTGCGAGCGCTCGCTGGCGCCGAATTCCTGCATGATCCTTGCCCAGAGCAGGCGCGCCGCACGGAGTTTTGCAGCTTCCATGAAAAAGTTCATGCCGATGGCAAAGAAAAAGGAAAGCCGCCCGGCAAACTTGTCAACATCCATGCCCCTGGCAATCGCCGCGCGCACATATTCACGCCCGTCCGCCAGCGTATAGGCAAGTTCCTGCACCAGCGTCGCCCCCGCTTCCTGCATGTGGTAGCCCGAGATCGAGATCGAGTTGAAACGCGGCATTTCATTGGAGGTGTATTCGATGATGTCCGAGACAATCCGCATGGAGGGTTCCGGCGGATAGATGTAGGTGTTGCGGACCATGAACTCCTTGAGGATGTCATTCTGGATCGTGCCGGACAACAGCGCGCGCTCACAGCCCTGCTCCTCACCAGCCACGATGAAATTCGCCAGGATCGGAATGACCGCACCATTCATCGTCATGGAGACGGAGATATCCTTCAGCGGTATGCCGTCGAACAGGATCTTCATGTCCTCGACAGAATCGATGGCAACGCCCGCCTTGCCGACATCGCCGGTCACCCTCGGATGGTCACTGTCATAGCCGCGATGGGTCGCAAGGTCGAAGGCAACCGATACGCCCTGCTGGCCGGCGGCCAGCGCCTTGCGGTAGAAGCGGTTGGATTCTTCTGCCGTTGAAAACCCGGCATATTGACGGATCGTCCATGGTCGGCCGGAATACATGGTTGCCTTGGGTCCCCGCACGAACGGCGCAAAACCGGGAAGCGAATCAAGGTGATCCAGGCCCGCAAGATCATCACGCGTGTAAAGTGGCTTGATCGCAATGCCCTCATCTGTGTGCCAGACGAGGTCATCAGGCGAGGCGCCATTGCGTTCCTTTGTCGCCAGATCGAGCCAGTCTTTCTGAGTCTTGGTCATGATGTCTACCGTTAGCTTTCAAGTATGGTTTCGGGTGAATTTTCCGACAAATGTGACCGGCCAGGTTCTTCCAGTGCCTTTACAGAGCCGGGCTTACAAATCACTCAAACTCCATGATGATCTCGTCAACGGCAAGGCTGTCGCCTGCAGTAGCGTTGATTTTCGAAACCTTACCCTTTCGCTCGGCGCGAAGGATGTTCTCCATCTTCATCGCTTCGACAGTTGCCAGCGGCTGGCCCACCTCTACCGCCTCGCCTTCGACAACGCTGATCGAGACGACCAGCCCGGGCATCGGGCAAAGCAGCATTTTCGAGGTATCAGGCGCCATCTTTTCCGGCATCAGCGCCAGGAACCGCGCCAGGTGTTTCGAGATCAGTTTCACGTCCATGTCGGCGCCGCGCCAGCGGATGCGAAAACCGGTCTGGGTCGGCTGGACCTTCATGGATAGTGTCTCGCCATCGACCTTCATCAATGCCAGCGATGTCCCGGGACGCCAGGATGTCTCCACATCCATGCGCGTGCGGCGGTAGCGGAATTTTAGGGTTTCCCTGCCGGCGTTCTCGATTTCCGCACCATGCTGGCGCAGATGATCGATGGCATTGCGGACCTGTGTCTCCGAACAGCCCAGCTCATCGGCAACTTCATCCACATGAATGGCACCGCGCTCCAGCATCGGCAGGAGCTTGATCGCCAGTTTCGATTTGGCCGAACTATCTGTTTCCAGCGTTTCTGCAATCGACGTTGCGGTTTCGGAAATTGTCACCGTCGCCCCGTCATTGTTCATCTTGCGCAGTTTCAGCGGCAATTGCCGCCCGTCGATGACAGCGACCCATTCCTTGGAAACCTTGCGCTTGTGATTGGCGAGGACACCGCTGATCCGCGTCTTTCTGAGTTCGCCAATCATGTTGAGGATAGCGGCCACTGCCGCAACCTTGTACTGCGCCTCGTCACTCAACGTTACGCCTTCGAAACCATCGGGGTATTCCTCTGCAATGAAGGCAGTGGTGATATTGCCCGAGCGGAACCGTTCATGGTCCATCACCGCCGAAAGAAACGGCAGGTTATGGCCGATGCCCTCGACCTCGAATGCATCCAGCGCATCACGCATTCCCTCAATCGCGGTGATCCGGTCCTTGCCCCAGGTACAGAGCTTGGCGATCATCGGGTCATAATACATCGATATCTCGCCGCCCTCGAAGACACCGGTATCATTACGCACGATGATGCCCTTGTCTGTTTCGCCCTCACGGGGCGGGCGGTAACGCGACAGCCGGCCAATCGATGGCAGGAAGTTGCGATACGGGTCTTCGGCGTAGAGCCGCGATTCAACCGCCCAGCCATTGAGCTTCACGTCTTCCTGGCTCAGCGCCAGTTTCTCTCCGGCCGCAACGCGGATCATCTGTTCGACAAGGTCAATCCCGGTGATCAGTTCAGTTACGGGATGTTCCACCTGCAGGCGGGTGTTCATTTCGAGAAAATAGAAATTTCGCTCGCCATCGACAATGAATTCAACCGTGCCCGCAGAGCAGTAATCAACCGCCTTTGCCAGTGCCACGGCCTGTTCGCCCATCGCCTTGCGTGTCGCTTCGTCAAGGAAAGGTGACGGTGCCTCCTCAATGACCTTCTGGTTGCGCCGCTGGATCGAGCATTCGCGCTCACCGAGATAGATGCAATTGCCGTGCTTGTCGCCCAGTACCTGGATCTCGATATGACGCGGCTGTGTCACGAATTTCTCGATGAAGATGCGGTCGTCGCCAAAGCTCGACGCCGCCTCGTTCTTCGAGGACTGGAAACCCTCGCGCGCTTCGCCATCATTCCAGGCAATCCGCATGCCCTTGCCGCCGCCGCCGGCTGACGCCTTGATCATCACCGGATAACCAATTTGCGATGAAATCTTCACCGCTTCATCTGCATCGGCGATCAGGCCCATATGGCCGGGAACGGTCGAAACATTTGCTTCCTGTGCCAGCTTCTTCGATGTGATCTTGTCGCCCATTGCCTCAATGGCACCCACTGGCGGCCCGACGAATGCTACGCCCTCAGCCGCCAGCGCTTCTGCAAATTTCGAATTCTCCGACAGGAAACCATAGCCGGGATGCACCGCCTCCGCGCCCGACTGGCGGATCGCGTCCATGATCTTGTCGATGACGATATAGGATTCGGACGCTGCGGGCGGGCCGATATGGATGGCCTCATCGGCCATCTTCACATGCAGGGCATCGCGGTCGGCATCGGAATAGATCGCAACGGTTGCGATACTCATCCTGCGCGCCGTCTTGATCACCCGGCAGGCAATCTCGCCCCTGTTGGCTATCAGTATCTTTTTGAACATTTATTCAATCCTGTCCGTCAATCAGTCTTCATCATATTTGCCCGGATGATCGGACCGGATCATGATGCCGATACCCATTCCCATGGCTGCAAAAGTCGAGGCGGTGCTGAGAACCAGCAGCGCGGTAAACCCGATACGATTGGGCGAGTTAGCAATCATCTCGCCAAAGCCGCTCACATTTGATTCAAGAAACAGCCAGATCGCAATCACCCCGACTGCCGCGCCGATCAGGCCGGATTTGACGATATAGACCAGCCACGAAAAATGCTGCCGTTGCAGCCGTTCGCGCTCGTGCTGGCTCATCGGCTTTTTGGGAACCTTGTAGCCCTCGTCCCTGTCATCATCATCATCTGCCATGGAAAACCTCGCATCTGCCCACCCGCTCCCTGTTGGGGCCCCATTGTGGGCCGGGCAGGCTTCTGGATAAATGATCCATGTCAAGGCGCGTTCCATCGCTACTCAGACCTCGAACACATCATCAAAGGCCTGCGGAAAGTTCAGGCGCGCCACATCCTCGTCTATCCGCAGAAGCGCTTCATAGCTTTCCGGATCAAATGGCGTTTCGGCCGGAACAATTTCGCGGTTGAACAGCCATGAGATCCGCCCGGCATCTAGATTGCCCCGCTCGAAGGGTTCATCCCCGAAATAATGCCAGAGCGAATGCAGGAAGGCGGCATCGGCCTTGCTGTCCTGCGGCGAGCGGTCAGCATAGCGCTTGCGCTCGATCAGCTTCGCCGCGCCCTTGGGATTGGCCCGCCTAATGGTGAACTGGAATCCCGTCCCCGGCATGCCGGAGGGAAATCCCTTGTGCTTTGTCATGTCAGGCAGATTGGCCATGAAACTGTCCCGGGTGCTTTCCTGTCACGCTCAAGCCTTGTCTTCGGGCAGATTGAGATTGTTTTCAAAATCGGATGCGTCGTGCCGCTCGCGCAATTTCCCTTCACCGGAAAGATTGACGATGGAGCCGCGCAGCGCGGCAGGGCGTTCCTTTATCTGTCTTGTCCAGCGCTGGACATGTTCGTATTTCTCGACCTCTAGGAAGGTTGCAGAATCGCCATACGCGCCGCCCGAGGCAAGCCGCCCGTACCAGGGCCAGATCGCCATGTCGGCAATCGTGTAGTCATTGCCCGCCATGTATTCATTACTGGCAAGGTGCCTGTCCATCACGTCGAGCTGGCGCTTGACCTCCATGGAGTAGCGGTTGATTGCATATTCGATCTTCATGGGAGCATAGGCGTAGAAATGGCCGAAGCCGCCGCCGAGAAACGGCGCGGACCCCATCTGCCACATCAGCCAGTTCATGGTCTCGGCGCGCTTGCGCAGATCGGTTGGCAGGAAGTGGCCGAATTTCTCCGCGAGGTAAAACATCATTGAGGCGCTCTCGAACAGCCGCACCGGTTCGCCGCCTCCCTTGGGTGCAAGATCGAGCATGGCCGGGATTTTCGAGTTCGGGTTGACCTCCACAAAGCCCGAGCCAAATTGCTGGCCCTCGCCGATATCGATGAACCAGGCATCATACTCAGCGCCCGTCTCGCCAAGCGCCAGCAATTCCTCCAGCAGGATCGTCACCTTCACGCCATTGGGCGTTCCCAGCGAATAGAGCTGCAGGGGATGCGTGCCGACCGGCAATTCCTTGTCATGTGTCGCGCCTGCTATGGGCCGGTTGATCTTGGCGAACGCACCGCCGGACTCCGAGTCCCACGACCAGACCTTCGGCGGCACATAGCCTGCTGGGAGGTTCTTTTCGGGTGGAAACTTGTTTTCGTCTGTCATTCAAATCTTCCTCTCCGTAGTCATCCTCGGGC